>NZ_JBEZYD010000055.1:0-68932 GCF_040638335.1 Nonomuraea sp. NPDC026600
CAGTCCGAGCAAGGCCGGCCACCTCTGCAAGGCCATCGCCGTCCTCCAGAACCACCGCGTTGCTCAGGCCGCCTGAGGATGAAAAAGGGTCACTGAGGGCGCGCGTTCCAGTGGCCTTGCGCGCGAAGTGGATGCTGACGATGAGTGCGATCACCGCGACGAGCAGGCTGAGGACGGACGCGACCTTGTCAGCGACGTCGAGGGGGCCGAGCCAGGAGGGCATGAGGGCGGTCCTTGAGAGGTCATGGGATGAGCAGGTTGATGGCGATATTGCATCCCAAGCGATGCGGGTGTGTCTCGCATGTGGCTCAACTGTGTTCGCCCAGTTTTCATGATCATTAGAGATGTGCCTGCCGATAATCAAATCCGCCCAGGTCACGACCATGTGAGGGTTTCGCGTGGCGGCGCGAACTCCAGCCTGTCCCGCTCGAAAACACGGTTTCGCACTGTGATCTGGGGTTTCCCTGCGCAATCAGGGCTGCGCCTGCGACCGTCGCAAGGTGTTGGTCTTGCCCATCCCCGGCGTGCCGGCCAGCGCGTGAGCTTCCCCGTTCTCCGGACACTTGACCTGGGGTCACCCCTGATCGAGTCCGAGCTCTAGCTGGCGCGTCTGTCGTCGCACACCGTAGGGGTGGAGGTGAGACCGATGGCAAAGACTCGTGTGCAGGTCAGCAGGCGATGCGGCTGTGTGGATGCGGCAACGGGACGTCAGCGAGGCGTGACGTGCCCGCGTCTGCCGGTGGACGACGATCACGGCAGCTGGTATTTCGCGGTGCAGGTACGCGGCCTGGACGGGCAGCGAGTGCTTGATCGTGCCCTCGGTCGCCCCCCGTTCGCCTGCCAGATGACGCCGGTACTGCTCCAGCGCGACCTCCTGGAAGGTCACCGGCGCCCGAGAACTGGGCTGCGGCACGGCCTGCAGGCTCCGCAGATACCTCAACGTGGGTGCCAGCGCCCGCTCCGTCACACCGATCCGGAGACCGGTAGCACGACGGGCCCGCAGGAACTCTTCGGCGACCGACTCGGTCAGATCTCCGACCGTCATGTCCCGAGCCGACAGCCAATCACTCAGCTCGGCGAGTAAATGGACGTGATCACGTACCGTATCGAGCGCATACCCCCCGACAGCCAAGTAGCCGCGCAGCCCATCCGCGAACGAGGCCAGCGGCCCTTCCACCACAATCCGCCCCATGAACGCCTCCGTCTTGTCGAGGACACCCCCACTGACAAGACGCCCCACCCCGGCGATAGTTACGCCCAAATCGGCAAGAATTATTACGAGTATCGCGAAGTGACACCACACGTGACATGCAGCAACACAAGCCTCATCGGCATTACGACGTGCTCGTCATAAGGCGACTAATGCCGAGATCGGCATTAGTCGCCCTTCTTGATCGCGCTGGTGTCATCGGCGATCAGTACCCCGTCCGGCCGGCCCAGGTGGCCCAGCACATAGGAACGCACCTCATCGCGCAGGGCATCGGCGTCCCACTTGGCGCCGTTCAGCAGATGCTCGAACCGGTAAGCCTTGACGTGCCCGATGTGATTGGCCAACTGCCAGCAATTCTTCCGCGGCACATCGGCCAGCAGGCTCCGAACCAGGTCAGGAAAGGTCACGCGCGGCTCAGGCCGGGTGAACATCGGCCCAGCGACCCACTCGGTCAACGCGGTCAGCTCCGCATCCCAGGACACGACCAGATCGTAGGTGAGAGAACAGGTCACACACCGACGATGAATCAACTACACCGCGTCGCAGGCCAAAATCTCAAGATCTCTGAATGTAGTACCGGAGGCCATGGTTAAACCTCGGCTTTCAGGGTGGCCCGCGAGAGTTACGCTATGTAGTCGAACTCTCCGGCCTTGATTCCTTGCACAAAGGCATCCCACTCGGACCTTGTGAAGATCAGCTTGGGGCCTTGTCGATCCTTAGAGTCCCTGATGCCAATCATGTCCCCGATTGGGGCGATCTCAACGCAATTGTCGGTCGATCCTTGGCTTCGTGAACTCTTCCGCCAAACGGGATCCATGGGAAGTTGCCTCACTTAAGCTTGCTGATCATGTCGGACAGGTAGGCAACCGATGCTTCCGGGGCGAGCGCCGTTGTGCAAAGGTGCTGAAAAACCAGTGTATAACGGGCAAGCTCGTCGAGCTTCTCCAGATACAAGCCGTCAGTTCCTGTCTCGATATAGACGATTGGGGGATCGTCCGGGAAGTCCATGATCACGAACTGGCCGGCAAGGCCAGGGTGCATCCCACTGCTTAGTGGCATGATCTGAAGTGTGACGTGCTCCAGCGAGCCGACTTCGACAAGCTTCTGTAGCTGGGCGCGTTGGATGGCGGCAGAGCCCATCGGGCGTATCAGCGCGGCCTCATCGATGATCGCATGAAATGCCGGGTGTCGATCCTTGGTCAGGATACTTTGGCGGTTCATGCGTAGCGCCACCCTGCGGGGAATCTCCTCAGGATCACGCAGAAGAGCGGCCCGCATGGTCCGCTCCGCGTAGTCGGCGGTCTGGAGAAGCCCCGGGATCACAAGCGGTTCAAAGGTGCGGAGGACAGACGCCTCAGCTTCCAGGTCGATGTAGCTACCTGCGAGGACATCTTTGTAGGCGGTCCACCAACCCTGCTGGCGGGATTCCCTGGCGAGAGTGATGAGCGCGTTTCGCTGCTCGACGTCAGTGATTCTGTACACGTCAAGCAAGTCTTGAACGTCACGCGGATTGGGGCGCTGCCACTGAGCGTTCTCAATGCGGCTCAGTTTCCCCCGCGACCATTCCAAAGTCTCGGCGACTTCGGTGGAGGTCATCTGGGCCTGGTCTCGGAGACGGCGCAACTCTGCTGAGAGACGGCGTCGGCGAACCGTAGGACTGTGTCTGTCGCTGATCATGGCACTCCCACGCTATCGCTTGTGACTGTGAGCCATCTATCGGCGTCGGACATTCACTCATTAATCGGAACAGTCAAAGATTGACATTGCGAATTTGACTGTCAACGTACAGGATGGGTGACGCGATCGAGACCGTTAGGCACCCATGACCAGGGACCATGACTTTTCGTGTTCATGTGCTTACGTCCGCATCGGCATCACGTGTCCGAAAGGTAGTGCCGTGGCTACATACGGAATGCACAAGGTGGCCGTATCGCCTCCGGCGATGACCGCTGCTCAAGAGCTGCGACGCGTCCTAGGGGAGGTCTACTCGATCAGGGCTGATGTCCATGCTGGTTATGGCTTGGCCGTGGTGTCGGCCTGGGTGGGCTTGGTCGTGTGGTGCGACGGTTCGTGGTTTTGGTGGCGCGTGGGTTGGGACAGTTCGCGAAAGCGGGCGCTCTACGCCTGTCACGTGGCTGCGGAGCCTGAACGGGCTGCTCGCCGTGCGGCGTTCCAGCAAGCGGCGTTGGGGACGGGGGTGGCGTTGTGAACGAGCGCTTTCTTGGTGAATTCGTGTTGCCGGGGGTGGCGCATTCGGTGGCGGTGGCTCGTCACTGCGTCGAGGAGATGCTGACGGCGGCAGGGCATCGGGACATGGAGAATGCGCTGCTGATCATCAGCGAGTTGGTCACCAATTCGCTGCTCCATACCGCCTCCGGGCTTCATGGCGGGGTGGTGACGGTGGATGTCGTCGCCGTTGATGCCGAGGTCGTCCGCGTTGAGGTGACCGATGACGGGGCGGACACGGTTCCTCAGGCGCGTGAGTCCGGTGGTGATGACTGTCATGGGCGGGGTCTGTGGCTGGTCGAGCAGGTCTCGCTCAGGTGGGGCGTGCGCTTGCTGGGTGCGGGGCAGTGCGCGGTCTGGGCGGAGACGTTCACGGGTCAGGTCGTGCCTGTCTGCGCAGGGGAAGGCGTGGCGGCGGGGGTCGCGCGCAGAGAGCGTGGGGTGAAGGGGTGAGCTGGGTGGTCGGTCACTGGCGGTTTCCCCCTTATTGCACGGCGCCGCATGTGTCAGCCGTGCAGTCGCACTGCGAGGAGCTGGCGTGGAACGCTCCACGCGGGGGTGAGCCGGACGGCCGGGTTATGCAGTGGACCTGCGACTGCGATGAGGTCTTCTACGAACTGATCACGCTCGGCGGGTTGCGGTTCATCCGCCGGACGGCTCTCCGAGACGGGAAGAGCGTCATTCATGAGAGTGATCGCTGGTCCTTCCATGCGGCAGATGCCATGTGGAGCGCTCTGCTGATGGGGCACGCGAGATGACTGGAAGATCATCGGGCGGGGGGACCTCGGGGTGTTCTTCCTCCCGCCGTCTGCTCCGATCGCGCGCTGGCTATGTCGATCTCGTGCGGTCGGATGAAGCCGCCGAGAGAGGTTGATGAGGCGGGGTGTGGTGAGGCGCACGGTGAATGGATCATGGTGTGTGCGGGGTTGGTGCGGGCGAGCACGCACGGAGCACACAAACGCTAGACGAAAATTCTAGAACGCATCCGATCCCGCATCACCACAGGTCAGACCATGATCAAAGCGCGCCCTGCAGGATTCGAACCTGCGACCGTCGGATCAGAAGTCCGCCGCGCCGAACCCGCCGGTCAGCCGACCGTACCAGGGGACAACCGCGCCTCTATGGCGGTCACCGCGTGGGCGCGATGCGCGGCCAGCACGAGCACCACGGCCTCCGCGTCGCGGCGGCGCAGGAGGTCGAGTGTGGCGCGGTGCTCCTCGATGACCCGCTGCCGGTTGGGCTCCTCGCCGTAGTACAGGGACCGGTAGGCGTCGGTGGAGTCCCACAGCGTTCTGATCAGCCGGACCAGCCGCGGCAACTCCGACCACTCGAAGATGGTCATGTGGAAGCGGCGGTTGGCCTCGGCCATCTCCAGCACGTCGCCCGCCGCCGCGGCCCGCTCGACCTCGGCCTGCGCGCGTTCGGCCGCCTCCAGGCCGGCGTCGGTGAGGTGCTCGACCGCGCGGCGGACCGCCTCGGCCTCGAGCAGTTCGCGGATCAGGTATACCTCGCGCAGGTCGTCGAGCGACAGCCGCTGCACGCAGTAGCCGCGGTGCGCCTTGTAGGTGACCAGCCCCTCGCCCTCCAGGGTCTTCAGCGCCTCGCGCAACGGGACCCGGCTGACGTCGAACTCCTCGGCCAGCGCCTCCTGCCTGATCGGGTCGCCTGGGCGCAGGCGGCCCGTGGTGATCGCCCGCCTGAGCTCCTCCAGGACGAACTGCTGGGCCGTGGGCGGCCTGCGGTGCCCTTCTACCGAGGTCATTGCCCCAATATCTCACGGACCCAGTCCGCGTCCTGCCCGAGCGAGGGCGGCGGGAGGCGGTACTCGGGCGGCGTCGCGCCCAGGCCGATGGGGTTGGCCACCTGATCACCGGCCAGTGGCTCCAGCCCGAGTTCCGCGGCGAAGGCGAAGGCCGCGTCCAGGGTGTTGATCGGCCCGCACGGCACCCCGGCCGGGGTGAGCGCGGCGAACCACTCGTCGGCGGTGCGCGCCGCCAGGGCCCGGTCGAGCTCGCCCACGAGCTCCTCCCGGCAGGCGACCCGGCCGGTGTTGGCGGCGAAGCGCACGTCCTCCGCCAGGTCGGCCCGGCCCAGCACCTCGCACAGGGCGCGGAACTGCCGGTCGTTCCCGGCCGCGATGACGATCGGCCGGTCGGCGGCCTGGAACACCTCGTACGGCACGATGCTCGGATGCCGGTTCCCCATGGCCTTCGGCACCACGCCGGCGGCGGCGTACCCGGAGGCGTGGTTGGTCAGGGCCGACAGCAGAGACGACAGCAGCGACACCGACACCCGCTGTCCCTGCCCGGTGGCGTCGCGGTGGCGCAGCGCGGCCAGCACGCCGAGTCCCGCGTGCAGTCCGGTGATCACGTCGACGAGGGCCACGCCCGCCTTCGTGCCGGGACCGTCCGGCTCGCCCGTCACGCTCATCAGCCCGCCGACGGCCTGCGCGATGAGGTCGTACCCCGGCAGTTCCGCGCCCTTGCCCGCGCCGAACCCGGTGATCGAGCAGTAGACCAGCCCGGGGTTGGCGGCGCTCAAGGAGGAGTAGCCGACGCCCAGCCGGTCCATGGTGCCCGGTTTGAAGTTCTCGACGAGCACGTCGGCGCGGGCGGCCAGCGCGCGGGCCACCTCCAGGTCGGCGGGGTCGCGCAGGTCGAGGGCGATCGAGCGCTTGTTGCGGTTGACGGCCAGGAAGTAGGTGGCCACTCCCCCGGCGTGCGGCGGTCCCCACGAGCGCGTGTCGTCGCCGGCGCCGGGGCGTTCCACCTTGACGACGTCGGCGCCGAGGTCGGCCAGCAGCATGGTCGCGTACGGGCCGGCCAGCACCCGGCTGAAGTCGGCGACCAGCAGCCCGGACAGGGAGCCGCTCATGCCGGGGCGCCGAGGTAGACGGTCACGGTCTGGGTGAAGAACTCGCGGGCCGCGCGCCCCTGCTCCCTGGGCCCGAAGCCGCTGAGCTTGCGCCCGCCGAACGGCACCCAGGGGAAGGTGCCCGCCGACTCGGAGTTGACGTGCAGCACGCCGACCTCCAGGTGTTCGACGGCCTGGAGGGCCACGCCGAGGTCCCTGGTGAAGATCGCCGCCGACAGGCCGTGCTCACTGTGGTTGGCCAGCCGCAGCGCCTCCTCGGGGCCCGACGCCCGCACGGCGCCCACGACGGGGCCGAACAGCTCCCTGCTCCACAGGTCCACGTCGGTGCCCGGCAGCGCGAGCACGGTCGGCGGCGTGAACCAGCCGGCCGCGAGATCGCCGCCGCCGGTGTACGGACGGGCGCCCGCCAGCACGGTGGCGCCCTGCCCGAGCGCGTCGCGCACGCCCGCCGACACCCGGTCCCTGGCCGCGGCGCTGACCAGCGGGCCCATGTCCACCCCGGCGCCGAGCGGGTCGCCGACGACCAGCGCCTCCGCCTTGGCGGCCACCTTGCGCAGCAGTTCGTCGGCGACGGACTCCTCGACCACCAGCCGGGAGGTCGCCGTGCACTTCTGCCCGGTGGACCGGAACGCGCCCAGGCACACCTGCTCGGCCGCGTGGTCGAGGTCGGCGTCGGCCAGGACGACGGCGGCGTTCTTGCCGCCCATCTCGGTCTGCACCGGCTTGGCCAGCTCGCCGCAGCGCGCGATGACGGCCCGGCCCACTTCGGTGGACCCGGTGAAGGAGACCACGTCCACGCCGGGGTGGCCGATGATCGCCGCGCCCGCGTCGCCCTCGCCGTACACGAGGTTGAGCACGCCCGCGGGCAGGCCCGCGTCGACGAGCGCGCCGGCCAGGCGGGTGGCGAGCAGCGGGACGAGCGAGGACGGCTTCCACACGACCGTGTTGCCGTAGGTGAGGGCGGGCGCCAGCTTCCAGGCGGGGATGGCGATCGGGAAGTTGAACGGGGTGATCACCCCGGCCACGCCGACCGGCTTGCGCATGACGAGGAGGTTCTCGCCGCGGCGCGGGGAGGCGTAGATCTCGCCGCTCTCCCGGTCGGCCTCGGCGGCGTAGTAGCGCAGGATCCTGGCCGCGCCGCGTACCTCCGCCACGCCTTCGGGCAGGGTCTTGCCCTCTTCGCGGCTCAGCTCGCGGCCCCACTCCTCGGCGGCGTCGTCGATCAGGGTGGCGGCCGCGGCGAGCACGGCCGCGCGTTCGTGGTGCGGGGTGGCCCGCCAGGTGGGGGCGGCGGCGCGGGCCGCGCGGATCGCCTGCTCCACCTGCTCGGATGAGGCGGCGTGGCCGCGGGCGACGACCTCCTCCGGCCGGGCGGGGTTGGTGTCGGTGAACTCCGCACCGGATCCCTCGATCCAGCGGCCGTCCACGAGGTTCAGGATGTCCATGGTCAACGCACCTTAACTGTGTCATATTGGATAATCAATATTGGATCCAAAATACAGGGAGCGTAGAAATGCACCCCTCCGCCCTCTTCGCCATCGACGCTCTGCTCACCGACGAGGAACGCGACATCCGCCAGACCGTCCGCCAGGTGTGCGACCGGGAGATCCGGCCGTACGTCGCGGACTGGTTCGAGGCGGGCGCGCTGCCCGCCCGCGAGCTGGCCCGCTCGCTCGGGTCCGTCGGCGTCCTCGGCATGCACCTGGACGGGTACGGCTGCGCGGGCCTCGGCGCCGTCGCCTACGGCCTGGCCTGCCTGGAGCTGGAGGCGGCCGACTCCGGCCTGCGCAGCCTGGTCTCGGTGCAGGGTTCGCTGGCCATGTACGCGATCTGGAAGTACGGCAGCGAGGAGCAGAAGCAGGAGTGGCTGCCCGCGATGGCGGCCGGTGAGCGCATCGGCTGCTTCGGCCTCACCGAGCCCGACTTCGGCTCCGACCCGGCGGGCATGCGGACGACGGCCAAGCGCGACGGCTCCGACTGGGTGCTGAACGGCACCAAGATGTGGATCACCAACGGCTCGGTGTCGGACGTGGCCGTGGTCTGGGCGCGGGCCGAGGAGGGCATCCGCGGCTTCCTGGTGCCCGCGGGCATGCCCGGCTTCGCCGTACACGATCTCAAGCGGAAGGTCTCCCTGCGCGCGAGCGTGACGAGCGAGCTGGTGCTGGACGGCGTGCGGCTCCCGCAGGAGGCGATGCTGCCCGGCGCGCGCGGCCTGTCCGGGCCCCTCGGCTGCCTGAACGAGGCCCGGTTCGGCATCGTGTTCGGCGCGATGGGCGCGGCGCTCGACTGCCTGGAGACGGCGCTCGCCTACGCGGCCGAGCGGGAGATCTTCGCCCGGCCGCTCGCCTCTTTCCAGCTCACCCAGGAGAAGCTCGCCGACATGACGCTGGAGCTGGGCAAGGGCCTGTTGCTGGCGGTGCATCTCGGGCGGCTGAAGGAGCGGGGCGAGCTGACCCCCGAGCAGGTGAGCGTCGGCAAGCTGAACAACGTGCGCGAGGCGATCGACATCGCCAGGACGTGCCGCACGCTGCTCGGCGCGAGCGGCATCACCCTGGAGTACCCGGTGATCAGGCACGCGGTCAACCTGGAGTCCGTGCTGACCTACGAGGGCACCTCGGAGATCCACACGCTGGTGGTGGGCAAGGCGCTGACCGGGGTGCCCGCGTTCCACTGACGGGTTCAGAAGGTCTGCCAGGTCGAACCGGTGACCTGGCAGAGCCTGCCCTTGTGCACCCGCATCTCGGCCGCGGCCACGTCCAGGCTGATCACCGCGAGCGTCTCCCAGCGCTGGTCGAGCGGCAGCGCGGGGTCGGCGTGCGCGCACACGGGCGCCACCGGCGCGTGGCAGGTCATCGCCCGCGCCCTGGCTGTGGCGTCCGGGTCGCCCAGTTCGCCGGTCCGCTCCTCCAGGTGTTCGAGCCTGGCGTAGGTGCCCGGCCGCTCGGTGCCCAGCCGCTCCCCCGCGCTCAGCGCGCCGTCCAGGAAGTGGTTGGCGTGCAGCAGTACGCCGGCGGCGTCCGCCTCGACGACCGCGACGCCGTCCGGGCAGATCTCCAGCGACCTGGCGCCCTCCTCGGTGACCACGGTGATCACGGTGGACGCCGACGTCTTGGCCGACCTGGCGATCTCGGTGGCCTGCTCCAGGGTGGCGGCCTCGTCCAGGATCCGGCGGGCGACCACGTGCACGGGCACGCCGGCGTCGGCGTGGTCCGACTCGTGGCGCAGGATGTTGAAGTGCGCGCCCAGTCCCGCGCTGTTCACGCCGATCTTGGCCAGCACCCCGAACTCGGTGAAGGTCCGTACCTTGTGTCCCTCGCGCGGCTCGTACGCCCACAGCAGCGGCGCGTCGCGCAGGTGGTCGTGCCAGTCCCAGGTCTGCGTCGTGCGCGGCGGCAGCCCGCCGCCGAGCACGACGGCGGTGGAGCACTCGCCCTCCCCGTCGTGGCGCAGCGCGGCCAGGATCTCGGTGCGCGCGTTGACGACGGCGACCTGCCAGGGCTCCAGGCCGCACCCCGCCGCGATGCCGCCGATCTCCTCGGCGAGCTCCGGCGCCCACGCGGCGGTGCTGTCGAGCGCCTGCTCGCCCAGCTCTCTGACCCGCCCCTGGTCAGCACCGCTCACCTCGAACAGCCGCAGATAGCCGTCGAGATTGGCGTGTACGGCCTCGCGCCAGCGGGCGCCGAACTGCCTGCCGCGTCCCGCCGCGTCGAGGCAGGAGGAGGTATAGGAGGGAAACGTCATCTGGGGTCCACCTCGTCCATCAGTGCGGCAACGGCGGCGCCCGCGTCGCGGTGGACCCGGTGGCGCTGCTCGTCGTCCTTGTCCTGGCTCAGCTTGAACACGCTCTGCTCGGCCGTGACCCGTACGCGGAAGGCCGCCACGCCGGACACGATCCTGGCGAAGACCTCCTCGGAGGCCGGGCTGGGCCGCCAGCTCGGCGTCCGCGGCGACTCCATCGCCTCCACCGTGCGCCGCACGACGTCCAAGGGGTCGGGGTACGGCTCGATCAGGCCGGTCAGGTGGACGGCCGCGTAGTCCCAGGTCGGCACTGCGGGGTCGACCGCGTAGCTGGTCGGCGAGACGTAGCCGTGCGCGCTGGAGAAGACCACGAGCACCTCGGGCGCCTTTGACGCGGGCGTTTTGGGCTCGGGCGTTTTGGGCGCGGACCCATCAGCGGTGGCAGCCGGGTCCCAGGCCCGCCAGTGCGGGTTGACTCTGGCCATGTGGCCGAGCAGCGTCGCGCCCACGAACGTGGACTCGCCGCCGCTCTCCACGATGACGGGCACGTGGGTGGCCACGGGTACGCCGCCGGTCGCGGTGATCACCAGCGCGAACGGGTTCTCCCGTACCAGCCGCGCCACGTGCGCGGGACCTGGTGCCGCGAAACGCGGGAAGCTGTACATCCCGCCTACTCCACGCTGCTCAGGATGGCGTCCCAGGCGATCTCCGACGCCAGCGCGCCCAGCCCGGCCGGCTTGAGCCCGCCCAGCTCGACCTCGTCGGTGGTCAGCGCGAACAGCACGTCGCCGTCGTTCTGGGTGTGGAACGGCTGGATGCCGCGGTTCATGGAGCCGTGCACCTGGCGGCTGAGCTGGGTGAGCTCGACGTCGGCCAGCCGTACGTTCGTGATCATGACCGTCAGTGTGGTGTTGCCCATGACGGCCGGAGCGTCCGAGGCGATCGCGTAGTCCACGCTCGGATGGCGCCTGGCGTCCTCGCCGGCGTGGTAGTTGCCGCGCAGGATCGTCCCGTCGCGGCCGACGACCACGCCCACGGAGTTGACCACCGTCGCCACCAGGACCTTGACCGCCCCGAAGGTGCCGAAGGCGGCGCCCTGCCCGGCGAACTCCGCCCTGTCGAACTCGACCTTGCCCGCGCTGGCGCTGCGGCCGGCGCCGCACCTGCCCACGGGGAACTCGCCCTCGACGGCGGCGCGCAGCGCGGCGCGGCCCAGTCGCCCGTCGGGGTGTACGGCGTTGTCCCGGGTGGAGAAGTCATAGATCACCGCACCCGAGACGAGTTGCAGTTCATCCCACTTGGTCCGGTTGCTCCGGCCGGCCAGCAGTTCCTCGCTGACCCCGGCGATCGCCGACATCCCGTACACCGAGCCGCCCGTCAGGCAGATGGCGTGGTTGTAGTCGTAGCCGCCGCTCAGGCCGACCGCCCCGCCGCGGGCGTCCACGGCGGTCCGCGCGCCCGCGGGGACGTGCACGACGGTGCAGCCGGTGGGGCCCTCGCCGTACTCCGCGGTGCCGACGTACACGCCGGGCAGGTCGAAGGCGACCGAGCCGCGTCCCGGGCTGGGCTGCGGGGTCAGCGTGAGGTCGGAGTTACCGGGCACGCCGGCGGCGAAGGCCGACACGGGAGCGAGGGTCACAGGGACTCCAGGAGTTGTCGTGAGTACGGATGTTCGGGTGCGGAGTAGAAGGTGACCGCGTCGGCGGTCTCGACGACCTCGCCGCCGCGCATGACGGCGATCCGGTCGGCCACGTAGCGGACGGCGCCGAGGTCGTGGGAGATGAACAGCGCGGCGAAGCCGTACTCCGCCTGGAGGTCCTTGAGCAGGTTGAGTATCTGCACCTGAACGGAGACGTCCAGGGCGCTGACGGCCTCGTCGAAGACGATGAAGCCCGGCCGGGTGATCAGCGCGCGGGCGATGGACACCCGCTGCCGCTGGCCACCGGACAGTTCGTGCGGGTAGCGGTCGGCGAAGCCGGGCTCCAGGCCGACCTGTTCGAGCGCCTCGGGGACCCGCGAACCGGCGTCCTTCCCCAGGACGGCCAGCGGCTCGGCGACGCTCTGGCCGATGCGCATCCTCGGGTTCAGCGACCAGTGCGGGTGCTGGAGCACGGCCTGCATCCGTCCGGCCAGGTCCTTGCGCCGCCGGGGGAAGGGGCGGCCGTCGAACCTGACCGTGCCGGAGGTGGGCCGCTGCAGCCCGAGCGCCACCCGGCTGGTGGTCGTCTTGCCCGAGCCCGACTCGCCCACCAGGCCGAGCGTCTCGCCTTCGGCGACGCGGAGCGAGACGCCGCGCATGGCGTCCAGCCGGGTGCGGCGCAGCGGCGGGCCCGTGGTGAAGGAGACCGTGACGTCGGTGAGATCGAGGATCACGCGATCACCTCCAGCTCGGCGGCCCGGTGGCAGAGCACGTCCTGGGCGCCGACGCGGACCGGTTCGGGGCGCTCGGTGGTGCAGCGGTCCTCGGAGAAGGGGCAGCGGGGCGCGAACGCGCAGCCGGCCGAGGGGCCGGTCAGGACCGGCGGGCGGCCGGGCACCGGCTCCAGCCGCACCCCGGGGGTGGCCGCTGCGGGGGCCGATCTGGCCAGGGCGGCGGTGTAGGGGTGGACGGGGTTGCCGAGCACCTCGGCGGCGGGGCCGCTCTCCACGACGCGCCCGGCGTACATGACCGCCACGCGGTCGCATCTGCGGGCGACGGCCGGCAGGTCGTGGCTGAGCCAGACGATGCTCGTGCCCTCCTCGCGGGCCAGCGAGAACACCACGTTCAGCACCTCCTCGCGCACCTGGCTGTCGAGCGAGGCGGTCGGCTCGTCGGCGACCAGCAGCTCGGGCGAGGCGGCCATGGCCAGCGCGATCGCCACCCGCTGGGCCATGCCGCCGGACAACTGGTGCGGGTAGGCGGCCGCCACGCGCGGGTCGTCGAGCTTGACCCGCCCCAGGTGAAAAGCCACATCCCCGTCAACCCGACCTCGGCGACCGCCTCGACCGCCGTCACGACCGTCGCGGCTTTGTGCTCGTAGGACGAGCTTGAGCTGCTTGCCGACCCGCATGGTCGGGTCGAGGGAGGCGATCGGGTCCTGGAAGACGAAGCCGAGCCGCTGCCCGCGCAGCCGCCGCAGCGCGGCGGGCGGCAGGTCCAGTACCGGCTCGCCGGCCACGCGCACCGTGCCCGCGGTGACCACCGCCTGGCGGGGCAGCAGGCGGCCGATCGCCGCGCCGAGCGTGGACTTGCCGGACCCGCTCTCGCCCACGACCCCGACGGCCTCGCCCGCCGCCACCCGCAGGTCGGCGCCGTCGAGGGCGCGGGCCGTTCCGTAGTCGACCTCCAGGCCGTCCACTTCGAGCAGCGCGCTCATATCAGTGCCCTCGTCTCCCTCGGCTCGAACCGGTCGCGCAGCCCGTCGCCCAGCACGTTGATGGACAGGATGGCGAGCACCAGCACGACGCCGGGCCCGATGATCAGCCAGGGGGCCGCCATCATGTAGGTGCCACCCTGGCGGATCAGCACCCCGAGCGACGCCTGCGGCGGCTGCACGCCGAAGCCGAGGAAGCTGAGACCGCCCTCGACCGAGATGCCGACCGACAACGCGTAGGTGCCCTGCACCGCGATGGTGCCGGCCACGTTCGGCAGGATGTGGCGGCCGAGGATCCGGGGCAGTCCCGCGCCGCTGATGGCCGCGGCGGTCACGTAGTCGCGTTCGGCCACGGCGACGGCGGCGGCTCGTACCAGCCGGATCATCAGCGGGATCGTGACCAGCACGATGCTGGCCACCGCCGCGAGCTGGCCGGGCCCGGCGACCGCCGCCACCAGGATCGCCAGGACGATGGCCGGGAAGGAGTAGAGCAGCTCCACCACCCGCATGACCAGCTCGTTCAGGTAGCCGCCGCGGTATCCGGCGAGGATGCCGAAGCCCGCGCTGAGCGCGGCGGTCACCAGGACGGCGGCCGAGGAGAGCAGCAGCGTGGTGCCGACGCCCTCCATGACGCGCGGCAGCATCGAGCGGCCCAGGTTGTCGGTGCCCAGCCACCAGCCCGGCCCCGGCGGCCGCAGCCTCGGCCCGACGATCGCGTCGGGGTCCCCGCCGGCGTGCACCAGCGAGCCGAGCGCGACCAGTACGAGCAGCAGCAGGCAGCCCAGGCCGGTCAGCGACAGCGGATCAAGCCGCCGCGCCTTCACCCGCGTGGTCCTGTTCACGCGCGCCTCCCGAGCCTCGGGTCGACCAGGCCGACCAGCAGGTCGATCAGGACGTTCATGACGATGAACACGGTGGCCGCCAGCAGCACGCCCGCCTGCACGACCGCGTAGTCCCTGCGTCCCACGGCCTGGACGATGTACGAGCCGATGCCCGGCAGGTTGAACAGGTACTCCACGATCAGCGCGCCACCCAGGAGGTAGGCGGTGATCGTCGCGGTGAGCGTCAGCACGGGTCCCGCGGCGTTGCGCAGGATGTGGTGCCTGACGATGAACCACGGCGTCTCGCCCCGGGCGACGGCGGCCGTGACGTGCGGCTCGACCAGTACGTTCAGCACGGCGTCACGGGTCGTCCTGGCCGTCGCCGAGATGGCGAAGATCGACAGCACCGCGGCGGGCAGCAGATAGCCGCTGGTCTGCAGGCCGTACCGGGAGACCACGAACACCACCAGGCTGCCCAGCGCGAACTCGGGGACGCTCACGCCCAGCCCGCTGAGCAGCCGCCCGGCGGCGCCGCCGCCTCCGGGGCGGGCGCGCAGCGCGGTCAGCACGCCGAGCGGCACCCCCGTCAGGAGGGCGGCGCCGACGGCGAGCAGGGTGAGCTGGGCGGTCACCGGAAGCCTGGTCCACAGCTCGCCCGCGACCGGCTGCCCGCTGATCATCGAGGTGCCGAAGTCCCCGGTGCCGACCGCCGCCATCCAGTGCCCGTACTGCGCGAACACCGACTGGTCGAGCCCGTACCTGGCGGCCAGCTCGGCCTTCTGCTCAGGGGTGGCGAACGGGCCCAGGATCGTCTCGGCGAACCCGCCCGGCATCAGCCGGAGCGCCGCGAAGATCAGGACGGAGATGCCGAGGAGGGTGACGGCCGAGCTCAGCGCCCGGCCCGCCCACCACAGCAGGAGCCGCATCGTCAGCCCTTCTTGACCCGGGCGTCGGCGACCAGCCGGAGCAGGTTGCCGTAGCCCTCGGTGGCGTACAGGCTCGGGCTGACCGCGTCGGCGCGGTAGGCGACCGTGGCCGGGCGGGTGACCAGCGGGATCATCTGCGCGTCGGTGTCCACCTTGGCGCACACCGCGGCCAGCGCCTTGTCGCGCTCGGCGCCCGACGGGGTCTCGGTCGCGGCGGCGATCAGCTTGTTGAGGTCCTTGTCGGCCTGCATGAAGCCCACGTTGAAGCCGGCCACGTCGGGGTTCCACCAGGTGGTGACCATGCCGGGGTCGGCGTACCCGGCGAACCACGACAGCGCGGCGTCGAACGTCGCGGGCACCTTGCCGTACACCTTGCCCGACCAGCTCGCCTCGTCCATCTGCTCGATCTTGACGGCGACGCCGGCCTGCTGGAGGTTCTGCTGGATCACCTGGGCGACGGCGGGGGCCGGCTCGGTGGAGTAGATGCTGAGCGTGAACGACAGGTTCGCGACGCCCGCCTGGGCCAGCAGCTCCTTGGCCTTCGCGGCGCCGCCCGCGGTGGCCGAGGGCAGCGTGGCCGGGTCGCAGGCGCCGGGCAGGCCTGCGGGTGTGACGCCGGTGGGCCTGCCCTGGCCGCCGAGCGCCACTTCGGCCATCTGCTTGCGGTCCAGGGCCATGTTCAGGGCCTGGCGGACCCGGGGGTCGGCGAACTTGGGGTTCTTGGAGTTGAGCATCAGGTAGTAGAAGTCGGTGGTGGCCTGGGTGGCGACCTGGACGTTCGCGGCTCCGGCCAGCATCGCGGCGGAGTCGACGTTGCCCAGCGCGGCCAGGGCGGAGCTGCCGTTCTGCACGGCGGCCACGCGGGCCGCCTCCTCGGGCGCGATCGTGACGGTCAGGCTGTCGGCGGCCGGCTTCCCCTTGTCCCAGTAATGCTCGTTGCGGGCGAAATTCCAGGACACGTCCTGGCGGTGCGCCTGCACCTTGAACGGCCCGGTGCCGAGCATCTCCTTGGCCGGGTCGAGCGTCTTGGCCTCGATCTCCTTCATCGGCAGGATCGCGGCGGGCACGTTGGCCAGCGCCGCCAGGAACGGCGTGTACGGCTTGGCCAGCGTGACCTTGACCGTGGCCGCGTCGACCTTGGCCACCTTCTCGACCGGGCCGAGCTGCCCCCGCCACACCGACTTGGCGGCCAGCAGCCGCTTCAGGCTGCCCACCACGTCGTCGGCGGTCATCTCCCTGCCGTTGGAGAAGGCGACGCCCTTGCGCAGGTGGAACACGTACTCGGTCGGGGTCGGGTTCTCCCAGCTCTCGGCGAGCCGCGGCTGCGGGGTGAAGTCGGGCCCCACGGTGACCAGCGTCTCGTAGACCAGCGACATGAGCTGCCAGGAGGTGGCCACGTCGGCGAGTTGCGGGTCGAGCCCGGTCGCCGCGCCGCTGTCGATGTGCACCGCGACGTTGAGCGCGCCGCCCGCGGGCAGCTTGTCGTCGGCCACGGCCAGGAAGCCGGGGGCGGCCGTCGAGCCGGTCGCGGCGGTGCCCGGCGGGGCCGCCGCCGTCCCGCCGCCGCAGGCGGAAGTGGCCAACGCGAGTGCCGCGACGCTACCGGCCAGTCTGTATCGCATGACGCCTCATCTCTAGTGACAGGAGCCCTGGCTGCTCGGCGGGACGTCGAGCGTGGGGTTGCGGTCGAAGAAGCCGGCGGGCTTCAGGGTGAATCCGCACGTGTCGACGGGCATGATCGGCCAGTCCTCGGTACGGGGGAAATGGGTCAGCCCGAACGTGTGCCACAGCACGATGTCCTGGCCGTCGATGTCGCGGTCCGCCGCCGTGTACGCGGGCAGACCGGCGCCACCGGGATGCTGGTTGACCAGGTCACCGGCCGGATACCGCTCCCGGGGATGGTACCTGGTGACCCAGAGGTGGCTGGTGGCGAACTCCGCCCTGGCGCGGATCGAGGAGTCCTCGTGGGCGAGCAGGGTGGGCAGGCCCTCGGGGTACAGCGCGTAGCCGACGGGCTCGCCCAGGCGGTTGGTCACCGCCGGGTTGACCACGTGCCAGGTCCGGCCCGTGGCGAGGTCCGCGTCGCGCCGCCCCTCCGATTCGGTGCGCAGGCGGGTGACCTTGCGGCCGAAGGCGTTGCCGTACGGGTTGCCCTCGTCCATGGGCAGGCGGACGACCTCCACCTCGTCCACCGCGTTGGCCGGGCCGTCGACCATCATGTCCAGCCGCGCGGAGAACAGGTGCTGGTGGTACGGCGCGGCCAGCCCCGGCGCCACCTGCGAGCCGTACGGTGCGGCCCGCTCGTCATAGGCGCCGGTGAACACGATGCCGGTGGCCTTGACCTCCAGCTCGATGGTGCCGTCCAGGTAGAGGTACCAGTAGAAGCCGTAGTCGTAGTTGCCGACGGTGACGAAGAAGGAGATGACCAGCCGCCGCTGCCTGCGGGTCTCGCGGGAGCCGTTGGCCGGGTCGGTGTGCTTCCACAGCACGCCGTAGTCCTCCTCGTGCATGCAGATCGCGTTCGGCAGCACCTGGGGCGAGCCGTCACCGCCGGTGACGATGACGTCGAAGTAGGTGATCTCGCCCAGGCAGTCGCAGCCCAGCTCCAGCGAGTTGGCCAGCTTACCGAGCTGGTATTCGCCGGTGTCGAAGTAGTTCTGCCAGAACCGGATCGGGCTCGGGTCGCCGTACGGCACCAGCATCTCGGCCACCGACGCCCGGTAGACGATCGGCCGGCCGTCGAAGCCGATCTGGTGCAGGACCAGGCCCTCGCGCATGTCGTAGCCGAGGCGGACGTTCCACTTCTCCCAGGTGACGAGGTTGCCGTCGATGCCGAAGCTGGGGCCCTCCGGCTGGGTGATGTGGATGGGCCGCTGGCTGGTGCGGTGCTCGCGCTCCAGGTGGTAGTCGCCCGCCTCGGCGGGGATGGGCTGCGCGCCGGTGTCGACGATCTCGATCACCGCGCCCTTGAGCAGGTCGACGAAGGCCACCAGGCCGTCGATCGGGTGCGCCCAGGGCAGGCTCTCCTCAGTGGGCCGCAGGTGGGCCAGGACGCGGGCGATCCGCCTGCCTTCCTCGCCCGGCAGACCATAGCTGCCCGCCGACAGCGCGGCGAGCCACACCAGAGCCGTGTCGTCCAGGCCACGCGTGGCCAGCGCCTCGGCCCACCCGGCGTCGGCGCCGAGCACCTGCCGGACCAGCTCGTGCTCCTCGTCCAGCATGGGAACCTGGCCGTCGGTGATCGGGTCGATCGGCCGGCGCTCCGCCACCCGTCCCTCGGTGATCGAGACGACGACGTCCTGGGCCTGCTCGCTCGCCAGATCGAGCACAAGGGCGCGGGCCCGCCGGGCCGTGGGGGCCGCGCCGAGCACGACTTCCTTCGGGGGCTCCTCGATCCCGAGGTAGGCCACCCGGCCGGTGACGGCCAGCACGCCGTCGTCCGTCATGATCCGCTTGACGTCCTCGATCTCCTGCGCGCTGAGCGGGTCGAGCGGATGAGACCGCTCCCCGACGCCGAGAACCCGCCGTCCAGCTGCCATCCGGCTTTCGCCCCTTTCGCTGCCCTGCTCATTGCACTGCTCATCGCACTGCCGGAACGTTCCGGCATGCGGGTCAACATACTTCCGTGTCAGGGCGAGGACAAGACCTTTGGCCAGGTCGATACGTGGCGGAAACAGAACAACGGTGGCGCTAACATCGGGGCGTGCGCGCAGACGAGCCGGCCACTATCCTCACGGTCGCCAAGACGGCAGGGGTTTCCAAGACGACCGCGTCCGACGCGCTCAGGGGTTCCGGCAGGGTGTCGGAAGAGACCAGGGCCCGGGTGATGGAGGCGGCCGACGCGCTCGGCTACGTACCCAACGGGTCGGCCAGGCACCTGCGCCGCGCGAGCACCGGCACCATCGGCCTGCACGTGCCCGAGGTGCTCACCCGCTCGTCCTACTACATGTCGTTCGTGTTCGGGGTCGTGCGGGGGGCGGCCGACAACGACTACGACGTCACGCTGATCACCTCGGGCCGCCGCACCCCGCGCGTCGACGGCCTCGTCCTCGGCGACCCCCTCGGCGACGACCCGATCGTGGCCAAGCTCATGGACACCGGCCTGCCCACGGTCACCTGCGAACGCTTCACCGGCACCGGGCGGGCCGACGGCGTGGTGCGCTCCGAACACGCCGAGATGCTGGGCCGGCTCATGGACCACCTGCGGGCCTCCGGCGCGACCCGTCCCGCGCTCATCGTGGCCGGCGACATGAGCGACTGGGCCGCCTCCGTACACCGGGGCTTCCGCGACTGGTGCACCCGCCACGGCGTGGACCCGCTGGTCCGCACGGTCCCCTTCGACTGCTCGGCGGGCGAGGTCCACCAGGCCGCCCGCGACCTGCTCGCGCTGGAGCCGCGCGTCGACGCGCTGGTCTGCGGTCCCGCCGGATCGGCCACGGACCTGCTGCCGCTCCTTCGCGAGGAGGGCCGCGACCTGCTGCTCGCGTCCTGCGTCGACAGCCCCGCGATGCTCCAGGCCGACCCACCCATCACCGCCATCGACCTGCGGCCCAGGGAGGCGGGGGTACGGTGCGCGGAACTGCTGTTCGACCTGCTGAGGGGTACGAGCCCGGCGGGGACCGAACGGATCCACCCCATCGAACTCACCTTGCGAGCCTCCACACAGCCCTCATGACGAGCTCTCGACGTCCCTCATGACGAGCTCTCCGCGTCGTGGACGACCAGGGCGAGCTGGACCCGATTGTCCAGGGCCGCCTTGGTGAGGATGCGGGAGATGTAGCCCTTGACGGTGCCGACGCTCATGTGCAGCTCGGCGGCGATGACCGCGTTCGGCTTACCCTGGCCGACCGCCAGCGCCACCTCATGCTCACGCTCACTGAGCCGCGCCAGCACCATCCGGGCGTCAGCACGACGGCGACTCTCCTCCTCGGGCACCAGGTGCGCGATCAACCGCCGGGTGACGCTCGGCGACAGTATCGGCTCGCCGCCCACGACCCGGCGGATGGCATCGACGATCCCCTCCGGCGGGGTGTCCTTGAGCAGGAACCCACTGGCCCCCGACCGCAACGCCCGGAAGACGTGCTCGTCGGCGTCGAACGTGGTGAGCACGATCACCTCGGGCGCACCGGGCCGACCGCGCAGTCGCCGAGTCGCCTCGATGCCATCGAGCCCGGACATCCGGATGTCCATCAGCACCACATCGGGCGCGTACTGGTCGACCGCGGCCTGCACCTCACCACCATCGGCCACCGCCCCCACCACGAGGAGATCGGCCGCCCCTTTGAGCATCAGCGTCAGACCGGCACGGACGAGCGCGTCATCATCGACGATCAGCACCCGGATCGGCGGCGAGTCACTCACACCGGCCATGGTAGCCATGCCACCAGCCGGAACCCGCCGCCCACCACGGGCCCGCACTCCAACCGCCCACCCGCCAGCACCGCCCGCTCCGCCAGCCCTGCCAACCCCGCCCCGGCCCCCGTCAGCCCGAGATCGGCCCCGGGCACGAGTCCTCCGATCCCACCGCCTGGCTCGGTGTCCGTTCCGGATGCCGTCTGGCCAGGCGACGGGTTGCGTACCTCGACCCTCAGCTCGGCGCCCGCCGTACCGGACAGGAGGACCGTGACCGGCAGGCCGGACGCGTGCTTGCGAGCGTTGGTGAGACCTTCCTGGACGATGCGGTAGGCGGCACGGCCGGTGGCGTCCGGCAGATCCGCCAACCGCAGCCCGTGGTCGCACAGCTCGACCCGCATCCCAGCCCGCCGGGACTCCTCCACGAGCGGCACAAGATCCGGCCGGCCACGCGTCAACGAGCCGTCATCAGACGGCGGCGCGTCACGGAGTACCGAGATGACCGCACGCAGCTCCTCCAACGCCAGGTGCGCGCTCGACCGGATCACCCCCGCGGCCGCCGCGACATCGCCCGGCGTCGCCCCCGCGTTGAACTCCAGCGCCCCGGCGTGCACCGCCAGCAGCGACAGCCGGTGCGCGAGCACATCGTGCATCTCCCGCGCGATGCCGATCCGCTCCGCCCGGCGCGCCTCTTCGGCACGCAGCCGCTGGTCGGCTTCGGCCCGCCGAGCCCGCTCGGCCAGCGAGAACACCAGTTCCCGTCGAGTACGCGCCAGCATGCCCCAGCCGGTCAGCGCGACCCCGAACAGCACGCCCACCAGCGCCCACACCGGATAGGGCGCCAGCCCCGGCGGCCGCCAGGCGAACCTGACCAGCGTCGCCACCACCCCCGCGGCTCCCACGGCGATCGCGGCGGGCGGCCGTCGATACAGGGCCGCGATCAGCGCGGCGATCCCGGCCGCCACCGAGGCGGCCGCCGCGGGCACTGACAGCGCGATGACGGCCAGCCCCATGGCCACCGGCCACCTGCGGCACACCCACAAGCCCGCACAGGCCAGCGCACCACCCGCCACGTCGGCCACCAGGTACCAGCCTGGTGTGCCACCCGTCAGATCTCCCCAGACGACCGCGACCGCCCCGGCGAGCGCGAGCACGAAACCGCCCGCCCCGACCGCCCAGTCACGCCGCGACCGAATCCAACCGGGCCGTACGTCCTCCGCGCTGGCCACGAACATGACCGCAGATGCTAGCCCGCCGGCGACCCGTGCGTAAGCGACCAAAGTCTGGAAGTAACAGCCAGCAGATAACCGAGGTGGGCGACGGAAGAGGACCGAAGTGGCCACGGACCGGTCTTCGGGTAGCAGCGGCGGTTGCCCGGCGCGCGGCACCGTGGCGGCATGACCACATCTGACCCCAGCGGGCGCGGCCGGTGGGCCGCGCTGCTACTCGCGGTGATCACCCCGATCGTCGCCGAACTCAACCTGCCCTACCACGCCGTGTTCAGTGTGGCGCTGCCGATCCTGCTGGCCGACCTGATGTTTCCCAGCCTGCGCGACCGGCCGTACCTGAAGGGGACGGGGCTGGTGGTGGCCGGGGTGGTGTTCGTGCTGGGCGGGGCCCTGCTGCGGTGGAGTGTGGCGGGCTTCATCGACCCCGGCTACCAAGCTCCGGTAGCGGTGGTGGTGGGCTGCCTGGCGGTTGTGGCGCTGCTCGCGGCAGCGGCACTGCGCTTCGTTCCCGCCGCCCCAAACGCATCCGCTCCGGCCGCCGGTACGAGTGCGGCGCCCGGTTCGTGGACTGTGGGGGTCTTCGGGGGCATCGTCGCGTTCGGCTACCTCGCGTTGCTGTTCCCCTTCGGCGGGGCCACGCAGCCCGCCTTCACCCAGGGCGGCTGGGTGGCGGTGCCGATGCTGGTCGCGGCAATCCTCGCGGTGCTCGCGGGATGGCTGGTACGCCGCTGGACGACGGGCTCCGGGTGGACGGACCGGCACAGCCTCGCCCTGGCCGGCGGGGCGCTGGTGGCGCACACCGCTTTCGGGGTGGTGGCCAACGCCGAAACCCTTGCCGACCGGGCCGGGCTGACCGCGCTCGGGCTGATCATGATCGGCCTGCTGGCCCTGCTCAGCCGCCGCATACCCGCGTAGCACTCCGGTATCGGGGTCTTGCTGGGATGGCCGCTCGAGGGGTCGATGACGCCGAGCTCTGATTTCGCGCTGTAACAGGTCATGGCGTGATACGGGATACCCGGTATGAACGTGATGCTGCACGTGTGGGGCGGATGTAACCACGCGAGGGAGGCGGTTGTGACAACCGCGTAACAGGGCCTTCTTAGGGTGCGGTGCGTGAGGTGCCCACCGCCGCCCGGGGCGGTGACCAGAAGGGGATCAGGTGACGGCGACCGACCCGCGTAGCGCCATCTCGACCGTGAAGACGGTCTGTTCCTACTGCGGTGTCGGCTGTGGGATGGTGCTCGAGGTCGCTCAGGACGCGGCCGGGCGGCGCAGGGTCGTCAAGGCCTCCGGCGACAAGTCCCACCCCGCCAATTTCGGCCGACTGTGCACGAAGGGCGCGACCAGCGCCGACCTGCTCGCCGCCCCGGGCCGGCTGACCACTGCTCTGGCGCGGGCGGATCGCGGAGCCGTACCCGCGCCCGCCGACATGGACGCCGCGATCACGGCGACCGCGCGGCGGCTGCGCGGGATCCTGGACGAGCACGGCCCGGACGCTCTGGCCTTCTACGTGTCGGGCCAGATGACGCTGGAGGCACAATACCTGGCCAACAAGCTGGCCAAGGGGTTCGTGCGGACCAACCAGATCGAGTCCAACTCCCGGCTGTGCATGGCCAGCGCGGGCACCGGGTACAAGCTGTCGCTGGGCTCGGACGGCCCGCCCGGTTCGTATGAGGACTTCGAGCACGCGGACGTCTTCTTCGTCATCGGCGCCAACATGGCCGACTGCCACCCGATCCTGTTCCTGCGGCTGATGGAGCGGGTGAAGGCGGGCGCCACGCTCATCGTGGTCGATCCCCGGCGTACCGCCACCGCCGCCAAAGCCGGCCTCCACCTGCAGATCAGGCCGGGCACCGACCTGGCCCTGCTCAACGGGCTGCTGCACCTGCTGGTCGAGAACGGGCACGTCGACGAGGACTTCATCGCGGAGTTCACCGAGGGCTGGGAGGCGATGCCACCGTTCCTGCGGGACTACCCGCCCGCGAAGGTCGCCGAGATCACCGGCGTCCCGGAAGCCGACATCCGCCGCGCCGCCCAGCTGATCGGCGCGGCCGGCGAGTGGATGAGCTGCTGGACGATGGGTCTGAACCAGAGCACGCACGGCACCTGGAACACCAACGCGCTGTGCAACCTGCACCTGGCCACCGGCGCGATCTGCCGCCCGGGCAGCGGCCCGTTCTCTCTCACCGGCCAGCCCAACGCCATGGGCGGGCGCGAGATGGGCTACATGGGCCCGGGCCTGCCTGGGCAGCGCTCGGTGCTGGTGGAAGAGGATCGCCGCTTCGTCGAGAACCTGTGGGGGATCGCGCCGGGGACGCTGCGCACCGACGTCGGCAAGGGCACCATCGAGATGTTCTCCCGTATGGCCGACGGCGAGATCAAGGCGTGCTGGATCATCTGCACCAACCCGGTCGCGTCGGTCGCCAACCGCAAGAGCGTCATCCAAGGGCTGGAGGCCGCCGAGTTCGTCGTCACCCAGGACGCCTTCGCCGAGACCGAGACCAACGCCTACGCCGACGTGGTGCTCCCCGCCGCCCTGTGGGCCGAGGGCGAAGGAGTGATGATCAATTCGGAGCGCAACCTGACCCTGCTGCGACCGGCCGTGGACCCACCCGGCCAGGCCCTGCCGGACTGGCAGATCATCGCCCGCGTCGCCTGCGAGATGGGCTTCGCCGACGCCTTCGACTACGGCAGCGCCGAGGAGATCTTCGAGGAGATCAAGCGGGCCTGGAACCCGAAGACCGGCTACGACCTGCGCGGCGTGACCTACGACCGGCTGCGTGCCACGCCGGTGCAGTGGCCCAGCGCCTCCGCCGATGGCGGCGACCGCAACCCGATCCGCTACCTCAACGACGGCGTCAGCCAGGACCTCGCCGAGGGCCCGGGTGGTAGCCCGCCCCGGCTGTCCTTCCCGACCGCGAGCGGCCGGGCGGTGTTCTTCCCCCGCCCGCATCTGCCGGCGGCGGAGCTGCCCGACGACGACTTCCCCTTCGTCCTGAACACCGGCCGGCTCCAGCACCAGTGGCACACCATGACCAAGACCGGCAAGGTCGCCAAGCTCAACAAGCTCAACCCCGGGCCCTTCGTGGAGATCCATCCGCGCGACGCCGGCACCCTCGGCATCGGCGAAGGCGACGCGGTGCGGGTCGCCTCCCGGCGCGGGCAGGCAGTGCTTCCGGCCGTCGTCACCGACCGGGTGCGGCCCGGTGACTGCTTCGCGCCCTTCCACTGGAACGACCTGTTCGGCGAGTACCTCAGCATCAACGCCGTGACCAACGACGCGGTCGACCCCATCTCCTTCCAGCCCGAGTTCAAGGTGTGCGCGGTCTCCCTCACCCGGGTCGCGGCCGCGCCCAGCACCACAGGCGGCAGCGACGACCTGGCCGAACGCCCCGCCACGCCGTGGGCCGATACCCCGCCGGGCGGCGGCGCCGTGGCGGACCTGGCCCGGCTGCTCGGACTCGCGGACGCCTCCCCGCCCGTGCTCGCCGACCACGAGCGCCGTTACCTGGCCGGCTTCCTGGCCGGGCTCGGCGCGGCGCCACCGTCCGACGGCGCCACCGTGCCGGTGCTGCCGGAGTTCGCACCCTTCGCCCCGGACCACGCGTTGTGGATCAACGGCACCCTGGCCGGGATGTTCTCCCGGACACCGGCGGGCCGGGCCGGGACCTCCGACCCGGCGCGGGCGCGGCGGGCCCCCGACCGCGAAGAACGCGAACTGGTCGTCCTGTGGGCCTCCCAGACCGGCAACGCCGAAGACTTCGCCCTCGCCACCGCCCGCCACCTGAGCGAGACCGAACGGGCCCCGACCATCCTCAGCATGGCCGAGTGCACACCGGCCGCCCTCCCGCACGGCGCGGACCTGCTCATCATCACCAGCACCTTCGGTGACGGCGACGCCCCCGACAACGGCACGGTCTTCTGGGAGTCACTCACCGCACCCGAAGCACCCCGCCTGGACGGCATCCGCTACTCGGTCCTGGCCTTCGGCGACTCCAGCTACGACGACTTCTGCGCGCACGGCCGCCGTCTCGACCAGCGCATGGGAGAACTCGGCGCCGTACGCCTGGTCCCTCGCGTGGACTGCGAACCGGACGACGAGCAACCCGCCCGGCAGTGGCTCGACCAGGTACTCCGGGCACTTGCCACACCCCCGGCGCCGACCGGCGCGGACACCATCGCGGGCACGGCCGGGGACATGACCGGGAGCCCTGCCACCGCCGGGAGCCCTGTCTCCGCCGGGACCGTGACCGTCCCGGGCGGCGCGGCGGGCCCGGCCCGGTACAGCAAGAACGCGCCGCTCACCGCGCGGCTGTCGGGCAACCGGCTCCTCAGCCTGCCCGGAGCGGCCAAGGAGGTACGGCAGTTCGTCTTCGACACCGGCGACGCCACCCTGCCGTACGAGGCCGGTGACGCGCTGGGCGTCTGGCCGGTCAACCACCCCGACCTCGTCGCGGAGTGGCTGGCCGTCACCGGCCTGGACCCGGCCGCCGCCGTCACCGCCGCCGACGGCCCGATGCCGCTCGGCGAGGCCCTGCACCACCAACGGGACATCACCAGAATCACCCCTGATCTGCTGCGGTTCGTCGCCGAGCGCACCCAGGACCGTCATCTCAAGAAACTCCTGCGCCCGGACAACAAGAACGAACTGGCGCAGTGGATCTGGGGACGGCAGGCCATCGACGTCATCGCCGAGTTCCCCGTCCGCGGCACCGCCCAGGAATGGGCCGACATCCTCAAGCGCCTGCAGCCCCGCCTCTACTCGATCTCCTCCAGCCCGCTCACCAGCCCTCGCGAGATCCGTCTGACGGTGTCGGTGATCCGATTCGACAACCAGCACGGCAGCCGACGCAACGGCGCCTGTTCGGCCCACCTCGCCGACGCCCCGGTCGACAGCTTCGTGCCGGTGTTCGTCCAGCATTCACCCCATTTCCGGCCCCCCGCCGACCCCGCCGCACCGATGGTGATGGTCGGCCCCGGCACGGGCATCGCGCCCTTCCTCGGCTTCCTCGACGAACGCCGTACCCGTGGTGATCACGGACGCAACTGGCTGTTCTTCGGCGAGCAGCACCGCGCCACCGACTTCTACTACCAGGACGAACTCGCCGGATTCCAGCAAGAGGGCACCCTGTCCCGGCTGGATCTAGCCTTCTCCCGTGACCAGCGCGCCAAGGTCTACGTCCAGGACCGGATGCGCGAACATGGTGCCCGGCTCTGGTCCTGGCTTCAGGACGGGGCCCATTTCTACGTCTGCGGAGACGCCGGCCGGATGGCCAAGGACGTCGACCACACCCTGCGTGAGATCGCCGCCGCCCATGGCGGACTGACCGAGGACGACGCCGCCGCGTACGTCAAGAAGCTCGCCGCCGACAAGCGCTACGTCCGCGACGTGTACTAGAGACGCCAGGTCGTACGGACGAGGTCAGCAGCCGGTCCCCACGGTGCGGATGTCATCGCGCACGCCCTGTCCATGCCCAGCGCCCCAGACCACCCGGGTCCTCGGCATCGTGTCCGCATGGATGGCGAGGCGTGGACGAGCGGAGTGATCAGCGCGCGGTAAGACCGCCCAAGAGGCCACTCATGGGAAGAGGCCGGTTTCGCCATGACCGTGATTCGCACGAAGGGAGGGAAGGAGAGCAGGCGAGGAATGATGTCGATCAAGGGAGAGTGTCATGCGGTTGAGCGCGCGTAACAAGATTCCGGCGCGGGTCACCGCCATCACTCATGGTGAGGCGACGGCCAATGTGGAGCTGGACGCGAACGGGGTGCGACTGGTGGCCTCGATCACCGTGGAGGCCGCGCGGGAATTGGGCCTCTCGGCGGGCAGCGAGGCGATCGTGGTGGTCAAGGCCTCCGACCTGATCCTGGCGGTGAAGGACTGAGACGCGGGGCGAGCCGGGCGGCCGTACCGCTCATCTGCAAGCCTTTGTCCTCTTGTCTATGGCATATGCCAGGAGGATGGGTTGATGCGTACTGCGTATGATTATGCGGCTCTTGTCTTCTCGCGCGGTACGTAGTCTCATTGGTACTACTGCGCCGTCCGGACGCCCCGAACACCACGTACGGACCGACGCGCCTCGGACGACAGGAAGCCGACGCCGATGACGGTTACCTTGGAAAAGAGCGTCGAGGACTTCATCTCGACGCCGCGCCAGCTCTTCATCGATGGCAGATGGGTCGACGCCGCCTCCGGCAAGACCTTCGCCACCCCCAACCCCGCCACCGGTCAGATGCTGGCCCAGGTGGCCGAAGCCGATGCCGAGGACGTCGACCGGGCGGTACGCGCCGCCCGCCAGGCGTTCGAGGGCCCGTGGTCGCGCATGACGGCCTCAGAGCGGGGCCGGATCATCTGGCGGATCGGCGACCTGATCCTGGAACACCTCGAGGAACTGGCCCAGCTCGAATCGCTGGACAACGGCAAGCCGCTGGCGGTCGCCCGGGTGGCCGACGTGCCGCTGGCCGCGGACCTGTTCCACTACATGGCCGGGTGGGCGACCAAGATCGAGGGCAACACGATCTCGCTGTCGGTGCCGTACCTGCCGGGGGCGGCCTTCCACGCCTACACCCTGCGCGAGCCGATCGGGGTGATCGCCCAGATCATCCCGTGGAACTTCCCCCTGCTGATGGCCGCCTGGAAGCTCGGCCCGGCGCTGGCCACCGGCAACACCGTGATCCTCAAGCCGGCCGAGCAGACACCGCTGTCGGCGTTGCGGCTGGCCGAGCTGATCGCCGAGGCCGGGGTGCCCGACGGCGTGGTCAACGTCCTGCCCGGGTACGGCGAGACGGCCGGGGCCGCGCTGGCCGCCCACGACGGCGTGGACAAGGTGGCCTTCACCGGCTCCACCGAGGTCGGCAAGCTGATCGTGCACGCCGCCACGGGCAATCTGAAGAAGGTCAGCCTGGAGCTCGGCGGCAAGAGCCCCAACATCGTCTTCGACGACGCCGATCCCGACCTCGCCATCCAGGGCGCGGCCAACGCCATCTTCTTCAACCACGGCCAGTGCTGCGTGGCCGGATCGCGGCTGTTCGTCCACGAGAACCGGTTCGACCAGGTGGTCGAAGGGGTCGCCGACATCGCCCGCGGCATCAAGCTCGGCTCCGGGCTGGAACCCGACACACAGATGGGGCCACTGGTCTCCGACGAGCAGCTGCGCCGGGTGACCGGCTACCTGGACTCCGGACGTGATGAGGGAGCCCACACCGTGGTCGGCGGCGGTCGGCACGGGCAGCAGGGCTTCTTCGTCCAGCCCACCGTGCTCATCGGCGCCCACCCGCGGATGAAGGTCGTCCGCGAGGAGATCTTCGGACCGGTGGTGGTCGCCTCGCCCTTCTCCGACCTGGACGAGATCGCCGCCGAGGCCAACGACACCACCTACGGGCTCGGCGCCGGCATCTGGACCCGCGACATCTCCAAGGCGCACGCGCTGGCCGGCAAGATCCGCGCCGGCACCGTCTGGATCAACTGCTACAACGTCTTCGACGCGGCCCTGCCCTTCGGCGGCTACAAACAGTCCGGGTGGGGCCGGGAGATGGGCCACGAGGTGCTGGCGGCCTACACCGAGGTGAAGGCGGTCTGCACCCAGTTGTAGCCGATGAACTCCCGGGCTGTTTTGGGAAACGCGGACCGGGAAAAGGGGTGGGCGCTACCGGTCAAACGCCGGCCGCGTCCACCCCTGCGTCTCTTCGCGACCGGTCAGGCGGCGAACCACTCGGCAGGGCGGGAACGCCGGTGATCACGGCTCTGGAATGATGGTCACATGGTGGATCATCCTGTCGTCCTGTTCTCCTACGGCACGCTGCGCCAGCGGGACGTGCAACTGTCGCTGTTCGGCCGTGAGGTCACGGGCACTCCCGATGAGTTGCCCGGCTATCGGCTGTCCACCGTGGAGATCACCGACCCGCGGGTCATCGCGGTCAGCGGTGCCACGCATCACCCGATCCTGCGCGCCACCGGCGATCCCGCCGACATCATCGAGGGCACCGCGCTTCACCTCAGCACCGACGAGCTCGCCGCAGCCGACGACTACGAGGTCGACGACTACCAGCGCGCCCTCGTCCCGCTGGCATCAGGTCTGCGCGCCTGGGTGTACGCGGCCGATCACACCGTACGGAGCGCATGACCCTGCGCGGCATCAACGCCTTCACAGGTGCCCGATAGCCCAGGAACTCGGGTTGCTCGCGCGCATCCGCCGTCCCATCGCCTCACGGCGGCCCCCGCTCACCGTCCGGCCGTCCGCATCAGGCGCAGGGCCGCTTCGGCCGTCTCATATCTCCAGGAGGCCACGGCGTGCTCGAACCCGCGTGCCTGGTCACGTTGCTCGCGCAGGCCGGCGATGATCGGCTTGATCCGCTCCGCCTGCGCTTCCAGCAGCGGCCGTGAGTCCGTCGTGATCCGTTCGAGCAGGGCGAGCTTGACCAGGAACTCGGTGCGGATATCGCGGATGCGCTCCACAGGCCGCATCAGCCACTCGTCCACGGCGGATCGCCCCGATGCGGTGACGGTGAACAATGTACGTTGCGGGCCGCCCCGGCCCGGCTCCGTCCCTGACGGCTCGATCAGCGACAGCTCGGCGAGCCGGTCGAGCGCGCGATAGACACGAGGCCGCGGCACCTGCCAGATCGTGCCGACAGGGCCGGTGGGCGCGGTGAGCCGGGAGACGGCGAAGCCGTGTGTGGATCCCTCTGCGACCAGCGCGAGCACGACCCATTCGGTGAGCGACAACCCACGAGAGTCCACATACCCAGGATAGGGCCGACGGCGAAGATCAGCAGGCACTGAGTAGTCTCAAAGAGACTAGCCACGGTTCCGGAGGACTGCCAGGTGACAGACAAGGCGCCCGCCTTAAGGTTCGGCCCGGGATGAAACCCAGGCCGAACGCCATCTGCGTCGGGGGACCCTGCGACGGCATGCTCACCCGCATCCACCAGGACATCGGCATCGTGCCGGTACCCGTCGGGCCGCCCTGCCTGAGCATCGCGTACCGGATCACCTCCCGGCGCGTCCACCATCCCTCAAGCGACGTGCCGTTCACCGTGCTCACCTGGGTCGACGCCTCTGACCCCACCGCTACAGAGCCGTCCGGCTGATCCGCGTCTCCGCCATATATCCTGTATATCCTGTAGGTATAGTAGGCTTATGCGTACACCATCGGTCGCGGTCGTCGGAGGCGGCGCGAGCGGCGCTCTGACCGCGATCCACCTCCTGCGACTCGCCCGCACCTCTGGGACGCCGATGGCCGTCACCCTGCTCGACCAGCACGGCCGGCACGCCCTCGGCCAGGCATACGCCACCACCGACCCGCATCACCTGCTCAACACCCGCGCCGACAGAATGAGCGCCTTCGACGGCGAGCCGGATCATCTGCTGACCTGGGCCCGCAATGCGGGCGTGGACGTGAACGGCTCCGGCTATCTGCCACGAGCCCTCTACGGCCGCTACCTGCGCGAGGTGCTCACCGCCGCGGAGGATCCGCCCGCCCGCCCGCTCCACCGCGTCACCGCCACGGCCGTCGCCTTGGACAACGATCACGCTGTACGGCTGGCGGACGGCCGGCGCGTCGACGCCGACGCGGTCGTCCTGGCCCTCGGCAACCGGAGCCCGGCACCCGTGCCCGGCCTGACCGCGCACCCTCGCTACGTCACCGACCCATGGGCGGGCGGCGCGCTGACCGGCATCGGCGACGGCGCAGCCGTGCTGGTGCTCGGCACCGGGCTGACCATGGTGGACGTGGCCCTCAGCGTGACCCTGCGGCGGGTGGCGCGCTACTGGGAGATTCACCGGCATCGCATCCCGCCCGCCTCCGCTGCCGCCATCGCCGACCTGCGCGCCCGCGGCCGGCTGCGGCTGCTGCGTGGCAGCCTGGTCGAAGCCAAGCCCGCCGCCGATGGCCTGCGCGTCCGTGCCGATCTGGACGGCACCATGACCGACCTCGATGTCGGCTGGCTGGTCAATGCCACGGGGCCCAGCGCTGACGTCACCACCGATCCGTTCCTCGCGAACCTCATCACCGCCGGGACGGCCCGGCCCGACCCGCTCCGGCTCGGCCTCGACGCCACTCCGGACGGCGCGGTGCTGGACGTGGCCGGGCAGCCGAGCGGACGCCTCTTCGCCTTGGGCCCCCTGCTGCGGGGGACTCTGTACGAGACGACCGCCGTACCGGAGATCCGCGCCCAGGCGGCCGCTCTCGCGCCGCGCCTCGTCGAGGTGGCCACCTCCCACGCCGCCCGCACTCAGCCGGTGGCGTGAGCGCGTCGGGCCAGTTGGAATGCCTCGTCGCTCCGGCCCGCGAGCGGCATTTCGCTCCCGATCGATAGCATTTTCGTACTTAGTACTGTAGCGTTCATACTAAGTACGAGAGCGGTGGCGATCAGGAGAAAGGCACGAACATGGAACAGATCCACAGCGGGCCGATGGCGGGCAGGACCGTGCTGGTCACCGGCGCCACCGGAGGCATCGGCAAGGCGACCGCCCTGGGTCTGGCCACGATGGGCGCGCGGCTGGCCATCGTGGGCCGGGACCGCGGGCGCACCGAGGGCGCGGCTCGCGAAATCCGCGCGGCCGGCGGCGGGCAGGTGGACGCGTTCGTCGCGGACCTGTCCGCCCAGTCGGAGGTGCGGCGGCTGGCCGCGGAGTTACTCCAGAGCCTTTCCCGGATCGATGTGCTGATCAACAACGCCGGAGGCTACTGGCACACCCGGCACGTCACCGCCGACGGGCTCGAACACACCTTCGCCGTCAACCATCTCGCGCCGTTCCTGCTCACCAACCTGCTCCTCGACCGGCTGAAGCGGAGCGCCCCCGCCCGCGTGGTCACGGTCGCCTCCAACGTGCAGTCTCTGGGACGAATCGACTTCGCCGACCTCCAGGGCGAACAGTCCTACTCCGGCGGAACCGCCTACAACCAATCCAAGCTCGCCAACGTCCTGTTCAGCTACGAACTGGCCAGGCGACTGCGGGCCACCTCCGTCACCGCCAACGCGCTGCATCCCGGCATGGTGAACACCTCTTGGGGAGCCGAGGATCCCGCCCTCTTCCAGCGACTGGTCGTCCCGTTCATCCGGCCCTTCATGAAAACCCCGGCCCGGGGCGCCGCCACGTCGATCCACGTGGCGTCCGCTCCCGAGCTCGAGCAGGTGACGGGCCGCTACTTCGCCAACGGCAAGCCCAAGAGATCCTCCCAGCGCAGCTACGACGAGGCGGCCGCGGCACGGCTCTGGCAGGTGAGCGCCGATCTGGTCGGCCTGACCGCTCCGACGACCTCTTCCTGATCACGATCGCCGAGGCTCGAAAATGAGGCCCGGCGCCTCGGAGAGGGTCTTCGCGTCCGAGGAGGAGCCGACCTCCAGCCGGAAGGTGCCCGGCTCGACGGCCCAGCCGCCCGCCGCGACGTCCCAGTGCTCGACGGCCCGCCGCCGGACGGTCACCGTCACCGCGACCTCCTCGCCCGACGCGGCGTCGACCGTGGCGAACCCGGCCAGCCAGCGCGGCGAACGCTCGACGGCACTGTGGGGGCGGCTCGCGTACACCTGCACGACCTCGCGTCCGGGCCGGTCACCGGTGTTCCGCACCAGGACGGTGACCTCGGCCGTCGCACCGTCTTGGCGAACCTTCGCGGGGCCGTACTCCCAGGTCGTGTAGCCGAGGCCATGACCGAAGGGGTAGAGGGCCTCGACCTCGCCGCGGTAGCCGATCGCCGGCCCCTCGTCGTAGGCGAGCACGCCGTCGACCGGCTGCGTGGCGGCGTGGTCCCCCTCCCGGAGCGGCCACGAGGTGGGCAGCCGCCCGCCGGGCTCCACTCCTCCGAACAGCACGTCGGCCAGCGCGTTGCCGTACTCCTGCCCCGGGAACCAGGTGAGCAGGACCGCGGCCACCTCGTCGTGCCAGGGCAGTAGGACGGGGGCGCCGGAGTTGACCACGACGATGGTGCGCGGGTTCGCGGCGGCGACGCGGCGGACGAGCTCGTCCTGCCGTCCCGGCAGGGCCAGGCTCGTCCGGTCGAACCCCTCGCTCTCGACCTCCTCGTTGGTGCCCACGACCACCACGGCGACGTCGGCATCGCGGGCCAGCGCGACGGCCCGCTCGATCTCCTCCTCGTCCGTGCCGTGCGGCGGCTCCAGGTTGAGCTGAAGGGTGGGGCCGGGCAGCAGGCCTTCCTCACGGACGAGGTCGTGCACGAGCGTGACCTCGACGCTCTCGCCCGCCGCCAGCCGTACGGGGTGGGTCCGCTGCGGCGGCGTCAGCATGCCCTCGACGATGTCGGCGCCCGGCGGCAGCGTGAGCACGACGTCGTAGACCTCTCGCCCCGCGACGATGAGCCGGTGACGGCCGAGCCCCGAGGAGCCGACCAGGTACGTACCCGCTTCCGTGGCCCTGATCAGGGCGCGGACCTCGATCGCGGCGAGCCGCTCGCGCGCGACGGCCTCGGGGAAGGAGCCCATCACCCAGTTGAACGCGCCTCCGTCGCGCGGCTCCACGGCGAGCACGGACCCGTCGCCGTCGAGGTAGCGCACCTCAGCGCAGTGGCCCGGCCCGTCGGTGCCACCGCCCGATCCATCGGGCAGGGCGAGCCAGGGAGGCCGCGCGATCGGCGTGCGGGTGTGCGCGACGACGCCGATGGCGTGTGTCACCTCGACGCCGTCACCGGCCGCGGCCCGCAGACCGTCCAGCGGGGAGACCGTGTACGGCGGGAACACGGTGGCGCTCCCACCCCCGAGGGTCCTGGCCACCTCCGCGTTGGGCCCCAGGACGGCCACCCGCCGCGACCCGGCGGGGTCGAGCGGCAGTACCCCGCCCTCGTTACGGACCAGCACGAACCCGGCCGCCGCAGCCGCGCGCACCTCCGCCGCGACCCGCTCTTCCGTGTACGCTTCCCCGCCTCTTGGAGCCCCCGCGAAGCCGGTGACCTGGGCGGAATCGAGCGCGGCGGGACCGCTGCCGGTGGTGGTGGCAGGGTCGGGGGTGTCGTCCAGGGCGCCGACGCGGGCGGCCAGGCGGAGGATTCGCCGCACCTTTTCGTCAACCGCCGCCTCCGGCACCGCGCCCGCCCGCACCGACGCCACCAGCGCCTCACCCCATGGACCCGACGGCCCGGGCATCACCAGGTCGAGCGCGGCGTTGGCGGCCGCCTCCGTGGAACCGGTGGCGAACCAGTCGGACATCACGACCCCGTCGAACCCCCACTCGTCGCGCAGGACGTCACGCAGCAGTGGGTTCTCGGTCATGGTCGCGCCGTTCACCCCGTTGTAGGCGGCCATCACCGCCCACACCTCGCCCTCCTGGACAATGGCCTCGAAGGGGGCCAGATAGAGCTCGCGGAGCGTCCGTTCGTCCACCCGGGCGTCGAGAGTCATCCGCTGGGTCTCGGAGTCGTTGGCGACGAAGTGCTTGACCGTCGCGCCCACTCCCCCGCTCTGCACGCCCCGCACGTACGCGACGCCGATCCTGGCGGTCAGCAGCGGGTCCTCGCTGAAGCACTCGAAGTGGCGCCCGCCGTACGGGGACCTGTGCAGGTTGACCGTGGGGGCGAGCAGGACGTCCACGCCCTTGCGCCGCGCCTCGGCCGCCAGCAGGCGGCCGATCGCCTCGACACGGGCCTCGTCCCAGGTGGCGGCGAGCGCGGTGGGCGAGGGCACGTTGACGGAGGTGTCGCGCTCGTCCCAGATCTCGCCACGGACGCCGGCCGGTCCGTCCGAGACGACCAACCGGCGCAGACCCACGGCCGGTTCGGGGTGGAGCGACCAGAAATCGGCGCCGGTGAGCAGCCTCACCTTCTGCTCCAGGGAGAGCGCGGCGACAAGGCTTTCCAGGTTCATGAGGGGTTCCCTGAGCTCGGAGGACTACGCGAAAGCACCGACCACGACGTTGCGGACGTCTTTCATTTCATCACTTATACGTAGAAGTAAGACGTTTCCGCAAACGTAGTCGCCGCCCTGAGGCGAGCGCAAGAGGCCATTGAAACGATTTACACCGCGACCGCCGCGGCCCCCCAACCGGCGCCCAGCGGGTCCACGCCGCTACTCACGCGCGATCAGCTGCTCGCGGCCGGGATCCCGGCCGGCAGTTCGCGGCGGGCGCGGAGCGGGGAGAAGAAAACGGGCAGGAAGGCGATCGCCAGTAACACCCCACCCACCCAGAGGGTGACGCGCACGGTGCTCAGTTCACCGATCAGGCCCGCCACCGCGGCGCCGACCGCCAGCGCGCCGGTGAGCAGGAAGCGGAAGGTGGCATTCATGCGGCCGAGCAGGCCGTCGGGCGTCATCCGCTGACGCATGCTGACACCGAGGACGTTGTCCATGCCCGTCTTGGTCATGGCCAGCAGCCAGCCGGCCCCGGCCAGCCACAGCCATGGGCCGCGGTCGATGAGCGGCACCAGCAGCCCCGCCGGCGCCAGCAGCAGGCCGGCCAGACCGAGCGTGCGGCCGTGGCCGAGACGCGCGGCGATGGGGCGCGCGCACCGGGCGCCGAGCAGCAGACCGGCTCCGCCAGCCGCCCAGAACAGCCCGAGCGCACCCGGCGTAAGTCCTAGCTCGTTGACGAACAGGATGGGCAGCACCGTGTTGACGATCTGCGAGCCGAGGTTGGTCAGGGTCCCGGTGAGAGCCAGGGCGCGTAGTTCGGCGTTGCCGAGGACGTGCCGCAGTCCTTCCGCGATCTGGGGGCCCAGCCGGGTGGGCCGTTCGGCGGCGGGCGCGCCCGCGGTGCGGCGTATGGCGGAGAGCCGCAGGGCCGACGCCAGGTAGCCGGCCGCCGCGCACGCCACTGCCACGGGCGCGGTGAGCAGTTGGACGAGCCCACCGCCCGCGCCCCGCCCGGCCACGTTGCCGGCCGCGATCAGGGTCATCACGGCGGCATTGGCCTGCACGAGGCCGTCCCGGCCGACCAGTTGCGGCAGCACGCTCTGGGAGCCGACGTCGAAGAAGACGGTGGCGCAGCCGGTCAGCAGGACGACGGCGTACAGCTGCCCGAACGTGAGAGCGTCCAGCCACCAGGCGAGGGGGATGGAGGCGAGCAGCCCGGCCCGGGCCAGGTCGGCCAGGATCAGCACGCGGCGGTGGCGCATCCTGTCCACCCACGCCCCCGCCGGTAGGCCGATGAGGAGGAAGGCGGCGGTGCTCGACGCGGCCAGTGCCCCCGCCTGGCCGGGTCCCGCGTGGAGGGCGGTCACGGCGATGAGCGGGATGGCGACGTAGCCGATGTTGGTGGCGAGCTGGCTGAGCGCCGTCGCGGTGAACAGGATGCGGAAGTCGGGCATCCGCCACGGGGAGCTCGTGATCACTTGACTGGTACGTCCTCTGCGACGGTGGGGCGTTTGTGTCTCTGGACCAGGCCCACACCGGCCAGGACGACCAGCATTCCGGTCAGGACGCGGAGGTCGAGTCTTTCGTCCAGGACGATCGTCCCCAGCGCGATGGAGACGATCGGCAGGAGGTAGCCGACCGTGGCCGCGCTGGTGGCGCCTTCGTCGGCGACGAGCCGGTAGCTGAGGTAGAAGGTGATCCCGGTGCTGAAGATGCCGAGCACGACGACGGCGAACACCGCGGTCGAGTTGGGACTCGTCGGGGCCATGTCGGTCGCGGGCAGAGCCAGGGCGCTCAGCCCGGTCGCGGTGATGAGCTGGGCCGCGGACAGGGCGAGCGGTTCGGTGCCCTGCCCGGTCAGTTTGCGACCCATGTACGCGAACGCGACGGCGTAACTGGCCGACGCCCCGAGCAGGGCGAGTGCTCCCCAGCTCAGCAGGCCGCTCTCGTGCCAGGGCGCGAAGATCAGCAACGTGCCGGCGAACCCGATCAGCAGCCCGGCCAGCCGCAGCCGGTGGAGCCCGCGCTCGGTGCCGATGATCAGGCCGATCAGCAGGGACCACAACGGGGTGGTCGCGTTCAGCACCCCGGCCACTCCCGAGTCGACGCTCTGCTCTCCGACGGCGTACAGGAAGAACGGCAGTGCGTTGCAGAAGAAGGCGGCCACGACGAGGTGTCCCCAGGTCGTGCGGTCGCGTGGCAGGCGCTGCCGGGCCAGGCAGGCCAGGCCGAGCAGGACGGCCGCGCCGAGCGCGGCGCGGATGACGGTGATCTGCGCCGGGGTCAGCCCGTTGTCCAGCGCGAGCTTGATCCACAGGAAGGCCGATCCCCACAGCAATGCGAGTACGGCCATCCGCGCCGACGATCCCCTGGTCACTGTTCGCCCCCTTTCCACGAGGAAGGCTGCCTGAAGATGACCTCGCAGGACAAGTGAAGCTTTGTGGCGAACCTTTAAGCTTGGCTACATGCTTGATGTGCGACGGATGCAACTCCTGCGCGAGGTCGTCACCAGCGGATCGGTCACCGCGGCGGCCGCCAACCTGGGCTACACCCCCTCCGCGGTCAGCCAGCAGGTGGCCGTGCTGGAGAAGGAGGCAGGAATGGTGTTGCTGGAGCGCGCCGGCCGCGGTGTCCGGCCCACGGCGGCCGGGCGGCTGCTCAGCGAGCACGCCGCCGTCATCGGCCGGCAACTGGCGGAGGCCGAGGCGACGCTGGCCGACCTGCGGGCCGGGCGGACGGGACGGCTGGCGATCCGCTACTTCGCCACCGCGGGCGCGACCTTGATGGCGCCCGCCTTGGCCCGCTTCCGCCGGGAACACCCTGGTGTACGGGTCGATCTGCGGGTGACCGACCCCGGCGACCCGCTGCCGGAGGTGGCGGGGGGCGAGGCCGACCTGGCCATCGTGGTCGCTCCCCGCGACCGCGTCCACGCGGGCATCCGCCTGGTCCACCTGCTCGACGACCCGTACCGCGCCGTCCTGCCCAGAGGACACCGGCTGGCGGGCAGGCAGATCATAGAGCTGGGCGAGTTGGCGGGCGAGTCGTGGGTGGGTAGCGAGTCGCCCGGGCCCTGCCTGGACGTCCTGCTGGCCGGCTGCGCGGCGGCCGGCTTCGCCCCGCAGGTCGTCGTCGAAAGCGACGATTACCTCACGGCACAGGGTTTCGTCGCCGCCGGCCTGGGGGTCTGCCTGATCCCGAGGATGGGGCTGGCCAACCGCCATTCCGGCGTCGTGGTTCGCCGGGTGCGCGGGCCGCAGCCCGTACGGACGATTCAGGCGGCCGTTCGGGAGACGTCGGCGGCCCACCTCCCTCTCGCCAGACTCCTGGCCGCGCTCCAAGCCGCGGCAGCCTGAGCGCACCGTCCACAACGGCTACCGTTCGGTGCCCCGAGCCGCACCCGGGTCAGGCGGACTCGCGGATCACCAGGCTCGCGGTCTCGGTCCGCGGGGACTGCGGCGAGCGCGCGCCGTCCGCCCGCAGGATCATCTCCGTCAGGTGCCCGGCCACGGTCTGGGTGTGCTGGTTGACCGTGGTCAGGGGCGGCACGGCGAAGGGCGCCAGCGGGATGTCGTCCACGCCGATCACCGCGAGGTCGCCGGGAGCGGTCAGGCCCGCGGACCGCATCCCGGCCAGCAGCGCGAACGCGGTCTCGTCGTTGTAGGCGCAGACGCCGTCGACGCCCGCGGCGTGCCAGGCCCGCGCCACCCCGGCGGCCGTGGCCGTGTCGAGCGGGACGTCTCGTACGTCCGGCGGCTCCAGCCCCAGCTCGGCACAGGCTTGGCGGACGCCGTCGAGCCGCAGGTCGTAGAACTCGCGTACGCGTGGGTCGTCCGGCGCCGCGTAGCCGAGGCGACGGCGGCCGGTGGCGGCCAGGTGTCCGGCCTGCAGGCGGCCGATCTCGGTCTGGGGGACGGTCAGGATGTTCTCCCCGCCACCGTCGAGCCGGGTACTGACGACCCGGATACCGGCCGCCCGCAGGCTCGCCTGATCCTCCGCGGAGATGGGGGTGAACGAGACGATGGCCATCGGTTCGAGCTCGCGGGCCAGCGCCGTCACGGGCAGCCGGCGTTCGCGGCGGGTGATCGCGGTCAGGCCGTGCCGTTCGAGGTCGTCGGTGAGGTGCTCGACGATCTGGGCCAGCGTGGCGCCGAGCGGTACGTCGGACAGGACGACCAGCACGAGGTCACTGCGACCCCGGCGCAGGGTGCGCGCGGCGGCGGAGGGGGCGTAGTCGAGCTTGTCGACCGCCGCGAAGATCCGGCGCCGCGTCTCCTCGGAGATCTTCTGGTGCGGCACGTTGTTGAGCACGTAACTGACCGTGGTCTGCGAGACCCCGGCCTCCCGGGCCACATCGATCGAGGTGATCCGGCGCGGCCTGGCTGCCATCAACCCCCCAGGCGTCCCGTCCAGCTCCGGGGTGAATCGTAACAGTTGTCACCCCTGCCGGTGATGTCGAAGGCCACCTCACGACGGGGCGAGGCGCGATGCGAGCGAACCCCAGCAGGGCCGCGACCAGCCGCTGCGGCCCTGTCACGCCGGCCGTATCGCGCAAACCTGAACAGCATGCCGACCGTCAGTTCAGTGGGTAGATCATCCGCTGATCAGGCGCGGACGGCCGTGTCGGCCAGCTCCTTGACCCGATCGGCGGGCACCGGGACGCCCGGGGTGTCCAGGAACCAGCGGAACGCCTCTTCCTGGCTCGTCCCCTCGGGCCGTCGAGCCGGGAAGTACGGCTCGACGTAGACCGGCGTACCGGGTTCGCTGCGCCAGCTTTCGGCGAGCGCGCCGATGTCCACCGCGTCGTAGCCGAGGGCGTCCAGCAGCCGCGCCACCCGCGCCTTGGCGGCCTCATCGTCGCCGGCGATGGGCAGGGCGGCACGGTCGGAGGCGCCGGCGGGGCGGGCGAGGGTGAACAGGCGGTGGAAGTCGATGTTGTTGAACGCCTTGACCACGTGGGAGCCGGCCAGATGCCGCTGCACCAGGGCACTGGAGGTCAGTGTCCCGGCGTCCAGGTCGGCGAGGTGGCCGTCGCGGTCCGGGTAGTAGTTCATCGTGTCGATGACGGTCTTGCCCGCCAGGACCGTGGCGGGCAGCCGGTCGTAGGCCTTCAGCGGGACGGTCGCCACCACCAGGTCACCCGCCTGCGCGGCTTCGGCCGCCGTGGCCGCCCGGGCGTGCTCGCCGAGTTCGGCGACCAGCTCGGCGAGGGTCTCGGGGCCGCGGGAGTTGCTCAGGACGACGTTCAGGCCGGCGGCGACGGCGAGGCGGGCCAGCGCGCCGCCGATCATGCCGCTGCCGATGAGGCCGAGAGTCTGGGTCATGGTGTCGGGTCTCCAGTTCATGAGCCGAAGGGTCGATTGTGGAACTCAGTGTCAGACTAGCGCCTGTGCTTCACTACTGCGATCCGGGGTCAGGTGAGAGGTAGAATCGCGGGATGAGCGGAGCAGCGCGTACGAGCACGAGAGACATCGCACGGGCCGCCGTCCGGGTCGAGCTGGCCCAGGTGGCCTTCGACCTGTTCCGCCGCGAGGGCTTCGACCGGGTCACCGTGAACGACCTGGCCGCGGCCGCCGGGGTGTCGCGCAGCACGTTCCTGCGTTACTTCGGCAGCAAGGAGGAAGCCGTCCTCGGCGCTTTCGACGCCCAGGCCGAACGGGTCGCCGACGCGCTGCGTGCCCGCCCCGCCGACGAGGACGACTGGACGGCGCTGCGGCGCGCGCTCGACACGGTCATCGAGCACTACCACCAGGACCGAGGCGGCGCGCTGGCGCTTACCCACCTCGTCCGGGGCACCCCCGCCCTGTGCTCGCGCCAGTTGGAGAAGCAGCACGGCTGGTGCCCCGCCCTGGCCCAGGCCCTCGCCGCACGCGGCGACTCACCGCGGCCCGTGACCCTGGCCCAGTCCGTACGGGCCGCCGCCGCGCTCGACTGCCTGAACGTCGCCCTCGACCACTGGACCGCCTCCGAGGGCGAGCTGGACCTGGTCGACCTCCTGGACGAAACCTTCGCCGCGCTCGCCTCGCGATGAGCGATCGCCGCCCTCTCACCAAGGACCCCAACGATCACCCCCCAACGGACCCCAGCCGAAGTACGGCGGGGAGGCGGCCCGTGAAGGCGTGACGTTGTGGAGCGCTACTGATACGTAGAAGTGAGACGTTTCCGTAAACGTAGCCGCAGCTCTACGGTGAGCACAAAAGGGGGTGCCTTCGTCCGAATCAGCGTCCGAGCAACGGACCGTATTCTCCCCACACCCGGGCTTCGATCGAGGCGTGCTTCGGGGCGTAGCGGGTGTAGAAGCCCTTGCCGCACTCCAGGTCCTCCAGCGCCTCCTTGACCTCCCGATCCAGGTACGGCCTGGCCTGCGCCGGAGTGATTTCCAGCGGCTGACCTTCGGACTTCTTGTCGCGCAACGTATCTGTCAGGTCCCAGAAAGCGGTAAACCCTCTCTCGGCCAGCGCCATCGGCTTGGTCGAGGGCACCCGCCGCCCCTTGCCGACGAGGCAGTCGGCCAAGCCGGAGGCGAGGGAGATCAGCTCGGGATCGCCATCGATCTCGGCGGCCTCCAACTCCTCCTTGGCATCTCTCATGAGGTTGAGTCCGTCCATTACCGAGTCCACCTCCTTGTGGAGGACCTCCTTGGTGGCCTTGACAGCGCAGTTATTCTTCGCCTTGTTGTAGAAATCGAGCTGAGAGTCGTTCAGCTTGCCGACGAGTGCCATGTTCGGGTCATCGGCGACCTCCTTCCGGGCAGTTTCGATGCTGCCGCTCAAAGGATCCTGCGGGTAGACGTACTGGGCGAAAACCCCGAAACCGTACTTCTGGCGGTAGGTCTTCATGGCCTCGTACGTGCTCTGATCGGGCTCCGGCCTCGCCGGCTTGATGTAAGCGAGGTATTTGAAGCCGCGCTGCTTCATGCAGTCGGCCTTGATCTGCTCCATCCTGGGCCGCGGATCCGCCGACCTCTTCGGCGAAACGGGAGCGGCGGCCGGTTCGGCGGCGCACCCCGACAGGAGGGCAAGCGAAAGCAACCACGTGACACGACGCATGAAATCTCCAGATCAGGCGGACGCGCACATGCGCGACCCGCGCGGCACAATGGCCGCGACAAGAGCGAGGAAAGCCGGCAGCCTTTGGCAGGCCGAGCCCTGACTTCCATTACCTTCTCGGCAACGGCGATCAACATACTCCGTTAAACGGATATTAGGCAACCGGTCGCCCCGACGCCGTGCCCCATGCGGCGGCCCTGCTCCGCGGCCGGCATCGCGCCGTACGGCCACAAATCGCTGCCGCAGACGCACGAGCGCAGCACCCGCACCACGGCGTCGGCCGGTTCCCGCAGCACCGGGTCGGGCACGTTCTCCACGCGCACGTCGCCGGCGCCGTACATCAAGGTTGCTCGCACGAGGGCCTCCCCCTGGTCCTTGCCGTTGTGGCGTCCACTGTGCCGTCGCCGCCCGCCGCGCGGGAAGGCGAGCTGTGCCGGGGAACGCTGTTCGGGGGTGTGACAGGACCCCTCACACAGCGCGACGGGCGCCACGAGCGAGGGTTCCCGGTGACCGTGCGTCCAGGATGCGCCGGCGCTTGGCGGCGCATCCTGGGCACTTCACCGGGCGGCCGTCTCCTCCAGGGGGAAGTGGCAGGCGGCCGCGTGCTGCGGTTCGTCGCCCGACGGCTCCAGGGGCGGCGCCTGCTGGGCGCAGATGTCCTGCGCCTTCCAGCAGCGGGTACGGAACCGGCACCCCGACGGCGGGTCGAGCGGGGAGGGCACCTCGCCCTTGAGCAGGATCCGGTCGCGCCGCGCTCCCGGGGTGACGTCGAGCACCGGTGCCGCCGACATCAGCGCGGCGGTGTAGGGGTGCCGTGGCTGATCGAACACCTGCTTCGTCGGGCCCGTCTCGACGATCCTGCCGAGGTACATGACCGAGACCCGGTCGGCGACGTGGCGGACGACGGACAGGTCATGGGAGATGAACACGTACGACACGCCCAGCCTGGCCTGTAGGTCGGTGAGGAGGTTGAGCACCTGCGCCTGGACCGACAGGTCGAGCGCCGACACCGGCTCGTCGCAGACGATGACGTCGGGTTCGAGGGCGAGCGCGCGGGCGATTCCCAGCCGCTGGCGCTGGCCGCCGGAGAACTCCTGCGGGTAACGGCGAAGGTCGCTCGCCCGCAGCCCGACCATCTCCAGCAGTTCGGTCACCCGCCTGCCGCGTTCCTTCGCCGGCACCAGGTCACGGTGCGTACGCCATGGCTCGGCGATGATGTCCTCGGCGCACAGGCGGGCGTTCAGCGACGCGAACGGGTCCTGGAAGACCATCTGGACCCGGCGGCGCCACTTGAGCAGTTCCTTGCCGCGCAGCGTGAACGGGTCCGTGCCCTCGAACCTGATGTGGCCCTGGTCCGGGCGCTCCAGCATGAGCAGCACCCGGGCCAGGGTCGACTTGCCGCAGCCGGACTCCCCGACCAGGCCCAGCGTCTCGCCGCGTGCCAGCCGCAGGTCGACTCCGTCGAGGGCGCGCAGGCGGTTGCGGCCGGAGGGGCCGCGCGCCACGTGGAAGCTCTTGCTCAGCCCCGCCACGTCCAGCAGGGGAACGGCCGTCTCCTTCGTGGCGAGGGTCGGCGTGGCGGGCTCAGTCATCGGTCAGCTCCCTCCAATGGTGACAGGCGGACAGGCGCCCGGGTCCGGCCTCGACGAGGACGGGGCGCTGCTCCGCGCACACGTCGCGGGCCATCGGACAGCGCGCGCGGAAGGCGCAGCCCGAGGGCACCGAGTGCAGGTCGGGCGGGCTGCCCGGGATGGACTTCAGGGTGGTTCCGCGGGCCACCTCGGCCGGCACCGAGTCGAGCAGCCCTTGGGTGTACGGATGGCGCGGCCGGGCGAACACGTCCGCCACCCGGCCGGTCTCGACGATGTTGCCCGCGTACATGACGGCTACCTGGTCGGCCTGCTCGGCCACGACCGCGAGGTCATGGGTGATCAGGATCAGCGCGGTCTGCTGCTCGGTGCGCAGCTCGCGCAGCAGCTCCATGATCTGGGCCTGCACGGTGACGTCGAGGGCGGTGGTGGGCTCGTCGGCGAGCAGCACCTTGGGGTGCAGGGCCATCGCCAGCGCGATGAGCAGCCGCTGGCGCATGCCGCCGGAGAACTGGTGCGGATAGGCGCCGACTCGGGCACCGGCCTCGGGGATGCCCACCCGTTCCATCAGCTCGACGGCTCGCTTTCGCGCCGCGCGGCGCGAAAGTCGCTCGTGGATCCTGAACGGCTCGGCGAGCTGGGCGCCGACCGTCTGGACCGGGTTCAGCGCGGTGAGCGCGTCCTGGAAGACGATGGCCAGGCCGGGACCGGCCAGTCGCCTGCGCTGTGACGGCGACAGGGTGAGGACGTCGGTCCCGTCCAGGCGTACGGCGCCGCCGGCCACATGAGCCACCGGGTCGAGCAGGCCGACGATGGCCTGCGCCGTCATGCTCTTGCCGCAGCCCGACTCGCCCAGGAGCGCCAGTGTCTCGCCGGAGCGGACGGAGAAGCTGACCTCGCGCACGGCGCGTACCGTCCCGGAAGGGGTTCGGATGTCGACCGACAGCCGATCCACCTCCAGCACCGGGGACCCGTTCGACTCGCTCACGCCCGCACCTCCTTGTTCTTGTGACGGGCTTCGCGGCGGTTCTCGCGGCGCGAGCGGGGCAGGGTGAGCCGCCACCGCTGGCCGGGGTCCATGGCCAGGCGTGCCCAGGAGGCGAGGACGGTCGCCGAGACGGTGGTCACCACGATGGCGAGTCCCGGGAAGACGGCGATCCACCAGGCGCTCTGCAGTACCTGCCGCCCCTGGGCGACCATCAGGCCCCAGCTCATGTCCGGCGGCTGGATGCCGATGCCCAGGAAGCTCAGCGACGATTCGGTCAGCATCACGAAACAGAAGTCCAGGGTCGCGACGGTGAACAGGGTGGGCAGCACGGTCGGTGCCACATGCCTGCTGATGATCGCCCAGCTCTTGGTTCCGAAGGTGCGCGCCGCGTCGACGAACAGCCGGCTCTGCAGCTCGGCCGACTCCGCCCGGGCGGCGCGCAGGTAGATCGGGATCCGCGCGATCGCCAGGACCAGGACGATGTTCCCGGCGCTCGGGGAGAAGACGTACAGCACGACCACGGCCAGCAGCAGCGAGGGGAAGCTGAGGATGACGTCGGCGACGCGCATGGAGACGTTCTCCCGCCAGCCTCGGTGATAGCCCGCCCACATCCCCCAGATCGACCCGACGACGAGGGAGACCACGACCGCCGGGACGGCTACGGAGAGCGTCGTGCGGCTTGCCACGATGAGCCTGGCGAGCAGGCTGCGGCCGAGCGAGTCGCTGCCGAGCAGGAACGCCCAGCCGTCGTCGAGGCCGAACGGCGGCCGGTTGACCGCCCGCAGGTTCTGCTTCACGGCCAGATCGCCGAGCAGTAGCGGCCCGATGAGCGCGGAGGTGGCCACGAGGAGCAGGATCACCACCGCCACGCAGGCGAACCGGTCCCGCAGCAGCAGCCGCCACCAAGTAACCCGCGACGCGGCAGGAGTGTCAACGGAAGTCATGTCGTCACCCCCTGGCGGACCCGCGAGTCCAGGAGCGCGTAACAGGCGTCGATGACGATGTTGAGCGCGAAGATGGTGATCGCGGTCACCAGGACCGCGGCCTGCAGCACCGCGAAGTCGCGCTGCAGGATCGAGGTGATCATCAGCTTGCCGATGCCCGGCCAGCCGAAGATGGTCTCGACGACCACGGCCCCGTTGACCAGCCCGACGGTCAGGTCGCCGGCCACGGTGAGCGCCGGCGGCGCGGCGTTGCGCAACGCGTGGCCGAAGACCACCCGCAGCTCTCCCGCGCCCTTGCTCCGGGCGACCTTGATGTACGGCGCGGACAGCGCCGTGACCATCGCGCCACGCACCACCTGCACGAGCACGCCGAACGGCCGGATCAGCAGGGTGAGCACCGGCAGCACCCACGCGGCCGCGCTCTCCGTGCCCGAGGTGGGCAGCCAGCCGAGTGCCACGGCGAAGACCAGGACGCCCATGATGGCGAACCAGAAGTCCGGCATGCTGGCCGCGGTCGTCGAGGTGAAGCTGGCGACCCGATCGGCCAGGGAGTTCGGGCGGTAGGCCGCCCAGCTCCCGACGACGATCGCGCCGAGGATCGCCAGGATCATCGTGGCGCCCGCCAGCTGCAGCGTCGCGGGGAAGGCCCGCAGCACCGCGTCGGCGGCGGGTTCGGCGGTCCGCAGCGACTCGCCGAAGTCCATCCGGAACACCTGGGTCAGGTAGTCACCGAACTGGACGAGCAGCGGCTGGTCGAACCCGTGCCGGGCGGCGAAGTCCGCCCGCATCTCCGGAGTGGCACTGAGGGGCAGGTAGAGATTCGACGGGTCGCCGGTGAGGCGCGCCAGGTAGAACACGCCCAGGATCACGACGACCAGCGGGATCGCACTGGAGGCGATGCGACGCCGCAGGAAGGTCAGCACACCTGTTCCTTTCAGCCGGCCGGGTGCATGTCGGCGAGGCGCATCTCGTCGTTCGTGGCGGCGTTGGGCTTGTAGGTGACCTTCTTCGACAGCGCGAGGATGCCCGTCATGTGCGCCATGACCGCGTCCCGTACGACGTCCTTGTTCTGGTGGTCCAGCGCCTTGGCGAACGCCGTCTGGCGCGCCTCGCCCGAGGCCTGCTCGCCGGCGGTGATGAGGTCGTCCAGTTCGGGGGTGCCGAAGCTGCTCTGCGCGCCCTTGCTGCCGTAGATCTGGCCCATGGTGAAGGCCGCGTCACCGGCCTGGTTGCCGTGCTGGGCCTGCAGCAGGGTGGGGCCGGCGTCCTTGGGGAACGGGCGCAGCAGGTACTCCAGCCAGGCGTTCACGTCGAGCATCTGGATCTTCACCGAGAGCCCGGCCTCGTTCAGCGAGTTCTGCACGACCTCCATCGCCTCGGCGGCCTTGGGGTAGATCCCGTTCCGGCCGATGATCGTGATGGCGGTGTCCGTGGGGACGCCGGCCGCCTTGGCCTCCGCGATCAGCTTCTTGGCCTGCGCCGCGTCGTACGGCCAGGGCTGGATGGCGGAGCTATGACCGGTCACGCCCTCGGGAACGAGCTGGCCCGCCGGCTTGCCGAGCCCGGCGAAGACCGAGGCGACGAGCCCGTCCTTGTCGATGGCGTAGTTGATCGCCTGGCGCACGCGGAGGTCGTTGAGCGGCGGCTTGGCGGCGTCGATGCGCAGGTAGGAGGTCTCGTTGTTGGGGAACTGCACGGCGGAGTCGCCGGCGCCGTCCTCGGGGGCGAGGCCGACGGCGAGGTCGGCCTCGTCGCTCTTGACCATGGCCGCGCGGATGCTGCCTTCGCCGCGCCAGACGTATTCCGCCGCGGCGAACTCCGGCGCCTTGCCCCAATACCCGGCGAACCGCTCCAGGCGCAGGCTGCGGCCGGCGTCCCACTTGGCGATCTTGTAAGGGCCGGTGCCGACGGGCTCGCGGACCTTGCCGGTCGCGCTCGTGGTGGCCGGCACGATCTCGACGAAGGACAGCCGCAGCGGGAGGATCGGGTCCGGCTTGGCCGTCGTCACCTTGAGGGTCACGTCGTCCACGGCCGTCACCGTGAGCTTGATGCCGCCGAAGACGTAACCGTTCACGTTGCAGTCGACCTTGGAGCCGACGGCGCGGTCGATGGCGAAGGCGGCCGCCTTGGCGTCGAACGCGGTGCCGTCGTGGAACTTCACGCCCTTGCGCAGGGTGAAGGTCCACTCGGTCGGCGCGCCCTGCTTCCACTCTGTGGCCAGCGCGGGCTGGAGCTGCCCGGTGCCCGGGTCACGCTCGGTGAGCGCCTCGGTGATGTTCGCCCGGGTGACGCGCCCGGTCGCGGTGAGGGAGGCGTCGCACGGCTCCAGGGTCGGGGGCTCTTCGGGCAGCACGATGCGGACGGTGTTCGCCGCGCCGGACGACGAGGGCTCCGGGCCGCTGTTCGCGACCGAGCAGGCGCCGGCTGACAGCAGGGTGCCGAGGGCCAAGAGGGCGGACGCCGCCTGACGGCGGCGAGGGGTGGTGATCATGGTTCCTCCGAGATCGCCTGCTCCGGGTGGCGGGCAGGCGACGTGCTATGCGACAGGCGTCGCGCTGAGAGCGGCGAGGCCGCGGTCGATGATGCGGGCGAGCTGCTCGCGGTGCTCCGGGGTGACCTGCGCCAGTGGCGAGCGGACGGGCCCGGCGGAGCGGCCGCGGATGTCCAGACCGGCCTTGACGAGGGAGACGGCGTAGCCGGGAGTCGTATTGCGCAGTTCGGTGAGGGGGGCGTAGAACTCGCGCAGCAGGAGCTGCTGGGTCGCGTCGTCCCCGCTCTCGAACGCCTCGAAGAACGCGACGGCGACCTCCGGGACGAAGGCCAGCGTCGCCGAGGAGTAGGCGCGGGCGCCGAGGCCGGCGTAGGAGCGGGCGAAGACCTCGGCGGTCGGCATGCCGTTCAGCAGGGGCAGCCGTCCGCCGGTCGCGGTCTGAATGAGCTGGAGCAGCTCCATGTCGCCGTGCCCGTCCTTCAGGGCGACGATGTTGTCCACTTCGGCGAGCTCGGCCACCGCCGCGGGGGTGAAGACAGCCGTGCCACGCTGGTAGAGGATCACGTCCAGATCCGTGGCGGCGGCCACCTCACGGTAGTGCGACACCAGCCCGGCCGGCGGCCCGACCTGTAGGTACGGCGGGAGCGCCAGCAGGCCGTCGGCCCCGGCGGCTTGCGCGGCACGAGCGAACTCCACGGCCGTCCGCGTGCCGCCCCCGACCCCGGCGAGCACCGGGACCGCCCCGGCCACGTGCTCGGCGGCGGCTCTGACCACCGCCTGGTGCTCGGTGCCCGTCAACGACGCCAGCTCCCCGGTCCCGCAGGCGACGAAGATCGCGGCGGGCTTCGCGGCGAGCACGTCGGTGAGGTGCGTCCTGAAGCGGGACAGGTCCACGTCCCCCGATTCCGTGAACGGCGTGACGGGGAAGGCGAGCAACCCGGACAGGGAGGCGGCGACTCGCGGGGAAGCGGGGGACATCAACAGCAAACCTCTTGTCTACATATGGAGACGGCGTCTATATTTGTAGCCGAGACATTAAGTGTGTGTTTCCACACCCGTCAAGAGGTGATCGATGACGCAACACGTCGAACATCTCCCGTCACTCCCTCACCATCGTCAGTCGGCCCGGCCGGCGCCTGCCGTCACGGGCGACCGGACTCGGCAAGGCGATCCTCGCCGGGCGCCCCTGGGAGGAGGTCGACGCGCTCCTGCCGGAGACTCTGGAGGCGCGCACCGTCCACACCTTCACCGACCGGGCGGCCGAACGAGGCCCCCAGCTGCTCCGTCCCCATGGTCCGCCTCGACCCCGACCGCGAGGAGGCGATCGTGGCCGCCCTGTTCCGGGCTCGGGCGCGGATCATCCGCTGATCAGGCGCGGACGGCCGTGTCGGCCAGCTCCTTGACCCGATCGGCGGGCACCGGGACGCCCGGGGTGTCCAGGAACCAGCGGAACGCCTCTTCCTGGCTCGTCCCCTCGGGCCGTCGAGCCGGGAAGTACGGCTCGACGTAGACCGGCGTGCCGGGTTCGCTGCGCCGGCTTTCGGCCGCACTCGACTGCCTGAACGTCGCCCTCGACCACTGGACCGCCTCCGAGGGCGAGCTGGACCTGGTCGACCTCCTGGACGAAGTCTTCGCCGCGCTCGCCTCGCAATGAGCGATCGCCGCCCTCTCACCAAGGACCCCAACGATCACCCACCTCACCCCCCAAAGGACCCCAGCCGAAGTACAGCGGGGAGGCGGACCGTGAAGACGGGCTAGCCGGCCACCTCGACGTTGTACCGCCGCTCACGCAGGCGTTTGACGGCCTCGGCCGGCGCCTGCGCGTCGACCACGATGACGTCGAACTTCTCCAGCGGCGCCACCCGGTGCAGGGCCACCCGGTCGAGCTTGGTGTGGTCGACCGCCAGGACGCACCGCGTTCCCGCGGCCACCATGGCCCGCTTCACCAGCACGATCTCCTGCTCCTGGTGGAAGGCGTGCCGGTCGGAGATGGCCGAGGTGGAGACGATCACCGTGTCGGTGTTCATCGCCTCGACCGCGTCGACGCAGCCGACGCCCAGGAACGAGTCGTGCGTCGGATGGTATTCGCCGCCCAGCGCCATGAGCTGGATGCCGGGCACCGGGGCGAGCAGCTTGATCGCCTCCAGGAAGTTCGTCACCACGGTCAGCGGGGCCACCTCGGCCAGATGCCGGGCGACGGCCAGCGCGGTCGTGGAGTCGTCGATCATGACCGAGCTACCCGGCTCGATCAGCCCCACCACATGCCGGGCGATCGCCTCCTTCTCCTCGATCTGGGCCGTCAGCCGGTAGGCGATGTTGCTCTCGAAGACGCTCGACGCCTGGGCACTGGCGCCGCCACGGTATTTGCGCACCATGCCCTGGAGCTCGAGCTCGTCGAGATCGCGGTGCACGGTCATCACACTCACGCGGAAGACCTCCGCGAGCTCGCTCACCGAGGCCGAGCCGTGCCGCATGAGATGCTCCGCCATCGCCTGGCGCCTGGCGACTCCCCTGTCCGCGTGCTGACGTGACTTCACCTGCGCTCTCCCAGTTTCGACGCCAGCGCATCGTAGCGCGGCCCACACCCTTGACACCCCTGCGGAACGACTCGTAGTCTCCTCGCACCTTCACAACTTCACACGATTTAACGTTAGATATAACGTACTTCACGACGACCGTTATTAAAACGTTCGCATTCGGGTCCGGCGGTCAGATCTGCCCTGCCGGGCACCCTCGGGGGACCCCCCATTCCGAGTTAGACCGAGGAGACAGCATGACCGAGCTGCGCGATGCCAGGCTGAGCCGCGTCCAGTTCTTCCGCATGATGGGCGGTCTCGCGGTCGCCGCCGCGGCGACCGCGTGTTCGACCAAGCCCCAGACCACCGCTTCCACCGGTCAGGGGCAGGCGTCCGCCACCGAGCTGAGATTCGTCGGCGTGGCCGACCAGAAGGCGCCGATGGACGAGCTGGTCGCGGCCTACAAGCAGGCCAAGCCGGGCGTCACTCTGGCCACCTCGTTCGCCCCTACCGACCAGGTGATGACCTCGGTGCGTACCCAGCTCGGCGCGGGCAACTCGCCCGACCTGCACGTGGTCTACCCGGGCAACGGCAGCGCGATGTCGATGGACCAGATCGCCGGGGCCGGGCTGCTGGCCGACCTGTCCGACCAGGCGTGGACCCAGACGATCCCGACCGGTTTCAAGCCCGCCTTCCAGAAGGACGGCAAGACCTACATCTACTCGGCCGGCTCCTCGGTCATCGGCGCGATCTACAACAAGAAGGTGTTCCAGGAGGCGGGCGTCGACGCGCCGCCGACCACCTGGACGGAGTTCCTGGCGGTCTGCGACAAGCTGAAGAAGGCCGGCAAGGCGCCGATCGCGCTGGGCGCGCAGACGCCGTGGGTCACCCAGCTCATCACCTACGCCCTCGTCCCCTCGACCGTGTACGCCAAGGACCCCACCTTCGACGACAAGCAGGCGGCGGGCCAGACCAGCTTCGCCAAGTCCGGCTGGCGCGACGCGATGGAGATGTACCTGGAGCTGCAGAAGCGCGGCTTCTTCAACGACAAGCCGAACGGCACCACCTTCGAGCAGCAGATCTCGATGGTGGCCACCGGCAAGGCGGGCATGGCCATCCAGGTGTCCGCGGTGCTGCCGGACTTCCGCAAGGCGGCGGCCAGCCCCGACGACCTGTCGATGTTCCCGGTCCCCGGCGCGGACGACGCGGCCCAGGTATGGATCCCGGCCGGCGTGGTGGTCGGCCTCGGCGCCGCCGCCAAGGGCAAGAACGTGGCCGAGGCCAAGGCGTTCATCGACTTCCTCGGCAAGCAGGAGAACATCAACCGCTGGGCCAAGGCCATCGCGGCCATCCCGCTCACCCAGGACGCCTCCTCCAGCATCGACCCCGCGGTGCAGTCGTTCCTGCCGTTCACCAAGGACAAGGCCGTGCCGTTCATGGACCAGCGCTGGCCGAACGCCGAGGTGCAGCCGGTCCACTTCGCGGTCATCCAGGACCTGCTCGCCGGCAAGATCAAGATCGACGAGGCGTTGCAGAAGATGGACGAGGCCTACGCCAAATGACCCGGCAGATGACCACGACAGCGACGCCTGTCGGACGACCCACCGCCGCGGCCGGCAAGCCGCGGCGGCGGTTCGCCGCGCTCTCGCCCTCGTGGCTGTTCGCGGCGCCCGCCCTGGTGGTGTACGCCGCCGTCGTGCTCTATCCGAGCCTGGCGGGCATGCTCTACGCCTTCACCGACTGGAGCGGCATCGGCGCGGACAAGTCGTTCGTCGGGCTGGCGAACTTCCAGGCGCTCCTGCACGACGACCAGGCCATGGACTCGATCGGCAACACGCTGCTGCTGACCGTGGCGATCGTCGTCGTGCAGAACGGCGTGGGACTGCTGCTCGCGCTCGGCGTGCACGCCAAGCTGAAGAGCAGGGCGCTGCTGCGGGTGATCTTCTTCGCGCCGGTCGTCGTCAGCCCGGTCATGGTGGCCTTCCTGTGGAAGTACATCTACAACCCCGACCCGTCCGCCGGGCTCAACGGGCTGCTCGGGCTGCAGATCGACTGGCTGGGCGACCCGTCGCTCGCGCTGTGGTCGATCGCGGCCACGGTCGTGTGGCAGTACGCCGGCTACTCGATGGTCATCTTCCTGGCCGGGCTCGAGGGCGTGCCGCGTGAGCTGCACGAGGCGGCGATGATCGACGGCGCGGGAACGCTGCAACGCTTCCGCTACGTCACCTGGCCGCTGCTCGCCCCGGCCCTGACGATCAACCTGATGCTCTCCACGATCGGCGGTCTCAAGCTGTTCGACCAGATCTTCGCGGCGACCAACGGCGGCCCCGGCTACGCCACCGAGACGCTGTCGACCGTGCTGTACAAGCAGGCGTTCGTGTTCGGCAAGTTCGGCTACAGCACGGCGATCGCCCTGGTGCTCGCCCTGTTCGTGGCCGCGGTGTCGCTCGTGCAGGTCTATTACCTGCGCGGCCGGGAGGTGGCCCAATGAGGCGGACGTTCCTGCTGGAAATCGTCATGATCCTGGTGGCGGTGGCATTCCTGTTCCCGGTGTACGCGCTGATCACGCTGTCGCTGAAGGACCCGGCGCAGATCGCCCAGACACCGCTGGCGCTGCCCGCCCCGCCCACCACGGCCAACTTCACCAAGGCGTGGTCGGCCGCCGCGCTCGGCCCGTCCCTGATGAACAGCACCGTGATCACCGCGGTCAGCCTGGTCGCGCTGATCGCCCTCGGCTCCTTCGCCGCCTACTACCTGGCCAGGGCCAAGAGCCGGCTCGGCTACGGGCTGTACGTGCTGTTCCTGCTCGGCATCGTGCTGCCCTTCCAGCTCGGGATGATCCCGCTCTACCAGCTCGTGACCGACCTCGGGCTGATCGGCACGCACGCGGGGATGATCCTGTTCTACACGGGTATCCAACTGCCGTTCACGGTGTTCCTCTACACCGGGTTCATCCGCGCGCTGCCACGGGACTACGCCCACGCCGCCCAGATCGACGGCGCCTCGCATCTGACCGCGTTCACCAGGGTCGTCTTCCCGCTGTTGCGGCCGATCACCGGCACGGTGCTGATCCTCAACGCCGTGTTCATCTGGAACGACTTCTTCACCCCCCTGCTCTACCTGGGCGGATCGGGATTCGAGACGGTGCCGGTGAGCGTGTTCGCCTTCGTCGGCCAGTACGTCTCCGACCACGGTCTCGTCTTCGCCGGGCTGGTGCTCGGGGCGCTGCCGATCGTCGTGATCTTCCTGCTGCTGCAGCGCTACGTGATCAAGGGCTTCTCCAGCGGGCTGAAGGGCTGACCTCAGAGCTCAGCCGGAGACGACCTGGCCGCTCTGGACGACGTGGCGGATGTGCTCGGGCTCGGCGAGCACCCCGAGATCTCGCAGGGGGTCGCCGTCGAGCACGAGCAGGTCCGCCCGCGCGCCCACCGCGAGCGTGCCGATCTCGCCGGCCAGCCCGAACCCGCCCGTCCGCGGGCCCGGTCAGCCCCGGCCCGGCCTCGACGACGAACCCGGCTGACCGCCGTTATGTTGCCGCCGCCTTGCGCGGCAGCAGGAGGAAGGCGCCCAGGTACAGGACGCCGGCCACGATGAGCAGGCCCTTGTAGCCGATCACCAGCGCCAGGTACTCCAGGCAGCCGCCGACCATGGCCCCCAGCAGGTTCGCGCCGAAGGACGTCGTGGCGTCCGCCGAGTCCGAGAAGCGTTTGGCGAAGACCACGTTCGCCGCGAAGATCGGCAGGAACGCCACCGTCACCGCCCCGACCGCCCGCAGGGGCAGCGGCAGCGACAGCAGCCAGGTGTTGGGCACCAGCCAGGCCAGCAGCAGTCCGCCGAACAGCACCGCGTACATGACCGGCAGCGGCGGGGTGCGGAAGCGGCGGGTGACCTCGACGGCGGCGAGCACGGCGACCAGCACCCCGGCGAACACGATCGCGTTGACCACCCACGTCGTACCGAACAGCAGCGCGAAGCCCGTCACGCTCTTGGTCTCCAGCAGCAGGAACGCCACCCCGAGCAGGAACAGGTCGGCGTACGGGCGCATCCGCCGGTAGGGGCCGGCGACGACGCGGACGGCGATCAGGCTGACCGCGAGGATCAGGCCGAGCGTGATGAGGTAGAGCGACGGGATGTCGCCGTCCTTCAAGTAGAGGAACGGCCGGTCGTCACCGGTCGGCGGCGGCGTACCGGCCGCGGCGCCCGCCCACTCCCCCGCGCACCGCTGCGCGGACGGCGTCGCGCCCGCCGTGATCACGGCCTGCTGGCCCGCCGTGCTGACCACGTCGACGCACGGCTTGTGCCCGAAGGCGTTCTGCACGGTCCAGGCGAGCCGGTCGACGAGCCAGCTCTCGCGGTAGTAGTTGTACATCGAGAAGGTCCCGGTGGGCTTGAGGTGCGCGCGGGCGGCCCGCATGGCCTCCTCGGTGAACAGGTAGCTCTCCAGCCGCAGCGAGCTGGCCCCGGACACGAGCGTGAGCGAGTCGGGCAGGGCGAACAGGATCAGGTCGTACTTGTCGCCGGTGCGTTCCAGGAAGGCGCGGCCGTCGGTGACGTGGGTGGTCACCCGGGGGTCGTCGTAGGGCCGGTCGGGATGCAGGGAGCCGCCCAGTTCGCGAAGCTTGGGGTCGATCTCGACGGCGTCGACGTGGGCGGCGCCCTTGGACAGGGCGATCGCCACGTCCGTGCCGCTGCCCGCGCCGACGATGAGCACGTTCTTGGGCGGCGTGCTGGCCCGCTCGTACGGCAGGCCGTACTGGCGCTCCCACTGCAGCCGGGCAGCGGCGGGCACGGCCTGCTGGTGCGGGATGCCGTTCACGGAGATGTCGGTGACGGGCACGCCGAGCTGCTCGAACTGCTTGTAGGTGACCTTGTAGTACGGCGACCAGAACGCCCCGGCGGTCAGCGTCTCGGCCAGCAGCAGCCCCACGACCGCCAGCGACGGCACGGTGACGAGCCCCAGGTAGATCACCCGCGGCCGGGGCACCAGCAGCACCCCGTAGGCGATGGCCGCGATCAGCCCCCAGAACACCGGCGGCGCGCTCAGGAACGACAGCGCGGTGAAGAGCGCGATCCCCGAGAGGCTGCCGATCAGGTCGTAGCGGTAGGCCTCCAGGCGGGGCAGCTCGGGAAAGCAGCGCCCGACCAGCTCGGCCGGGCCCATGAGCACGAGCGCCGCCGCGCAGAAGATCACCGGCAGGATCAGCCACGCGGGCGGTCCCGTGGTCGACAGGCTGGTCCAGTACAGGACGCCCTCGGTGTTGCGGTCGACGGTCACGGGGAAGGTCAGCACGACGAAGACCAGGCCGAACAGGATGACCGGCGAGTAGTACGGCTGCCGCCGCGCCCGCCCCACGCGCAGGAACCCCAGGCCGATGCCGAGGAACGAGCCGAGCAGCACGAAATTCGTGAAATAGCTGAGATGCACGATGTTCGATCCGGTCCACCGGATCAGCGCCAGCTCCAGGAAGAGCATGAACGCGCTGGCGAGAATGAGCCTCGGTCGTACCGCCAGCCAGTGGCCGCCGTCCTCGCCTGCGACCGTCTGTTGTGCCTGGAGCGTCATGCCGCCTCACGGTAGTGAACGAACGGGGATCAAGGAAGCCTGACGACGGGAATGAATATCGTCCCCTTAGCCCCTTTTACGGCATTTCAGCAGGTCAAAGCCCATGAGATGTGCTGGACACGCCCGAACAGATGAAGGAATCTTGGGAGGTTCAATTCCCTCCGAACATCCCGGTGGTGCCCCATGCGCGTTCTGATCCAGCTGCGCCCCTCCCCCGATCTGGTCATGGCCGTCGCCGATCCCGGCCAGACCGCCACCACTGCCGACGTCGCGGACGGCCTGCCCGGAGTCGAGCTCGACACCGCCTTCACCCCCGTGGCGCTGCCCCGGCCGGTCCCCGCGGCCGGCGGCGACCCGCTGTCGCTCAACCAGCCGCTGGACTTCTCCCTGGCCGCCGAGGACGCCTCGGTGCTGGTCCGCGGCACGATCTCGGACGACGAGCTGACGACCCGGGTGGCCCTGCTGCCCACCCTCCGGCCCGACGTCGTCGGCGTCTACTCCGATCCGGTCGTCGAGTCCTCGCTCACCTGCGGCGGTGACGCGCCGTTCGGCGACTGGCATGACGTCGAACGGCTGCTCAACGTCCCCGGGCTGCACGCCGAGGGGCTCGACGGCACGGGGGTGACCCTGGCCGTGCTCGACACCGGCATCAACGCCGCCCACGTCGCCCGGCAGCTCGGCCGGGGCGTCACGCTCGACGCCCAGCGGAGCTGGAACCCCTCGGGCGTCGACGGCCGGCCGGGCGAGTTCGAGCTCGACCACGGCACGATGTGCGCCTTCGACACCCTCATCGGCGCGCCGCAGGCGTCGCTGATCGACATCCCGGTGCTGCGCTCCACCCGTCCGGGCGGCACGGCGCTCGACGGACTGCTGTCCGACGCCGTGGCCGCGTTCGCGCACCTGCGCCTGGTGCTCGCCATGCAGCCCGAGGCGTCGAGAGCGCTGGTGATCAACAGCTCGTGGGGGTCGTTCTCCCCCGAATGGGACTTCCCCGTCGGCCATCCCGGCAACTACTCCGACAACGCGGCCCACCCGTTCAACCTGATGGTCGCGAGCCTCGACAACGCGGGCGCCGACGTGCTGTTCGCGGCGGGCAATTGCGGGCGCGAGTGCCGCGACGGCCGGTGCGCCTATCCGAACCGGCCGATCGCCGGCGCGAACTCACATCCCCGGGTCCTGTCGATCGGCGGCGTCGACGTCAGCGGCAAACGGGTCGGCTACTCCTCCCAGGGACCGGGGCGGCTGACCGCCCGCAAACCCGACATCTGCGCCTACACCCACTTCTCCGGGTCCAAGGCGTTCGGCGACTCCGAGCCCGACTCGGGCACGTCGGCCGCCACCCCGGTCGCCGCCGGGCTGGTCGCGGCGATCCGTACGCTCTGGCCGGCCTCGCGGCTGCGGCCCGCGCAGTTGCGCGCCCTGCTCCGCCGTACGGGCGAGGACCGCAGCGAGGTGGGGTTCGACTACGACTACGGCTATGGGATCGTCGACACCGCCGGGATCATCGCCGCGCTCCAGCGCCGGGCCCGAGCGTGTCCCGACGCCTAGCGGATCGACGCGCGAGGCGGCGAGCACGGCTGTGACCGCGCCCGCCGCCGCGCCTAGGCGTTCTCCCTGTTGAACACCCGCGTCCCGATCGCGACGCTGACCAGGGCGAAGAGCACGGTCACCGCCACGCCGACGCCGACCGTGCCGGTGGCGTAGTGCCCGGCGAACAGCTCGCGCAGCGCCTCCAGCACGTACCGGAACGGGCTGATGCGCGAGAGCGCGTCCAGCCAGCCGGGCGCCATCGACATGGGCAGGAACGCGCCCGACAGCAGGACCAGCGGTACCACCACGGTGCCCATCAACGGCGCGAAGATCTGATCGTTGATGGTCAGCGCGATCGCGTACGACAACGCCGCCAGGCTGAGCCCGAGCACGACCACCAGCACGAGCCCGGCCAGCACCCCGGCGACCGGGGCGCGCAGGCCGAAGGCGTAGCCGACCGCGACCAGCAGCACCGTCTGGAGGATGAGCGTGACCGCGTTGTTGAGCACCCGGCCGAGCAGCAGGGCCAGGCGGCTGGCCGGGGTGACGCGCATCCGTTCCAGCACGCCCGAGCGTTTCTCGAAGACCACGCCGAACCCGGCCATGCCCGTGCTCATCAGGCCGAGCTGGACGATCAGGCCGGGCACCAGCGTCTCCCAGGTGCCGATCGTGGCGAAGATGGGCCCGAACAGCACGAGGAAGAGCAGCGGCTGGATGACCCCGAAGATGAGGCCGAACTTCTGCCGCAGCGTGATGCGCAGATGGTGATGGAACAGCAAACAGGTGTCGCGCAGCATCAGACGCCCGCCTCCTCGCGCAGGGACCTGCCGGTGATGTCCAGGAACACGTCGTCGAGCGTGCGCCCGCCGGTCTTGAGCTCGGCCGGGGTGCCCTCGGCCACGATGCGGCCGTGGTCGATGATCAGCAGCCGGTCGCACAGGGCGTCGGCCTCGTCGAGGTAGTGCGTGGTCAGGAAGACCGTCACGCCGTGCTCGGCGCGCAGCGCCCGGATGTGGTCCCACAGGTTGGCCCGGCTCTGCGGGTCGAGTCCGGTCGTCGGCTCGTCCAGGAAGAGCAGCGCCGGCCGGTGCAGCAGGCCGAACGCGATGTCGAAGCGGCGGCGCTGACCGCCCGACAGGGCGGCTCCCGGCCTCGGCTCCAGGCCCGTCAGGTCGAGCTGGGCCAGCACCTCGACCACCCGGGTTCTGGCCTCGGCGCGGGGCAGGCCGTACAGCATGGCCTGGAGTTCGAGTTCCTCGCCGAGCGGGGCGGCCGGGTTGATCCCGCCGCCCTGCGACACGTAGCCGATGCGGCGCCGCACCTCGCGGGCGTCGGCCAGCAGGTCATGGCCCGCCACCGTGGCGGTGCCCGACGTGGGCCGGAGCAGCGTGGTCAGCATGCGCATGGTCGTGGTCTTCCCTACTACCGGTCTAGGACACATAATTGAAGCAGAAGGACGGGAAAACAGCAGGTCAGAGGGGAAGTCGAGTGCTCGAAGCAGCCGTAAACGCCAACCGTCATTGCGTCGAATACTGTCGGATCTCCTACGACAAGCGCGGAGACGCCGAGGGCGTTGGGACGCAGCACGAGGAGAACCAGGAGTCGGCCGAGGAGTTGGGTGAGGTCATCGCCCGTTCCTACGTCGATAACGACCTGTCGGCCTTCACGAAGGTGGAGCGGCCCGAGTATGCGCGTCTGATCAACGACATCAAGGCCGGGCTCATTCGCTTGATCATCATCCGGCACGCCGACAGGTTCCACCGCGACATCGGGGAGGCTGTGGCCTTCATCCAGGTCGCGCGTGAGTACGGCGTGAAGGTGTACAGCGGCATGAAGGGTTCCTTCTACAACCTGAACAAGGCCGCCGGGCGGAAGGAGTTCCTCAACGACACCCTTGACGCGAACTACGAAAGCGATCACCGGGGAGAGCGGGTCACCGACGCCCGCAAGCGCCAGGCCCGCCAGGGTGCCTATGGTGGCGGAGTTCGGCCGTTCGGTTGGGGGGTGGACACCGGCCGTATCCGGTCCGTGTGCGTCAACCCCAAGGCCCCGATCTCCGAACGCCGCTACGAGGACCGCCCCGTCCTGGACATGACCAGGCACAACGAGGGCGAGGCAGCCGAGATCCAGCGTTGGGCCAAAGACCTGTTGGCAGGCGTGGCGCTAGATCAGGTGCTGCGTGATCTAGCCAGGCGGGATGTCAAGACGGTCAGCCAGGCGGACGGACGGACGCTCAAGCGCCTGGGCAAGGTCGTTGAGACGCAGGGGTGGAATTCCAAGACCCTCCGGCAGATCCTCACCCACCCGCGTACCGCAGGACACTCCGTGTACGACGGGAAGATCATAAAGCGCAATGCCTTCAAGCCGATCATCCCGGAAGACCAGCGACAGGCGTTGATCACTCTTTTTGCTGATCCGACCCGCAAGACCAGCCCCGGCAACACCCCCCGGTGGCTCGGTTCGCTGATCATCCTGTGTGGCCAGTGCAACGACGGCAGCACCGCCACGGTACGCAACAACAGCAAGGGCGAGCCCACCTACCGGTGCCGCAGCAAGGGGCATTGCGTGGTGAACGCTACCGAGCTGGACAAATACCTAGAACGGGTGCTGATCAAGCGCTTGTCCCGTCCGGACGTAAAGGACCTCCTGCCCGCGAACACCAGCGTTGATGTCGCCAGCCTGCGCGATGAGATAGTCCAGCTCCAGGCAAGCCAGAAGACGGCCGCCCGCAAGGCCGTGCTTGGGCAGTGGGACGAGGAGATCGCCGACGACGCCATCGCGACCGCCGAGGCCAAGATCGCCGAGATCCGAGCCGAGCTGAGGACTGCGACCAACGCCAGCCCACTGGCGGAGTTCGCCCTGACCGACGACGCCGAGCGCACCTACCTGGATCACTCCCTAGGCAGGCAGCGGGAGATCCTGCGATTCCTACTCACGGTCAAGATCCTTCCCGTGGGGCGCGGCAGGCGCGTACCGCTCAAGGAACGCGTCAGCATCACCCCGAACCGGATCCATTCGAGGAAGCAGACAGCCTAGAGAACAACAGCGCCCCCGCCCGTACCTGACTGGCGGGGGTGCTGGCGATGTAGTTGCCGCGATCACCTACCGGAGCAACTGCGCAAGCCGTTCGCGTTCCTGTTCCGACAACGGAGGCCAACTGTCGATCATGGCTGTGATCTCCTCATCGTCGGCCCCCTGCGTGAGAGCACCCCCGGAGCCGTCTCGGGCGCGCGGGCTACGCTGCCGCCTTCCCTCCGCTGAACGACCGCCCCTCTGACCATGATCACCCGCAGGGGGGTTGCTCTGCCGTGCGCTGTCGGCGGCCCTCCCACCCGCCCCCGGGTCCGTGATGGCTGACCGCCCTCCGCCATCCTCTGCGCCGCTACCTGAAGAAGTCGTGCCTTCGGCGCTGTCCATTGTCATGCGCCCCTCCTCGCGAACCGACCCCGCCGTCCCGCACGCCAAGTCCTCCAGACCCGGCAACGGCAGTTGCATCATCGCACCACCCCCAGTTCTCCCGACCCCGATTTCGCCCGTTCCATCTCCCTTCGCCATTGCTGCCGTTCGGCCACCAGCGCCAACAGACGCAGACGCAGCGGCGGCACCTCCCGATGTGATGGGCTCAGCAGCTCCCACACGAACCGCTGAGACTCCGACGCCTCCTGCTCGATGCCGAGCGCTTCCAGCACCCAGGCCCGCCGATCCCGGCAATGCTGACCCATCGTCCGCCCCGACCACTTGCGCGAGACCAGCACCCGCCGTCCGCCGTACCCGAGATGCTGGGCGCGATGAGCCTTGCCCCGGCACCGGCCCGGCACCAAACCCGACTTCGCGTCCTTCGGCTGCACCCCGTACCGCAGCCAGTTCGCACACCCCGGCGAGCACGGTTCGAACCTCAGCGCCTCCACCAGGCGCGCCGCATGTGCCCGCCGAGCCCGGCCCTTGGCCCCCTCCGCGCCCAGCGCCCCCGCATCCACACTCTTGGTCAGGTACTTCGCCAGGTACCGGATGCACTGATCGGCATCGGCCGTCCCGGCCAGCACGCCCCGGATGTCAGCCTGGACCCCGAACCGCGCCACATGCAGCGGCGCCGCTTGCTGATTCTCCCCGAGCCGGTCCAACGCCTCATCCCAGCTCTCCAGCACCACGCCGGACTCCGGATCGACATAGCCCGCGCCGTCCCGCCACACCGGTAGCAGGTCACCGTCGTAGACCACCCGATCCACCGCAGGCCACCACACTTGGTGGTAGGTGGCCTCGATCACCCGCCGCAGCTCCGCACGCGCCATCGTGCCCCGGACCGCCATGTGCAGATGCGGCGCGAGCCGCTTCTGAAACTCCACGCTCGCGAAATACTGCACGTCCCACCCAGCAACCCGGCGAAGGTTCTGCACGAACCGATCCACCAGCTTGGAGAAGTGCAACGCATCACGCGCCGCCCACGCATAGTCGTAGCGCTCCGGATCCACCGGCACGCCACCGCGCACCCGCCCGTAGGAGGGCAACGTGAGCGTGACGAACATCGACGGCCGGTACACCTTCCCCTCCGAAGTCGTGAACGTCCGCCCGAGTGTGCTCGCTGACCGGTCCCGCCTGGGCAGCTTCGGCGCGTCCTGCCGCCGCCGCGTAGAGCGCACCCGCCGAGCGCCGTCCCCGGCCTGAACCTCTCCCGCGGAATCGATCATGCAGGTGCCGGCCGATTCCTTGACCTGCCCGCCATCCCCGTTTGAGCCGGTAACCGGCTCCTCCTCCACGTGCCAGCCCTCACGACACTGCGCCATCCGAACCTGCCGGTTGCGCTTGGCACACGACGGACACTTGCTCTCCAACCGCGCCCCGCACGCCACGTTCACGATCCGGCTCACGCCCGTCGCCTCGTCCAGCACCCGCATGGCCAAGGGCCGGATGCAAACCCCGTTCTCGATGGCCACCAGTTCGGCAACTTCGGGGGACAGGAGCCGCGCACCCGCCAAAGCACGCGGCACCCCCCCAACGGCAGCGACCGTCAAGCAGCCCCCCTCTCCCCGCCGATCTCAGCGTCGAAGTCGACGCCGCCCACGCTCCCGACCCCGCTACCGCCCTCCCTACCGACAGCGGTACCTGCGTGCCCGTCCGGCTCCGCCACCGCCTCACGACGCACGAAGGTCAGCTCCACCCGCCCCGGCGAGGGAAACGCAACCTGGCAGCTCACCGCCCCGAACCCGTCCAACCACGCCGCCCCGTCCAAGTCGTGACCCGCCAAGATCGCGACCGCCACCGGATCCGCGTACTGACACGAGGTGACCTTGAGCAGACCAGGCAGATACCGCCGCCCACTGATCGGCCCGGCCAGACCCGCGATCGCGATCACCGCCCGCACCCGACGCTGATACACCACCACCCGCCGCCACCAGCCCAGCACCGGACGAGCCCACCGGCCGAAGCGCGGCGACCACAGCGGCCATGTGTCCGGCCAGGTCACCACGGCGTAGCTCACCACCCCCAGCAGCCAGACCGCCATCGTGCGCCAGCCCACCACCCAGACACACGCCAGGAACGTGCCCGCCAGCCAGAACACGACCAGCGCCCGCCACCACACCCTGACGAACCCGGCCGACCGCCGCCACCCACGAACCGCCGCCGCGACGATCCCCCGCCTGCGAACCGCTATCACCCGATCCCCCTCTCCGCACCGAAGCCGGTGTCGAGCTCCGTGTTCTCGGCATCCGCGTTCTCGGGGTCGAAGGCGTCGCCGTAGCCCTCGATCAGCTCCATGCCGAAGATCTCGGCGGGCTCGTCGTCGCAGGCGTTGACGTCGCCGATCATGGCGCGGTGCCCGCACGCGCGGCACTCCACCAGCGCCCGCATGAGGTCCTGCCGCAGCTCGTCCTCCGCCCCGCACAGCGAACAGCGCAGCCCGTACAGCACGATCTGGAAACTCACACCGCCTCCCCGACAGCCGAGTACCGCAAGAGCATCTGCTTGATGTCGTCATCGCTGACGTAGGCCGCCCGGACCCTGATCGGATCGGGGGAGTTCTCCAGCCGCACGTAGCCGACCCCCGCCCCGACGCTCGGATCATCGGCATCGCGCGGGATCTGATCGGCCAGCGCGCCCCGATCCCGCGCCCCGTCGCCCAGCACCATGTCCACCTGCTCCGGCTCGTCCAGGCGCAGCGCCACCCGGTCCGGGAACAGATTGCGGATGCTCAGCACGTCCTTGCGCGGGTCCTGCAACGCCGCCAGCACGCACACCCCGACCGCCCGGCCCTGCGTGGTCAGCGTCGCCAGCGCCGCCATGATCCGCGCCCTCAGCTGCTTGTCGGGCTGGTAGGCCGTCAGGAACGCGACCTCATCGACGATCACCACAATGAACGGATCCTCCACCGTGGCCTCATGGTCGCGGCGCACCCCGGCGTAGCGGTCCGCCCGTTCCTGCATCACCTCCACCGCCAGTTCCAGCAGGAGCGCGCAGTCGTGCGGCTTGGCGGCATACCGGTGAAACAGCGCCCGACCGTAGGACAGCTCCATCCGCTTTGGGTCCAGCGCCCACAGCCTGACCAGCCCAGCCTTGGAGGCAGGCAGCAGGCCGCGCACCGCCGACCACAGCCACGACCCCTTACCCGCCCCGGTCGCTCCCGCGATCAGCACATGCGTGCCGTGCAGCCGCAGCCGATAGGCCCGCCCGTCCTCCGACAGCCCCACCGGCACCGGCCCCACCGACGGCTTGACCGGCAGCGGACGAGCCGGCACCGTCGCCGCCAGCGCATCGTGCCGCCGGAAGACCAGCAGCGCCCGCCCCGGCCTGGGCGAGGAGACGCGGCAGCTCACCGCCCCGAAACCGTGCGCGAGGTTGCCCGAGCGGGCCGCCCACGCCTCGACGTCCTGACCGGACAGCATCTTGACCGTGACCATGTCCATGTACCGGTCGGACTTGACCTTGACCAGGTCAGGCAGATAACGGCGACCGCCCACCTGCTGAGCCAGCCCCGTAACGGCCATCACCGCCCGCCACTTGCGCCGGTAGATCCACATCCACCGCCACCAGCCCACCGCAGGCCAGGCGATGAACCGTGCAAAGGAGCGCGGCTCCAACGCCCGCCACCCCAGCAGCACGTACGCGAGGACGCCGAGCGAGGCCATCGTCGCGCGCCAGCCCAGCAGATACAGCGACGCCGTCACCGCGCCCACCACAGCGCAGGCGATCGGATGCCGCACGACCGTCTTGACGATGGCGACCGACAGCCGCCACAGATGCACGACCAGGAAGACGATTCCCGGCGTCCGGACCACCATCGGCCGGAACACCACCGAGGTATCAGGGCCGGTTGAAACCACGTTCTCGACTTCTGAACCAGGAAGTTTGCGCAGCATGAAAAGAACCTTTCGCCGAATCCCCCAAAAGGGGACCTTGCCCGTTTGGGCAATGAGGAGATAACGGGAGAGGAACAGGAAAGGCGCACTATCGGTGGGGACCGCCGAAGAAGCGACATCCGGCGGCCCCGACTAGCCCACTACGTCGATATGCGCCCTGACGAAAACGGCGCCTACGCGCCCTCAGATTTTCGGCGCGCGGCCCCTGCCGCCGCCCCGGTGCTCTGCACCGCATACGATCCAGCGCCATTCACGCTGGCCCAGACCCCCACGCCCCGCCACGCCGAAACGCGAACGGCTCTCACGGGTTGTCCTTAGACCCGCCCTTGGTCCTCGCGCCGCTCAGCGACGCCAGCCGTAGACCCGTGGCCTTGAACGAATAGGCCATTCGGCCATTGGCGGCGACATACGGCGTCACCGCCAGCCCCTCGAAGACCACCGGCACGAACGGCAGGCCCGCCATGGCCGCCGGAGGCTCCGGGATCTCCGGCGCAACCGGAGAAAGAATCTTCACCGCGACCGACTTAGCAGCCGCCTTGAGCGTCGGGTCGGCGTCCATCACCGGAACCGACCACATCAGCTCACCCGTGACCTTGTCCCGAGCCGGAACAGGCCGCTCCCGAGTACTCGCCTCGAAATCAAGCACCTGGGACACCTCCCCCACCACAAAACAGCCGCAGGGAAAAACCTGCTCAAACGAGACAGGGATCGAACCTTGTAGAGCCAAGCGGATCTCCTTTGAACCTTGACGACTATTCACGTACTCAATGGTAACGACCGAAGGTCAAAGTAAGGTTCCCGTAAAACCGCAGGTAGAAGCGTCCTAACCACAATTACGGACAGCCATAAGGAGGACCGATAACAGTTCATATTCGGGCATATTCACGACGCCGAAACTTGACGATCACGTGACATGCGCTTATTCGTCGCCCGCCCCTGGAGCCCCAACCGCCACAACAAGGAATAAAGGTCAAGTGTGATCCGCATCACACCTTCAGGAAATCCGACGCCAATCGCCACCAAATAGGCCGACAAAATCGACATCGAATAATCCGGACGAATATCGCCTCAGCTCAGGCCAATATCCACCTACATCAGCATGAGTCGAACGGCCCACGCTCCCTCATGTCCGGCAGGCAAACCACGTGCCTCGACGACAGCGGATCGTCAGAGCACGCAGACAAGCCCTGGCCTCCGCGAGGAGGTGGCCAGGGCTCATCCATATTCAGGCGGCGCCCGGTCACCTACGCCCCGCTGTTTGCCCGGAGCCGCTTATGCTGTGCTCCGTTCCCCACGTGAGCGGTTTCGCCGGATGAGCAGGAACGCGGCTACCGCCAGGGCGGACAGGACGATGCCGGTGGCAAGGGCCACTATGAGGTGTAGGAGATAGTTGCTGCTGTCCATCTCTGCGACGACCGCTTTCGCCGTCCCCGCGGAGGAGGGGAACTGGAGGGTCGCTTCGGCGGTGTGTTCGGTCAGTCCGCTTTCGAGATGGATGCGGGCGTGCCATGGGCCATCGGGTACATGCTCGGTGAGAGGCGCGGTGACGGATCCGACGTCGCCCGGCGCGAGCGTCGTACCCGTTGCGAACATGTAGGGACCGGCGCTCAGGGCGCCGTTGGAGAGGTTCAGTTCGCCGCTCAGATCGAGTGCGCGGCCTCCGATGTTGTGCACCTGCGCCAGAACGACTTGCTGGCCGCTCGGCAATCGTTGGGCCGTAAGCGAGTCGATGGTGAAGTCCGCAGCTGGTGGGTTCTCGCCGCCGACGTCCAGATAGACCCGGACGCCGACCCGGTTGATCTGCCGCAAGCCCCCTCCGGGCGGCGGGGCCTTGACCGCCTCGGCCCAGATCATCGCGTACCGCTCTCCCGGAGCGGCGTTCTTCGGCACGGCGATGGTCGCGGTGACCATCGAGTGAGATTGCGGCGCCAGGGTCACGTCGCTTCGACTCATGCTGGTCCAGCTGGACAGATCGTTGGCGGTGCGACCGGGGGCGAACTGAAATCTCCGGTCGCGGATCTCCCCTGCTGCCGGGTAAAGCGAAAGATGCTGAGTGGAGGGGCTCGTGTTGGACACCTCGACCCGCCGGTGGATGACCGAACCCGGCGTGAGGTGATCGACGATGTAGCGGCGGGCTCGTGAGTCGGCTCGCGCCTGGATCGGCGCGTCGACCAGGCGGATCCCGACGCCGCCGGTTCCGCGCGAGTGGGCCGCTGTGGAGGCCGGCGCGTGCGGCATGCCGGTGGCCGGGGCGAGGACTCCGGCCACCAGCAGCCCAGAAAGGAGGTTATGAAAACGCACGGCTGTCGTTGTTTCGGGTGGGGTCAGCCGACGGAGTGGGTGACGGTGCCGGTGTAGACACCGGCGACTTTCCCGGCCGGAATGGTCACGGTGAGCGTGGGATTCCAGGTGGCGGTGTTGTCGCCGACGAGATCGGCTCCGGTGAACGCGACGCGCGGCACATTGACGATGCCGCCGGGGCCAGGCGTGAAGGTGCCCGTCCCTGTGGTGTTGGTGGCCGCGCCCGGACTGTAGCTGACGTTGATGTTAGGGATCGTCTCGGGCGCCGTGGCTCCGCCGGTGGTGAAGTCGGTGCTGGTGACAGTGGCGCTCCAGGTACTGGACAGGCCGCCGCGATCGTCGGTCACCGTCACGGCGCCCATCTGTCCGGAGACGCTGGCGGTGCCGGACACGACCGAGCCCAGGTTCGACGAGGCGGGCGCGTTGATCGTGAGAGTGCCGCCGGTGATCGTGAACGTGACGGTCGTGTCGTCGGCCAGGGCTGGAAGGGCGGTCGTCGCGGCGAGGCCAAAGCCGATGGCTGCGGCGGCCACGGCAAACGGTATACGCATCGTTGCTCCGATGTTCAAGTGAGGTGAGGTGAGAGATGAGGGCGTAGCTCGATCCAGTGGCCCTTTAAGGTGCAGGACACCAACACGTCGCGACGCTCCGCAGTAGAAATATAACTGTCTGTAGTCAAATTGAGATCAAGGACACGTCCGGGGCGTGCGGTGAAAGGGTGAGGAATCCGAACCCGATGCCAGAACGCAGGGGGGCCGAACGCTGGAGAGAATTGCTCCTCCCAGGCCCCGCTGGCCACCTTCATAATCGGCAAGGCGATCTTCCGGGAGGCCGCCGAGGGGTTCGCCGACCACGATCACCGCAGGGGGTGACAAACACGCCAGATATGGGGCATCGGCGCGGAAAGCTACCCGTCTGGCGCCGTGGCATGTGGGACCTTGACCCTCTGTAGCCCAAGGCCCGTCGGGGCTAACCTGAGACTCCCTGCCACGCGGCGGACGCGCTGAGTTGCCGAATTATTCTTATAGGGATCAAGGGGCGGCCCCGCTCCCCGCAGCGGCGCGGCGGGCGACGCCATCAGATTTC
>NZ_JBEZYD010000056.1:0-68057 GCF_040638335.1 Nonomuraea sp. NPDC026600
GACCCGCCGGCGGGTCACACAACGGGGTTTCACCGCTGGTAGGCGCCGGCGTCCGGGACGGCGGGCAGGCGGGCGATGTCCGGGCCGGACGACCTGCGGCCGAACCACGCCGGGCCGAGCCGGACGCCGTGGCCCAGGGCCGGAGAACCGGGCCGCAGGTGGAGGTCCGTACGGGAGACGAAGCGGGGGTCCGCCTTCACCGACTTGGGCCCCAGCTTGAACCCGTACGTACGCCCCCGGTAAACGCCGCCCGCGTCGTCGGCGCCCTTCCCGTCCTCGTACCCGGCCTGGCCGCCGACCGAGATCACGTTGTTGCGCAGCTTGAGTATCGACGGCGAGCAGCCACCGTGGCAGGACCAGCCGATCGTCACCCGTCCGGGCAGGTAGACCGAGTTGTGCACCGCGATGGTCCCCGTGACCGGGCCGACGACGTGCTCGGGACCCCGGGTGACCAGGAACGATCCATTCTTGCGGGAGGAGGTGACCACGTTGAAGGCGAACACGTTCCCGGCGGCCGTGCTCCCCTTGCGGGCGCCGAGTTCGGTGAACGCCTCGTTGTCGCGGGCGGTGTTGTGCGTGATCAGGTTGCGGTCGCCGTTGTAGATCTCGACCGCCGCCCCGTCGAAGCCGTAGTCGACGCTCGACGCGTAGCTGCCGGTGATGGTGTTGCCCGTCACCGTGTTGTCGTCGCCGTTCAGCAGGACGCCGAACGCCCCGGAGTCGTTGTCGGGGTCCGAGTCGTTCACGCTCATCCGGGCGTTGGCCGTCAGTCTGCTGTCCCTGATGACGTTGCGGGATCCGCTGGGGGTGACCAGGACGCCGGCGATGTTGTGATCGGCCCCCACGCCGACGAGCTCGTTGCCGTCGCCGCTCAGCTCGAACCCCGCCCACTGGCAGCGGGAGGCCCGCACGCCGCTGATGCGCCAGTGGTCGCCGCTGACGACGACGCAGTTGCCGTCCATGCCGGAGATCTTCGCCATGGGGCCGGTCCCGTACGGCTGGAGGACGATGGGTTTGGCCGCCGTGCCGTTGGCGGCGAGGGTGAGCGAGCCGGTCCACCTGCTGCCGCGTTTGACGCTGACCGCGTCGCCGGGTTTGAGGTCGGCCGCGCCGATCTTGTCGAGCGACTTCCACGGTTTGGTGGCGCTGGTGCCCGTCGCCGAGTCGTCGCCCGCGCGCGAATCGACGTAGTAGGTGGTGCCGGCACGGGCCAGAGCCGGTAACGGCAGGGCGGGCACGAGTGAAGCGATGACGGCCACGGGGAGCAACCTCATGCGAACACACCACTATCTAGTTTAAATCTGAACGATGGGCGGGCCCACGCTAGCGGGTCAGCGCGTGAGGCGCCAGACACGTAGCGAAGGGCCATCACCTGGCAACACATCGGTGTCAGAAGCGTTATAAACGCCCACCGCCCGGGTGGGCAGCGGCAGGGCACGACCGGGTGCCCTACGCGCGCACACTAGCAGCGACTCGGCGGCGGTTTCCCGGAGAAAGACCAGGCAGTCGGTATCGGCATGCAACCATCGCAGCCCGCCGTGGCGCAGCGCGGGCTCGGCCCGGCGCAGCCCGAGCAGCTCCCGGTAGGAGGCCAGCGTCTCGAGGTCCTGGTCGGCGGGCCGGTCCCAGGGCATCGGGGTACGCGCGTGCTCGCCGTTCACGCCTGTCAGCCCGTACTCGCTGCCCGCGAACACCATCGGTGTGCCCGGCAGCGTGGCCTGCAGCCCGAGGGCGACGAGGTGGCGGTCGGCCGAGCCGGTCACGGTGCGGATGCGCGGCGAGTCGTGCGAGTCGAGGAGCTGCCACGAGTTCGCCTGTGAGCGCCACGACAGGTGGGCGGCGAACGCGCGGAACGTCGCGTGCGTCTGGAGCCCGTCACGCGCCGGCACGCCGCCGGGCACGCCGAGGAAGTTCGTCAGCTCCAGCTCGGGCGAGCGCAGCCAGGCCCACACGGGCCGGGTGAAGCCGCCGTAGTTCATGGTGCCGTGCCAGCCGTCGCGGTCCAGGTCGGTCGAGGCGTCGTGGCAGTGTTCGGCGATGAGCGCCGCGCCGGGGCCGATCTCACGCCGCAGCAGGGCGGCGATCTCGTGGTTGTGGTCGTGGGGGCCGTGCCGGCCGGTCATGTTCGCGACGTCGACGCGCCAGCCGTCGAGCGGGCCCAGCCATTTCTTCAGTACGGCCGGCATCCGGGCACGCACCTGGTCGCTGCCCCAGTTGAGCTTGGGCAGCGACTTGACCCCGTACCAGGACTCGTAGTCGCCGGTGCCGGGATCGAAGTAGAACATCTCCCGCTCGGGCGCGCCCGCGTCGGACAGCGCGGCGGTGAACCAGGGATGCGTGCGGCCGCAGTGGTTCGTGGTGATGTCGCCGATCAGCCGCATGCCGCGCGCGTGCAGCGCGCCGGCCAGCCGGTGCAGCGCCGCGTCGCCGCCGAGCAGCGGGTCGATCCGGTCGAAGTCGGCGGCGTCGTAGCGGTGGTTGGAGCGGGCCGGGAAGATCGGCGTCAGGTAGACGGTGTCCGCGCCGAGCGCCTGTACGTGGTCCAGCCGCTGGACGATGCCGTCGAGGTCGCCGCCGTAGAACTGCCGGGACGTGCCGGGGCCCGACGGGATGACCGGATCGCGGTCCCAGTCCCGCGGCAGCGCCCAGTCCGGCAGCTCCCGCATCGGCCTGGACCTGGCGAAACGGTCAGGGAAGATCTGGTAGACGATGGCGTCGGCCAGCCACGGGGGCGGCGGCTCGTGGCAGACCAGCCGGAAGTCGGTGGCGTCGGTGACGTCGTGGGTGACGAGCCCGGCCGCGGTCAGCCACGCCTGGCCGCCCGTGGTGTGCAGGAGGAAGCGGTAGGGGGTGACCGGGTTGGCGGCGACGACGTCCGCGCGCCACCAGACGTCGGTCTCGCCGTACCCGCCGATGGCGCCGGGGGTGCCGGCCGACGCGGCGGTGAAGCGGGGTTCGCCGTCGCGGACCGTACGGACGTGCACGCCGGTGATCCCGGCGGACAGGGGCGCCCGCACCCGGACCGTCACCGTCGAGCCGGGTGACGGCGCCTGGGTGGAGACGTACAGAGCCGAGCCGTCGTGATGCGGCTCACCGAGGAAGCGCAATGAGACCTATCCCTTGACGGCTCCGGCGGTGAGCCCGGAGACGATGTACTTCTGCAGCCATAGGAACACACCGACCGTGGGTACGGCGGTGAGCAGCGTGGCCGCGGCGAACATGCCGAAGTTGGCGTTCCGCTGGTCCCCCGCGATCATCCCGTACATGCCGACGGCCAGCGTCTTGCTCTCGGGATCGCGCAGGAAGACGTTGGCCATGATGAACTCGCTCATCGTGCCGATGAAGGCCAGCAGCGCCGTGACCGCGAGGATCGGCGTGACCAGCGGCATGATGACCCGCCAGAAGATCTGCGCGTGCGTGGCCCCGTCGACGGTGGCCGCCTCGTCCAGTTCCTTGGGGACGGTGTCGAGGAAGCCTTTCATCAGCCAGGTGTTCACGCCCAGCGCGCCGCCCAGGTAGAGCAGCATGAGCCCCCACACGGTGTTGAACCCGAACGCCGGGTAGAGCTCGGTCACCCTGGTGAAGATCATGAAGATCGTCACGATGGCCAGGAACTGCGGGAACATCTGGATGAGCAGCAACGCCAGCAGCCCGACCCGGCGCCCGCGGAACCGCATCCGGCTGAAGGCGTAGGCGGCGAACATCGACAGCACCAGGCTGGCGAACGACGACGACAGCGCGATGAACGTCGAGTTGAGGAACCACCTGGCGAACGGATACCTGTCGGAGGTGAACAGGTCCGCGAAGTTCCCCAGACCGGCCCCGGTCGGCAGCAGGTCGGTGGAGGCCAGCGTGCCGAGCGGGTTGATCGCGGCGGAGAACACGAACAGGATCGGGAACACCGCGAACGCGCACACCACCAGCACGAACACGTGCCGCAGCGCGAGTCTCATGCGTAGACCTCCTCCTGTTTGCGGGTCCGGCGGAAGGCCACCGCGGAGATGAGCGCCACGATCGCGAAGATGAACACCGAGATCGAGGCGGCGAAGCCGAACTGCGCGCCATAGGTGCCGAACGCCAGCCGGAAGGTGTAGGTGATCAGCAGGTCGGTGGCCCCCACCTGCGGGCTCTCCGCCGGGAACGGGCCGCCCTCGCTGGTCAGCGCGATCGCGTTGAAGTTGTTGAAGTTGAAGGCGAACGACGAGATCAGCAGCGGGGTGAGCGCCACCAGCAGCAGCGGCAGCGTCACCTTGCGGAAGCCGTGCCACGGCGTCGCCCCGTCGATGGAGGCGGCCTCGGTCAGCTCGCGCGGGATCGCCTGGAGCGCGCCCGTGGTCACCAGGAACATGTACGGGAAGCCCAGCCAGAGGTTGACCAGGATGACCGCCAGCCTGGCGGTGGACGGCTGCCCCATCCAGTCGACGTCCAGCCCGAAGAGCTGGTTGATCAGCCCGAAGTCGCGGTTGAACATGTCCCGCCAGACCAGCAGCATCGCGAAGGCGGGCATGGCGTAGGGCAGGATCAGCGCGATCCGGTAGGCGTGGGTGCCGCGCATGCGCGGATGGTGCAGCGCCAGCGCCACCGCCATGCCGAGCGCGAACGTGGACGCCACGGACGCCAGCGCGAACACCACGTTCCACCCGAAGACGCCGATGAAGTACCCGGAGATCGTGGGGTTCGTCAGCACCCGGGCGAAGTTCGCGAAGCCGACGCTCACCTGCCAGCCCTGCGCGAGGTGCGCGCCTTTGGCGTTGACGAAGTAGCCCTGCCCCTCGTCGGCCGTCCACCGGTCGCCCTCGCCCTGGACGCAGTCGCAGCGCGCGTCGTAGACGAGCGCCGCCCGTCCCTCGACCGCGCGGCTCAGCCCGTTCGCCTTGATCAGCCCGCCGCGGGTCGGTACGGCCAGCGCCGCGATCTGCTGCGCCCTGGCCGCCGCCTGCGGGGCCGTCAGCACGGTGAAGCCGGGCGCCCGCAGCACCTTGCCCGTCACGCCCACCTGGGCGCCGGTCACCGGCGCGAGCCCGGCCGGGTCGCCTGACTGGACCTGCTTGGTCTTCGGGTCCACGAGGAGGAAGACCAGCCGGTCGCCTTTCAGCGCCGTGGTCAGGTTGTACTCGGGCGAGCCGGGCGCCTGCCGCACGGAGCCCGTCTCGATCGAGGTGATGGCCGCCGTCTTGTCGCCGCGGTGGCCGTCGCCGAAGTTCGTGAACGCCGTGCTCACCGTGTACAGGACCGGGAACACCTGGAAGGCGATCAGGAAGAGGGTGCCGGGGATCAGGTATTTGGCCGGGATGAACCGTCGGGTCAGATAGAGATAGGCGATCACCGCCGTGGCGCCGCCGAGGATCACCAGGGCGGGCCACGACCCGGCCGCCACCAGGGGCGGCGCCGCGTACACCAGGAGCGCCGCCGCCACCGCGAGCACCGCGATCCTGCTCACCAGGAAAGCCGTGGTGATCTCGCGGCGGGGCCGCGGGGGAGCATGAGCCCCCGAGGCCGCACGCACGTCCAGGGTCATGGCGTCAGTTCTTGAGCGAGGTGTCGATGGCCTTCTGCGCGGCCGCCGCGGCCTTGGCCGGGTCGCCGCCCTTGACCACCGCCGCCTCGGCGATGCCGAACGGCTCCCAGACCGCCTGCATCTCGGGGATGGCCGGCATCGGCAGGCCGTTCTTGCCGGCGTCCATGAACTTGCCCGCGTCGGGGTCGGTCGCGCCGACCTCGGTCAGCGCCTCGGTCAGCGCCGGGGGCCGCGGATCGGCCGCGTACAGGGCCTTGGCCACGTCCTTGTTGGTCACGTAGTTGGCGACGAACTCCTGCGCGAGGGTCTTGTTCTTGCCCTTGGCGGCCACGAAGAACGACTGGACGCCGACGAACGGCGTGGCGGGCTTGCCGTCCTTGAACGACGGGACGGGCGTGATGTCGTAGCTGATGCCGCCCTTCTTCACCTCGGCCATGGCCCAGGGTCCGGAGATCAGGAACGCGCACTTGCCGCCGGCGAAACTGGCGACGTAGTTCTCGTTGGTGATCGACGTCTTGAGCGCGCCGTCACCCTTCTCCCCCAGCTCCTTCAGCTTGCCGAACGCCTTGACCGAGTCGGGTGAGCCGAGCAGCACCTTCTTCGGGTCCGGGTCGCCGGAGGCGGTGGTGCCGAACAGCGAGCCGCCGCCCGCCGCGAAGAGCGGGTAGACGTGGAACCCGTCGCCCTTCTGCGCCACCGGCAGGCAGAGCACCTCCTTGACCTTGCCCGCCGCCTTGAGCGCCTTGCCCTGCTTGACCATGTCCTCCAGCGTCGCGGGGGCCTCGGGCGCGAGCTTGGTGTTGCGGATCAGCGCGATGTTCTCCACCGCGTACGGCGCGGCCATCACCTGCCCGTCGAACGTGACCGCCTTGATGGCGATCTCCGGGAACGCCGCCTTCTGCGCGTCGGTGAGGTTGACCGGGTCGATGGCGCCGTTCTGCACCAGGTTGCCGATCCAGTCGTGCGCGCCGACCATGATGTCCGGGCCGCTGCCCTGCTGGGAGGCGGTGAGGAAGGTCTGCTGGTTGTCCTTGCTGATCTCCTTCACCTCGACGGCCACGCCGTTCTCGGTGCCGAACTGGTCGGCGAAGGGCTTGAGCGCCTTGACCCGGTTGGGGTCGGCCCAGATCACGAGCTTGCCGCTGCCCTTGTCGGCGGCGGGGGCCGAGGCCGAGGCGGCGGAACCGCTGGGGGCGGCGGAGGGGGTGCCGGGCTGCGAACCACCGCACGCCGTGGCGGCTAACGCCAGGGACGTGAGAGCGGCGACACCCAGAGCTCGCTTGCGCATGGGACCTCCTGAGGTCACGGAGGGAGCATTGACCGCTTTCGCGGCTTATATTTCCGGGACGTTAGCGAGTCTTTGCAAGAATTGGAAGAACTTGCGAAAGAGCGTTACCTGATCCAGATGCTCCGGATACTCCCTTGACCTCGCCACCTGGTCTCCTGGGGGAAGTACGGTGTTATCTGCAACTTTCCGCAACTTACGCTTGACCCCACAGAACAACGCAAGCCATCCTGCACCAGACATCACGGACATTTCCCCCGGAGGACCGCAATGCTCGGCAACGACGATTGGTGGCGGGACGCCGTCGTTTACCAGGTCTACCCACGCAGCTTCGCCGACGCGAACGGCGACGGCATCGGGGACCTGCCGGGGGTGCGCGAGCGCCTCGGCTACCTCGGCGAGCTGGGCGTGGACGCCATCTGGTTGAGCCCCTTCTACACCTCGCCGATGGCCGACGGCGGCTACGACGTGGCCGACTACCGCGACGTGGACCCGATGTTCGGCACGCTGGCCGACCTCGACGGGCTGATCGCGGACGCGCACGAGCTGGGCATCAGGGTGATCGTGGACCTGGTGCCGAACCACTCCTCCGACCGGCACCCGTGGTTCCAGGCGGGGCTGCGCGACCGCTACATCTTCCGGGACCGGCCCAACGACTGGGAGTCCATCTTCGGCGGGCCCGCGTGGACGCAGGTGGCCGACGGGCAGTGGTATCTCCATCTCTTCGCGCCCGAACAGCCCGATCTCAACTGGGAGCACCCGGAGGTGCGGGCCGAGTTCCGCGACATCCTGCGGTTCTGGCTGGACCGCGGGGTGGACGGCTTCCGCGTCGACGTGGCGCACGGCATGGTCAAGGCCGCCGGGCTGCCCGACGTGGGGCCGAAGGAGGGCCGCCAGGCCGAGATGCTCGGCGACGAGCGCGTGCCGTACTTCGACCAGGACGGCGTGCACGAGATCTACCGCGAGTGGCGGCCGATCCTCGACTCCTACCCCGGCGGGCGGATGGCCGTCGCCGAGGCGTGGGTGTCCTCGCCCGAGCGGCTGGCCCGCTACGTCGGCCCCGACGAGCTGCACCAGGCGTTCAACTTCGACTTCCTGCTGGCCGACTTCCACGCCAAGTCCTTCCGCGCGGTCATCGAGAAGGCGCTGGCCGAGGCGGAGCTGGTCGGCGCGCCGACCACCTGGGTGCTGTCCAACCACGACAAGCCCCGGCACGTCACCCGGCACGGCGGCCTGGCCCGGGCCAAGGCGGCCACGCTGCTCATGCTGGCGCTGCCCGGCTCGGCCTACCTCTACAACGGCGAGGAGCTCGGCCTGCCCGAGGTGCTCGACCTGCCGGACGAGCTGCGGCAGGACCCGGCGTTCCTGCGCAGCGGCGAGAGCCGTGACGGCTGCCGGGTGCCGATCCCGTGGACCAGCGCTCCCGGCTACGGCTGGCGGAACCCGTGGCTGCCGATCCCCGACTCGTGGGCGCCGCTGTCGGCCGAGGCGCAGCACGACGACCCCGGCTCCACGCTGAACCTCTACCGGGCCGCGCTGCGCCTGCGCAAGGCCCACCCGGCGCTCGGCGGCGGCACGCTGGCCTGGCTCGACTCCCCCAAGGACGTGCTGGCCATCGAGCGCTCGCCCGGCCTGGTCGTCGTGCTGAACACCGGCGACGAGCCGGTGGAGGTTACCGGCGAGGTGCTGCTGTCGAGCGGCCCGCTCACCGCCGACGGCACCCTCCCGCCCGACACCACGGTGTGGCTCCAGCGCTGACGCCGGGCGCGGCCCGTACAGCCCTCGCGGGCTGTGCGGGCCGTACGGGCCGTGCAAGCTGACCATGGGGGAAATTTTCCCTTTGATCGCTATCTAGCGGTACTTACCGTTAGTAGCCTCGTTTAATGTCACGCCTCTGGGCGAGGTCGCTCCGTGGCCGCGTCACGGTCGTGGCGGCCGCCGTGGCCGCCGCCGTGCTGATCCCGGCGGGGGTCGGCAGTGTCGTCGTGGCCAAGTCCGTGATCGAGGCCCACGTCTGGGAGGAGACCCGGGACGCCGCCGAACGGGTGGCGGTCGAGTCACGCGGGGGCGATCTGCCCCTGGGCGCGGGGATGCCACTGCCCGACCCGTACGTGGACCTGATCCAGGTCGTGGCCCCGAGCGGCGAGGTGATCGGGACGAGCGACGCGGCCCGCAACCTGCCACCGCTGAGCGACGTCTGGCCCACGCCCGACAACCGGGTCATCAGCACCACGAACTGCCTCCCGAGAATGTGCGTCCACCTGACGGCCGTCCGCGTGTCGCCGGATCCGAACTCGAACGTCGTGTACGCCGGGCGCGCCACGCCGGGCGTACTGGACCTGTGGATCCTGGAGACCGTGGTGTTCACCCAGGTCGTCGTGCTCATGGCCCTGGCCACCTGGACGACCTGGCTGGTGATGGGCCGGGCACTGCAACCGGTGGGCGCAATGCGGGCCGAGCTCGACGAGGTCAACGCCAGCGACCTGAGCCGCCGGGTGACCCAGCCGCCGGGGGACGACGAGGTCGCCGCGCTCGCCCGGTCCGTCAACGGCACGCTGACCCGCCTGGAACGTTCCGCCTGCCAGCAGCGCCGCTTCGCCGCCGACGCCTCGCACGAGCTGCGCACCCCCATCGCCGGGCTGCGCGCGCAGTTGGAGAGCGCCCAGCTCTACCCCGAGGACACCGACTTCGTCGCCCTGGTGGACAGCGCGCTGCACGACACCGACCGGCTCGAAGCGATCATCACCGACCTGCTGCTGCTGGCCAGGATCGGCTCGCGCGTGGACGTGGCGAAGGAGCGGGTGAACCTCGCGGCCCTGGTCCGCGACGAGCTGGCGTGCCGCGACGACCCGTTGCCCGTCAAGCTGGCGCTGGACGAGGGCGTCGTGGTGGACGGGGTACGGATGCAGCTGGCCCGGCTGCTGACGAACCTGCTGGACAACGCCCAGCGGCACGCCGAGAACATCGTCAGGGTGGTCGTCACCAGGGACGCGAACATGGCCGTCGTGGCCGTGGAGAACGACGGCGTGGAGATCGCGCCGAGGGACCGCGAGAGCATCTTCGACCGCTTCACCCGCCTCGACGCGGCCCGCAGCCGCGACGCCGGCGGCACCGGTCTGGGGCTGGCCATCGCGCGCGACGTGGCGGAGGCGCATCGCGGCGAGATCCGCGTCGAGGAGTACCGCGGCGGCGCCCGCTTCGTCCTGAGGCTGCCCGCCGTGTGACACGATCCCTCTCCGGTTGCTCACCTTGTGACATGAACCGGTGGATTTACGTGCCCTTTGTCCGGGATCATGGGGACATGACGGAACAAGCGCCGCAAGGTGTGGACCCGCACATCCCCAACGCGGCGCGGATGTACGACTACTTCCTCGGTGGCAAGGACAACTTCAAGGCCGACCGGGAGCTCGCCGAACTGGTCATGAGCGTGTTACCCGAGGTCAGAGAGGGCACGAGGCAGAACCGCAAGTTCATCGGGCGAGTGGTCGAATACCTCTGCGGTCAGGGCGTCACCCAGTTCCTCGACCTGGGTTCCGGCCTCCCGGCCGCGGAGAACGTGCACGAGGTCGCCCACCGGTTCGCGCCGGACGCGCGCGTGGTGTACGTCGACAACGACCCCGTGGTCGCCGCGCACGGCCGCGCCCTGCTGGCCGACCCGGAGAAGGTCACCATGGTGCTGGGTGACGGCCGCGAGCCGGAGAAGATCCTCGGGCATCCCGAGGTGCTGTCCGTGCTGGACTTCGACCAGCCGGTCGCGGTGCTCATGATGTTCTTCCTGCACCTGGTGCCCGACGAGGACGAGCCGCACGCGTTCGTGGCCACCTACCGCGACGCGCTGGCGCCGGGCAGCTACCTGGCCATCTCCCATGTCGGCAACGACGTCGTGCCGGAGCGGGTGGCCAAGATCAGCGAGTTCTATCAGAAGGCCAACGCGCCGTTCTGCCCGCGCCCCGGCACGGAGATCGCCCGGTTCTTCGGTGACTTCGAGCTGATCCCGCCGGGGCTGGCCAGTGGCCTGGGGCCGGAGATCGGCTGGCCGTTCAACGACCCCCAGGAGACACAGTTCCTCGATGAGGAGATGGCGCGGATGGGCTACGCGGGCATCGGCCGCAAGCTCTAGACCGCCGTCATCTCCCGCTGCTCGTCCGCCGCGGGCGGTTCGGCTCGTTCGTCCTCGTCCAGCAATGTCGCCTCGTCGAACGGCACGTTGCCGGCGAGCACCTCGGCCGCCCGCGCCCTGTCGAACTCGCCCGTCCAGGTGGCGACGAGCACGGTGCCGATCGCATTGCCCGCGAAGTTCGTCAGCGCCCGCGCCTCGGACATGAAGCGGTCGATGCCGACGATGAGGCCGACGCCGTCGACCAGCTCGGGCCGGTGCGACTGCAGGCCGCCGGCCAGGGTGGCGATGCCGGAGCCGGTCACGCCCGCCGCGCCCTTCGAGGCGATCATCATGAACCCCAGCAGCGCGAGCTGCTCGCCGAAGCGCAGCGGCGACCCGCTGGCGGAGGCGATGAACAGCGTGGACATGGTCAGGTAGATCGCGGTGCCGTCGAGGTTGAAGGAGTAGCCGGTGGGCACCGTGATGCCCGCCACGGTACGGCTCACGCCGAGGTGCTCCATCTTGGCGATCAGCCTCGGCAGCGCGGCCTCGGACGACGACGTGGACAGGATCAGCAGGAACTCACGGCCCAGATAGCGGAACAGCGGCCAGAGCCCGATCCTGGCCACTCCCCACAGCAGCGGGCCGAGCACCAGGCCGACGAACAGCACACAGGTGGTGTAGAAGGCGATCATGATGATGGCCAGGCTCTTGAGGGCGTCGATGCCGGTGGCGCCGACGACCGCGGCGATGGCGCCGAACGCGCCGACCGGCGCCGCCCACATGATCATGGCGAGGATGCGGAACACCAGCCGCTGGATGTGCTCGATGGCCGTCAGGACCGGCGCGGCCTTGGCCCCTATGGCCTGCAGCCCGAATCCGGTGAGCAGCGCGACCAGCAGCGTCTGCAGCGTCTGGCCCTCGGTGAACGCCGAGACCAGCGTGGTGGGGATGATGCCGAGCACGAAGTCGGTCGAACCGGTGGCGCCCCCCTTGGCCGCCTCGCCCTCGGCTATCTTCTTGGCGGCGTCGGTGAGGTGCAGTCCCGAGCCCGGGTCGATGAGGTTGCCGACCAGCAGCCCGATGATGAGGGCTACCGTGGACATGATGAGGAAGTAACCGATGGTGAGCCCGCCGACCTTGCCGACCTTGGCCGCCTTGGTGACCGAACCGATGCCGAGCACGATCGTGCAGAAGATGATCGGGCTGATCATCATCTTGATCAGGTTGACGAAGCCGGTGCCGAGCGGCTTGAGTGCCTGGCCGACGTCCGGCCAGACGAATCCCACCAGGATCCCGAGCAGGACCGCCCCGATGACGGCCAGGTAGAGATAGCGAGTGCGATCACGCATGGAGGGTCTCCGGTCGCTATGAGTAAAAGTCCTAACCATGCGACTATGCGGTCCGTGGTGATCCAGGTCACTATTGCGTAAGTTTCGTTCATTGAGAGGTCTCCGATGCGCCGCTGGAGCCTGGCAGGGCAGATGCTGCTCCTTCAACTGCTCGTGGTCACCGTCACGCTGGCGGGCGCCACCACGCTCGTCTCCGTGCTGGCCGACCAGCTCGTCACCGCCGAGGCGGCGGGCGCGGCCAGAGCGGCGGCGGCCGCCGTGGCGGCCTCACCCGACGTGCTGGCCGCCCTGGACGAGCCGTCCCCCACCACGCGGCTGCAGCCGTTCGCCGACCGGGTGGAAGCCGAGTCGGGCGTCGACTTCGTCACCATCATGAAGCCCGACGGCACCCGCTACACGCACCCCAACCGGGCGGAGATCGGCAAGCGGTTCCTCGGCCACATCGACCGCGCGCTGCGCGGCGAGACGTTCACGGAGACCTACACCGGCACACTCGGCCCGTCCGTGCGGGCGGTCGCCCCGGTCCACGCGGGCGGCCCGAACGGCCCGATACGGGCGCTGGTCAGCGCGGGCATCAAGGTCGACAGGGTGAGCGCCAGACTGCGCGGCCAGCTCGTCTGGACCGGGCTCATCGCCCTGCTCGGGCTCGCCCTCGGCGCCGTCGGCACGTGGCTGGTGACCGCCCGGCTCCGCAGGCAGACGCACGGGCTCGGCCCGGTCGAGCTGGGCCGCATCCACGAGCATCACGACGCGGTCCTGCACGCCGTACGGGAGGGGCTGCTGCTGGTCGGCAAGGACGGCACGCTGACGCTCTGCAACGACGCCGCGCGACACCTGCTCGATCTGCCCGCCGACGCCGAAGGACGGCACCTGGACGAGCTGGGCCTGTCGGGGGTGCTCGACACGGATCAGGAGCGCGTGCACCTGGTCGGCGACCGGGTGCTGGCCGTCAACGGCGCGGCCAGCAGGCTCGGCACCGTGGTGACCGTGCGGGATCACACCGAGCTGCAGGCGCTGGCCGGGCAGCTGAACGCCGAGCGCGGGTTCGCCGACTCGCTCCGCTCGGCCGCCCACGAGTCGGCCAACAAGCTGCACACGGTCATCACGCTGGTGGAGCTGGGCCGTACCGAGCAGGCGGTGGCGTTCGGCACCGCCGAGCTGCGGGCGGCGCAGGAGCTCACGGACCGGGTGATGGGCGCGGTGCGCGAGCCGATCCTGGCCGCGCTGCTGCTGGGCAAGAGCGCCGAGGCGGCCGAGCGCGGCAGCGAGCTGGTGATCAGCCACGACAGCGACCTGGACGACCTCGGCCTCGACCCCGGAGAGCTGGTCACGATCGTCGGCAACCTCATCGACAACGCGATCGACGCGGCCACCCGCGTCGAGGTGCTGCTGCGGGGCGGCCGTGACGGCTTCCTCATCCGGGTGGCCGACGACGGGCCCGGCCTGATCGCGCCCGACGCGTTCCAGAAGGGCTGGACCACCAAGGGCGACGGGCACGGGCTGGGGCTCGCGCTGGTCGGGCAGGCGGTGCGGCGGCTGGGCGGCACGATCGAGGTGGACGGCTCGGTGTTCACCGTGCGGTTGCCCGTGCCGCGGCCCGTACCGGAGCCGGTCCGATGATCTCGGTGCTGGTGGTCGAGGACGAGGAGATCACCGCCGAGGCCAACCGCATCTACGTGAACCGGGTGCCGGGCTTCGAGGTGGCGGGCGTGGTGCGGTCGGGCGGGGAGGCGCTGCGGTTCCTGCGGCGCACGCCGGTCGATCTCATCCTGCTCGACCTGTACCTGCCCGACATGCACGGGCTGGAGGTCTGCCGGGCCGTACGGGCGGGCGGGCTGCTGTGCGACGTGATCGCCGTCACCTCCGCGCGCGATCTGGCCATGGTGCGCAGGGCGGTCTCGCTGGGCATCTCCCAATACCTGCTCAAGCCGTTCACCTTCGCGACACTTAACGAGAAGCTGACCGGCTATGCCCGGTTCAAGGAGGAGGCCGGTGAGATCGTCGGACAGGGCGACGTGGACCGGGTGCTCGGCACCCTGCGCGGCCGCTCTGACCTGCAGAAAGGGCTGGCCCGCGACACCCTCGACTTGGTCGCCGCCGAGCTGCGCCGCCGGCCTGCGGGGATGTCGGCGCAGGCCGTGGGGACGGCGGCCGGAGTCTCCAGGGTGACCGCCCGCAGATACCTGGAACACCTGGTGGAGCTGGGGGTAGCGGTCCGGATGCCACAGTACGGAGGAGTGGGCCGTCCAGAGTTGCTCTACCGGATCCCCCCGGAAAGTTAATGGAGGGGACGCTGCCAGTTCAATCCGCACCTCTAGCTTCGGGTGGCAACCCGTTAGCACTGAGGAGTCACGTTGCGAGTCCTGGCCGTTGTTCCCGCCCGCGGAGGTTCCGCAGGCGTTCCCTTGAAGAACCTCGCGCCGGTCGGCGGTATTCCCCTGGTCACCCGTGCCGTGCGCGCTTCGCTGCGCAGCGAGCTGATCGACCGGGTCGTGGTCAGCACCGACCACGCGGGGATCGCCGAGGCCGCCAAGGAGGCGGGCGCGCTCGTCGTGGACCGCCCCGAGGAGCTCAGCGGCGCGACCGCCTCCAGCGAGTCGGCGGTGCTGCACGCGCTCGACGCGCTCGGCGAGGACCCCGAGGTGGTCGTCCTCGTACAGTGCACCAGCGCCTTCATCGACTCCGCCGACCTGTCGGCGGCCGTGCGCAAGGTGCTGGACGGCGAGGCCGACACGGTCGTGTCCGGCCTGCCCACGCACGAGTTCCTCTGGACCGCCGCCGGCGGCGGGATCAACCACGACCCCGCGGTCAGGCAGCGCAGGCAGGACCGCGAGCCGCAGTTCCGCGAGAACGGCGCCTTCTACGTCATGCGCACCTCCGGGCTGCGCGAGCACGGCCACCGCTTCTTCGGCACCGTCGCCGTACAGCCGGTGCCCGTGCGCCACGCGATCGAGATCGACGAGCCCGAGGACCTGGAGCTGGCCCGCGCGCTGGCCCCGTTCGTGGACGTGCCCGAGCCGATCGACGTCGACGCGGTGATCACCGACTTCGACGGCGTCCACACCGACGACCGCGCCTACGTCGACTCCGACGGCCGCGAGATGGTGCTGGTCAGCCGCTCCGACGGGATGGGCATCGCGCTGCTGCGCCGCTCCGGGGTGAAGGTGCTGGTCATGTCGACCGAGCACAACCCGGTCGTGGCGGCCCGCGCCCGCAAGCTGGGCGTCCCCGTGCTGCAGGGGATCGCCGAGAAGCGGATCGTCCTGCGTGACTGGCTGACGATCGAGGGCCTGGACCCGGCCCGCGTCGCCTACGTGGGCAACGACGTCAACGACCTGGGCCCGATGGCCGAGGTGGGCTGGCCGATCGCGGTGCCCGACGCGCACCCGCGAGTACGCGCGGCCGCCAGGGTCGTCCTGTCCAAGGTGGGCGGCGACGGAGCGGTGCGCGAGCTGTGCGACCGGGTCGTGGCGGCCCGGCCCGAGGCACCCGCCGCGCCCGAGGCCAAACCGCGTCTTAGGTTCCGCCCGGTGGCGGTCGGCGAGGTGCTGGTCGGCGACGGCGAGCCCGTCTACGTCATCGGCGAGATCGGCATCAACCACAACGGCGACCTCGACCTCGCGCGCCGGCTCATCGACGTGGCGGCCGACGCGGGCTGCCAGGCGGTGAAGTTCCAGAAGCGCACCCCGGCGATCTGCGTGCCCGAGGCGCAGAAGGGGCAGATCAGGCAGACGCCCTGGGGCGAGATGACCTACCTGGAGTACAAGGAGCGGACCGAGTTCGGCCACGACGAGTACCGCCAGATCGCCAAGTACTGCGACGAGCGCGGCCTGCACTGGTTCGCCTCGCCGTGGGACGTGCCCTCCATCGACTTCCTGGAGGAGATGGACGTCGTGGCGCACAAGGTGGCCTCGGCCAGCGTCGCCGACCACGAACTGCTCCGCGCCCTCGCGGCGACCGGCAAGCCGCTGATGCTGTCGACCGGCATGTCCACGCTCTCCGAGATCGACCAGGCCGTCGAGATCCTCGGCACCGAAAAGCTGATCATGATGCACGCCACCTCCACGTACCCCCTCCCGCCGGAGGAGGCGAACCTGCGCACGATCACCACCCTCAAGGAGCGCTACGGCGTGCCGGTCGGCTACTCCGGCCACGAGCGCGGCCTGCAGATCTCGCTGGCCGCGGTGACGCTCGGCGCGGTCTGCGTGGAGCGGCACATCACGCTCGACCGCACCATGTGGGGCTCCGACCACGCCGCCTCGCTGGAGCCCGCCGGTCTCGAGCACCTGGTACGCGACATCCGGATCATCGAGCAGGCGATGGGCGACGGCGTCAAGCGCGTCTTCCCCGGCGAGGAGGCGCCCAAGGCCCGCCTGCGCCGCGTCACCGTCTGACGAGCGCCATCTTGATCACTCTGTCCGTCATCGTGCCCGTGCGTGACGGCGAGCGTTTCATCGCCGACGCGCTCTCCTCGCTCTGCCGCAACGCCCGGCCCGACTTCGAGTTCATCGTGGTGAACGACGGGTCGGTGGACGCCACCGGCGACATCGCCGAGGACTTCCGCGCCGACCTGCCCGGTCTGGCCGTCCTGCGCAATCCCGCGCCGGTCGGCCTCGCGGACGCCCGCAACACCGGGCTGGCGGCCGCCTCGGGCCGGTACGTCACGTTCATGGACGGGGACGACTGGCTCGCCCCCGGCTACCTGCCCCAGCTCGTCGAGGCCATCGACGGGCTCGGCTGCGACTTCGTGCGCGCCGACCACGTGCAGGTCGAGGGCCGCAAGCGGGTCGTGCACCGCGCCCCGCTGGCGCGGCGGGACGCGGTGCTCGACCCTCGGGACGCGATCCTGCCCGCGAACGTGCGGACCATGGTCGACTACCCCTACGCGTGGGCCGGCGTCTACCGGCGCTCGCTGCACGACCTGCTGCACTTCCCGGGCTCACTGCACACCGCGGAGGACCGCCCGTGGATCTGGCGGCTGCACCGGGAGGCGGCCACGTTCGCGGTGGTGTCGCTGGCCGGGTTGTTCTACCGGCGGATGGTGTCGGGGTCGCTCACACAGGTGGGCGACGAGCGGCAGCTGCACTTCTTCGACGCCTTCGAGCTGGTGTTCAAGGACCTCGAGGAGGAGTTCCTGCCGAAGGCCGTACGCAACTTCTGCGCGCTGTTCGCGCACCACCTGGAGATCGCCGACCGCTTCACCCCGCAGTTGCGCGCCCGCTTCGAAGAGCGCGGCGCGGAAATGGTACGAGCGCTGCCCACCGGCATGGTGGTGGACGCGGTGGCGCGCATGTCCGTGGAGCGCGAGGCCGCGCTGCGGGCGCTGCTGCCCGACCTCCCCCCAAGCCCCCACGTCCGGCTCCGCCGGGAACGCGAGGACTCATGACCACGGTCTTCTACGCCTCGACGCTGTTCGGGGCGATGTCGCTGGCGGCCGGGATCGACGACGGCCGGTTCGCCGAGGGACGCAGGGTCCTCATCGTGTCGAACAACGCGGCGGTCCCCGAGGTGACCGTCCCCCTGGACCGGACGCCGGGCTTCGCGGTGCTGCGCTCCCGCTTCGACGTGATCCACTCGTGGAACGAGCTGATCGCGCCGCTGCACCCGTCGGAGTGGAAGGCCCGCGTCATCGAGGTGCCGATGATGGAGCGGCTGATCCGCTCCCAGCTGGAGCTCGACGACGTGGACGAGCTGGTGCTGGAGTCGATCGCGGTGCCGCCCGCGCGGACGATCGCGGGGCTGGTGCGCGACTGCCCGATCACCGTCTACTCCGACGGCCTGATGAGCTACGGCCCGACGCGCGACCCGCTGCCCGCCGAGATCTTCCGCCGCATCACCCGCCTGCTGCACCTGGACCTCGTGCCGGGGCTGGAGCCGCTCTTACTCAGCGAGTACGGCGTGCCGGCGTCGCTCCTGCCGGACGAGGCGTTCCTGTCGGTGGTCCGGCAGGTGGCCACGACCGCGCCCGACATGCTGGCCGGGCAGGCGATGATCCTCGGGCAGTACCTGTCGGCGCTGGAGATCGTCACGCCGGAGGAGGAGGCGGCGCTGCACGAGTCGATGCTGCGCGGCCTGGTCGCCCGCGGCTACTCGAGCGTGGTGTTCAAGCCGCACCCGGCGGCCGGCCGCAGGCACGCCCAGTTGCTCAGGGCCGCCGCCGAGCCGCTGAACGTGCAGCTGATGGTGGCCGATGAGAGCGTCCCCGCCGAGGTGTGCTTCGCGGCGCTCCGGCCCGAGCTGGTCGTGGGCTGCTTCTCGACCGGCCTGGTCACGGCCGGGCGGTTCTTCGGGCTGCCGGTGGCCTCGTACGGCACCGAGCTGGTGCTGGAGCGGCTGGCCCCGTACGAGAACAGCAACCGGGTGCCCGCCACGATCGTCGACGCGCTGCTGCCCCGCATGACGGTGGACGGCACGATCGAGCCGGCGCCGCGCGGCTACCTGCGGGAGCTGGTGCGGGCGGTGGGCTACTGCATGCAGGCGGAGACGTATCCGGACCTGCGGCCGGTGGACTTCGACTTCGACCCGCGCTACTTCAAGCGCAAGCGGCTGGAGACCCTCGACCTGACGGCCAAGCCCACCGCGCTGACGCGGCTGCGCCGGAAGATCAAATCGGCCATCTGAGGGCGCCACCCAGCAGGGGCGGGCAGCGCCCCGCCCTGCTGTGCCACCCCTCTCGGCACCCGCCCTTCTCGGGGGGCACTCCCTCTCGGGGGGCACTCCCTCTCGACACCCCGCCCCTTTCGGGGGTACTCCCTCTCGGAGGGAGGCACTCCCTCAGGACAGCGCCCGCAAATACCGGCGCATCCGCCGCTTGGCCCGGTAACCGGCACGCAGCACGGTGGGGTGCACGTCCAGGCGCATCCTGGCGCGGCGGCGGGCGGCGGCGTGCTCGGGCCCGTCGAGCAGTGAGCCGGCCGGGACCCGGGGGCCGCCGGTCACCAGGCCGCCCAGCAGCCCCGCCCAGTTGTTGCGGTCCACCGGGTGGAAGTAGTTGGCCGCGCACCACCCGGCGTCGGCGGGGCGGAAGCCACCCGTGGCCAGCTCGTCGAGCGTGCCCAGCAGCCCGCTGCCCTCGAACACCAGGTTGATCATCTCCGCGCTCACGCCGAAGTCGCTCAGCACCAGCAGCGGCACGTCCTGCGCGATGGCCTCCAGCGCCGCCGTCGAGCTGACCGTCACGAACCCGGCCGCCTGAGCGAGCTGGTCGTGCATCGAACCCGCCTCGAACGCCACCCGCCCGGGCTCGCCGAGCTCGCGCCAGAGCCGCTGGTAGTGGTGCCGTTCGTTGTGCGTCTGCCGTTCGTCCTCCAGGGCGCGCAGCTTCACCACCACGTCCAGGTCCGGCCGGCGGGCGGCCAGCTCGGCCAGCGACAGCAGGACGCGTTCGCGATCCTCGCGCTCGCGCGGCACCTTGGCCTGGGTGGCGAACACCACCCGGTTCCCGCCGCCGCGCACGGCCCGCGGGCGCAGGAACGGCAGCCGGGCCAGCCCGACCGCCCCTCCCCCGCCGAGCTGCGCGGCGATCCCGCCGAACTCGGCCACCTCCCGCTCGCTGTGCACCACGAACAGGTCGCAGCCGCTGCGGAACAGCCACGCCTTCTCCGTCGCGGGCACCGAGATGCCCGGCAGCCCGGTCACGAACACCGGCCGCGGCCGCAGCCCGGCGAACGCCTCGGCCACCAGCACGTCCACGACCGGCCCCGTACAGGCCACGATGATCGCGTCCGGCCGGGTACGTTCGGCCAGCCGCCGCACCGCCCGCGCCGACATCAGCGCCGGCGTGGGACCTTCGCCCACGGCGGCGGCGATCTGCTCGGGCGACGGCGCGATCGGCGTACGCACCACCACGAGCTCCGTCTCGGAGCCGGGAGGCAGGTCGCCGAGCAGGCAGGCCGCCCACTTCAGGTACGAGTCGGAGTCGGCCACGGCCAGCACTCTCACGCGGTCACTCCAGTCGGATACGGGTTGACGCGGGTCACCCGGTTGTTCCAGTCAGGTAGGGGTTGCCGCCGGTCACCCGGCCGCTCCGGTCGAACAGAGGATGCCGCCGGTCATCCGGCCGCTCCGGTCAGATAGGGGTTGGCGCCGGTCACCCGGCCACACCGGTCAGATGCGAACGCAGGGCGGGGGCCGCCCTGCTCGTCCACCAATCGTCCTGTACGTCCACCGGCTCCACCGCGACGCCACGCGGCGTGAGCAGCACCCGCAGCGAGGTGATCGCGGTGGACGGCAGGCTGAGCACCCGCTGGCTGGGGTCGAGGCCGCGCAGCGTCAGCTCGGCGGGCACGCCGGCGTCGTACACGGTGATCTCGGGCCGCTCGCGGATGAGCGCCACATCCGCGGGGTCCTCGCGGCGGTGCGGGAAGTAGGCGAGCGGCTCCTCGGCGGCCAGGTCCATCAGCCAGCTCAGGTAGCGGTCGCGGCGCACCAGCTCGTTCCTGACGAGGGAGGTGCCGAGCACGACGGTCCGCTCGACCGGTCCGGGGCCGCCCAGCGGCTGCTCACGCAGCCACCCGAAGTCGTGACGGACCAGGTCGACGCCCACGGCGCGGACGGCCAGCGCCAACTCGTCGGACACCGGCAGCGCGGTGAAGACCGACACCCGGCTCGCGCGCAGCCTGATCGCCGCCGCCAGCCCCAGCGCCGCACGCAGCTTCCCCGGATGCGCCCGCGCCCGCAACAGCGGCTTGTACGGCCCGGCGGCCAGCAGTTCGAGCAGCCGGAGCGTGGCCAGCCCATCGTCGACGATCACGATGCGACCCGGGTGCGAGACGAGCCAGCGGACCTGGACACGGCCGGAGAAGGCGTCGCCGACGGCGTGCGGGGAGCGTGGCATGCGCTCGCGCGGCTCGGCCAGCTCCAGCCCCTCGGGCAGCGCCAGGTCGGACAGCGCCCGGCGCGTGGCCTTCAGCGCCCGGAGACCGGCACGCGGGACGACGGCGGTGGCAGGCCCGAGCAGCCCAGCGCGGTGGGCCTCGATGGCGCACAGCATCTGAAGCGGGGACTCCACCCAGGCCGACGCCTGTTTGCCCACTCTGTACTCCCCGCCCGGTGATGGCCCGTTCACGACCGCTTCAAGCTAGCCCGCCCGCCTTAAGCCGTCAGAAACGACACGTGAACAATGAAGACCATGAACTCTCTACTCCTCAATACGGACGGCGTACAGGTGCCGCAGCTCGGGTTCGGCGTCTGGCAGGTGCCGAGCGACGAGGCCGAGCAGGTCGTGACGACCGCTCTGGAGATCGGCTACCGCCACGTCGACACCGCCAGCGCCTACAGGAACGAGGAGGGCGTCGGCCGCGCCGTACGCGCCTCGGGGATCCCGCGCGAGAAGCTGTTCATCACCACCAAGCTCTTCAATCCCGACCACGGCCGGGCCGAGGAGGCGTTCGACGAGAGCCTGTCGCGGCTCGGGCTCGACTACGTGGACCTCTATCTGATCCACTGGCCGTTGCCGAAGCACGGCACGTACGTGCAGGCGTGGCGCGGCCTCGAGAAGATCTACCGTCAAGGGCGGGCGAAGGCGATCGGCGTGTCCAACTTCACCGTCGAGACGCTCACCCGGGTGATCGACGAGACGGACATCACGCCGTCCATCAACCAGATCGAGCTGCACCCGTACTTCCAGCAACGGCGGCTGCGGGAGTTCCACGAGGCCAACGGCATCCTCACCGAGGCGTGGAGCCCGCTGGGGCAGGGCCAGGGCCTGCTCGGCGACCCGGCGCTGAGCGTGCTGTCGGAGAAGTACGGCAGGACGCCCGCGCAGATCGTGCTGCGCTGGCACATCCAGCTGGGCAACGTGGTGATCCCCAAGTCGGTCACGCCGGCCCGGATCAAGGAGAACTTCGAGGTGTTCGACTTCGTCCTCGACGCCGAGGACATGGCGGCGATCGGCGCCATGAACACGACAGACGGCCGCATCGGCCCAGACCCGGACACCTTTCACTGGATGGGTTGATTCCCTACGATCTCCCCCCATGAAGAATTTTGCATGGGGTATCGCGGCCACGGGTGTCATCGCCAAGAGGGTCGGCACGGTCATCGCGGCTGAGCCGGGGATGCGGGTGGCCGCCGTCGGCTCCCGCGACCTCGGCCGCGCGCGGGCACTGGCCTCGGAGCTGGGCGCGGAGTCGGCGTACGGCTCGTACGAGCAGCTGTGCGCCGACCCCGCCGTCGACGCCGTCTACGTGGCGACCCCGCACGCCCAGCACCTGGAGGTGGCCGAGGCGGCGATCGCGGCGGGCAAGGCGGTGTTGTGCGAGAAGCCGCTCGCCGCGTCCGTCGCCGACGCGGAGCGGATGGTCCGGCTCGCGCGCGAGGCCGGGGTCTTCCTGATGGAGGCCATGTGGATGCGGTTCAACCCGCTGATTCAGCGGGTGGCCGCCGATCCCCGGTTCGGGGAGATCCGCTCGGTCCAGGCGTCGTTCGGCTTCAAGTCGCCCTACGACCCCGCGCACCGGCTGTGGGCGCCGGAGCTGGGCGGCGGGGCACTGCTCGACCTGGGCGTCTACTCGTTCGGGCTGGCGCAGCTCCTGCTCGGGATGCCGGAACGGGCGCACATCACGGGCTCGCTGGCGCCCTCGGGGGTGGACGCTGAGGCGGGCGGGGTGCTGATCTATCCGGGCGGCCGGCGGGCCCTGGTGGAGTGCTCGCTGCTGGGCCCGTACGCGAACGACGCCTACGTGGTGGGGACCGGCATGCGCGCGGACATCAAGGCGCCGTTCTGGGCGCCGGAGCGGGTCGTGCTGAGCGGGCCGTCGATGGAGACGGAGGAGCTCGTGCTCGATCCGGCGGACAACGGATACGCCGGCGAAGTCCGCGAGGTGCGGGCCGTCGTGGCCGCGGGAGGTAAAGAATCCGCGATCATGCCACTTGACGAAAGCCTTGCCATGATGGGGCTTCTGGCAGATGTACGCGGGCAACTCTCCTGACCAGCGGTTTATCTATTTGTAATCCCCTTGCCCCATGTATTACCTTGTACGACATCTAAGGCATACGTACCTGTTTGTCCGGTTCGTTGCCTGACCATCGCACAAACATCACAGGATCGTCCTGTGACCGCTGAATCCGCCTCGTGCGGAACCGGGGACCCATGTCTTTGGGGTGAATCGGCACGTCAGTGCCGTAGGGCAGCTTCCACGCCCGAACCCGTCAGCTAACCCGGTAAGCGGCATGGAAGCAAGGAGAACCCCCTCGATGGCCATGAGTCGTCTTACCCGTGCCCCCAAGCTGACCTTCGCTCAGGCCGCCCTCGGCGTGGCCGTCGCGGCCGCCGCCATCGGCGGGCAGTCCACCGCCCACGCGGAGACCATCGCTACCGGCACCCAGCAGCACGCCGCCGCTCCCGCGGATCACCCGGAGGCCAAGGTCGAGGCCAAGGCCAAGATCTCGGCCGCGCAGGTCCTGGCCCTGGCCAAGGCCCAGGTCGGCACCTCCGAGGACGCCGCCGGCGGCGGCACCAAGTTCCAGAAGTGGTACATGAACACGCCGCGCGCCCGGGAGACCGTCAAGCGCGACGGCGGCAGCAAGCAGGAGTACCTGAACGCCGCTTGGTGCTCGATGTTCGTCTCGTGGGTCGGCGCGCACTCCGGCGCGCGCAGCATGGTCGGCTGGGACGCCTACACCGTCGAGCACGCGCGCTGGTTCGCCAAGAACCACCGCTGGGGCCAGGCCCCGAAGCCGGGCGCCGTGGTGTTCTTCTCGTGGAGCGGCAGCAAGAGCCTGGACGACATCCAGCATGTCGGGTTCGTCGTCAAGGACAACAACAACGGGACGATCTCTACGATCGAGGGCAACACCGGCAACGGCACGGTCGCCCAGCGTGTCCGGCCGAAGTCCCAGGTCGTCGGCTACGGATACCCGGACTACACCGGCTGACGGCTACTCCCCGAGTCCTCCGGCCCGCCTCCCCCCGTGAGACTCTCCTGGCCTCTCCTTTCGACGAGCGCGCGTCCTTTGGGCGCGCGTTCGTCGTACGTCTCCCCTGCGACAACCCCGGCCACCTGCTTCGGAACAGCCGAAAGAGGATCACGTCCCACCGAACAGCGCATGGCCGCCGTATCGGCCGCAACCCCCAAGTTTGGGGATGTACGGGTCCGCCGTCACCTCCAACACTGGCGGTGACCAGGCAACATGCCGGTTCTCATACCGCAGGAGGGGACATGTCACCGACGACCCAGCAGGACAATTGGCGCTTCTGTAACAAGTGCTACACCCTTTGGTGGAACGGTCGCCCCGACAACGGGCACTGCCCCGCAGGTGGCGCCCATGAGGGGCACGGCAGCTGGAACTTCTACCTCCCGGCGAACCCCGCCGAACACATCTGACGGGCACAGCCGACGATAGACCGGGCCCCCGCCCGGCAGAACTCCCCGCGACGCCCCGGCGTCGCGGGGAGTTCTGCGTGGGTTGCCTGCTCGCCGGGTCAGCCCAGTTGCTGGGCGTTCAGGCCGATGAGGCGTTCGTAGGCGGGGCTTTCGTCTGGGTAGAGGACCTGGACGTCGATGAGGAGGTCCGTCCCGGGGTCGACGCTGTGTCCGCCGCCCTGGGGGGAGCCGAGCAGGACGGCACCATCGGTGCCGTCGCGCAGGATCTCACCCCAGAAGTTGTCGACGAAGCTCTTGGACAGCGAGGTTTCCTCCGGCAGATCACCGAAGCCCACGCTCCATTTCACGACGCGGGTGTCCTCGGCGTGCATCGTGAGCCGGTAGGAGTAGATGTGCCCCACGCCTTCCGCCCAGTGGCCTCGCAGCTCCTGGTCGACGCGCAGGTTCCCCACGAAGCGGGCCGCCAGTGCGGACTGGGCCTGGTCGTTCCAGGAGCCGTTCGGGCTGTCGGCCATGGGGATGCCCCGCAGATCCGCGATCGAGGTCCCCCGGTCCACCGGCAGCGCGTGCCCCTGCTGGTCGGCGGCCGAGAAGAGCGCGTTGTCCTCGACCGTGTTGTTTACGACGGCACTTACCCCGTCACCGCTGTGGTCGAACCCGTACTCGGAGAAGTCGTTGACGTACGCGCCCATCGGAATGGCCAGGATCTTGTCGCCACGCCCCGGGGTCTGACCCGCGTTGAAGTTCGAGCCCCGGTAGAGACAGAAGTTCCCCCCCGGGCATGCCTCCGCCCCTTGGCCGTAGATCAGCTTCGGTTCCCTGTTGTCGCTCATTGCGCTCCCCCATCGTTGACGGCTCACGCGGCCACCCCGGGGGCAGCCGCCGGGTTCTGCGGACCGTGGTTGTCCCGGGCGTTGTTCCAGGGCGGAGCCCAGCGCATCGTGACGCCGGAAACCGGTACAGAAACCCAGCCATCACACTATGCTCAGGCCTTGCCACCTAAAGTAACGCCACGCGAGGCTCGCCACTGGTCGCCCGCAGCGCGCCAGCCAGCCGGTACCTCTCTCGGGGAGTTGACCGCCTGTCCGTTGCACCGAAGGCGGCCGATCCCAGTTCGTGATGCGGGTGACCGCTACGACGTCTCCTGGTAAAAAAATTCTGCGTACGTGTCGATTCGGGGGTCTGACTGTTCGACGCGTTCGTGAGAGTGAAGGAGGCGGATCATCAACTACCACCGGTTGAAGCTGGCGGTTTGCTCTCGCGGTCCCGTCTGGCTGAAGGGAGGCCGGTAGCGTGTGGCTGGTTGATGGCAGCCCAGCCCGCTACGCCGCGTGTGGCGATGTTGCGGGCCGCGATGTGGTCGGCGTGCCCAGCGAGGCCACACCCCGTGCAGACGAACCGGCCCCGCGCCGGCCGGTTCGCCCTGCTGACGTTCCCGCACTCCGGACAGGCCTGGGAGGTGTACGCAGGGTCGACCAGGATGAAGGCGACTCCGGCGCGGGCGGCTTTGTAGCGGGTGAAGGTGATCTGCTGGGCGAACGCCCAGTTGTGCAGGGTGCGTCGCTGGAGCCGGTGAGCCCTGACCCGGCCGCGAATGCCTTGGAGGTCTTCCAGGGCGATGCCGCGGCCGGTGCGTTCGGCTTCACGCACCACATATTTGCTGATTTGGTGGTTGAGGTCGGTCATCATCCGGTGCTCACGCCCCGACAGGCGACGCAATACCCGCCGCGCCGCAGCAGTCCCCTTCTTCTGCAGCCGTCGGCGTTGGCGATGGCGCCGCTCCCGCAGGGTGCGGACGTGGCCGTTGCCGCCGATCGGCCCAGGCAGTGCGGGGCCGGGCAGCACCGCGCCGTCGGAAGTGACCGCCAGGTTCGCCACCCCTTGATCCACCCCGAGGAAGCCGTGGACCGGCTGGCGCACCGCCAGCTTGGGCAGGGTGACGGCGACCTGCAGCAGCCACACCCCGCGCTGGCAGATCAGGTTGGCCTCACCGAGCGGCAGCGCGTCCACGGCTTTGAGGTCTTCTGGCCGGCCGGCGTAGGGGACGGCGACGCGGCCGGTGGGCGTCCACAAAGATACGGTCCGGGCGTCACGATTGAAGCTCATCAGCCGTGCGTCGTAGGGGACGGCGCCGTGCGCGCGGAAGATGTGGGCGCGCTTCTTGGTGGCGCGCCGGTTGGCGTAGGCGCCGGCGACCCGGGCGATCGCCCGCACGGCCGCTTGCGCGCCCAGCCCGGCCACCTGCGCCCGCACCTCGTAGTAGGCGAGCCGGTGCAGCTCCACTACGGCGAAGGTGCGGTGCTGCCACGCCAGCCGGGACACCATGGTGGCCGCCTGATTGCACACCTGCACCGCCGCTGCCAGCGCGTCGGCCTGGCCCGGGGCGGGTGTGAGTCGCAGTTGCACGACGGTGGGCAGGCCGTGGCGTTTGGTGGTGGAGCGGCGGATCGCCATCGCGCACCTCCTGTCACAGCGCCATCACCCACCGCACACATCACCGAACGTGACCGAGTCTTTCCATACTGTTTTCGAAAGGAGGGGTGGCGCTTCCTCCCGGCCCTGAAGGACCAGGTCTCCGCGCCACAATCCAGATGAAGTTCATGATCGTAGGGAAGGCCAACGAGGCGACCGAGGGCGGAGCACTGCCCAGCCAGGAGCTCGTCGACGCGATGGGCGCCTACAACGAGAGCCTGGCCAAGGCGGGGGTGCTGCTGGCCGCCGAGGGGCTCTATCCCAGCTCCCACGGCGCGCAGATCGCCTACACCAGGGATGGCAAGGCGACCGTGCTCGACGGGCCGTTCGCCGAGGCCAAGGAGTTGATCGCCGGGTTCTGGCTGATCCAGGTCAAGTCCCGGGAGGAGGCCATCGCGTGGGCGCTGCGGGTGCCTGTTCCCGGTGGGCATGAGGGGATCGGGCTGGACGTCTGGCAGGTGTTCGATGCCTCCGACCTGCCGGACGATTCGATGAGCCCCGAGGAGGCCTTGCGGGAGCGGCTGACGGGATCCGCCGAACATTAGCAGCCGGCTGCCCGGCCTCGAGGTCGGCTCGCGGGACCCGAATGCCGAGCGCCGGTCCCGGGCCCGGCTTGCGTGACCTCGGGCGAGCTGGTCTTATGACCAGGTGATGGCTTCCGATACGCACCGGGCGATCGAGACGGTCTGGCGGATGGAGGCGGCGCGGCTCATCGCCGGCCTGACCGGGCTGGTGCGCGACCTCGGTCTGGCCGAGGAGCTGGCCCAGGACGCGCTGGTCGCGGCGCTGGAGCAGTGGCCGGAGTCAGGCGTGCCGGGCAATCCCGGAGCCTGGCTCATGACCGTCGCCAAGCGCCGCGCCGTCGACCTGCTGCGCCGCCAGGAACGCTACGCGCGCAAGCTCACCGAGATCGGCCGCGAGCGGTCCGAGCCGGGCTCCGAGGAAGAGCCGCCCAGCATGGACGAGATCGAGGACGACCTGCTGCGGCTGGTGTTCACGGCGTGCCATCCGGTGCTGTCCACCGAGGCGCGGGTGGCGCTCACGCTGCGGGTGCTCGGCGGGCTGACCACCGACGAGATCGCCAGGGCGTTCCTGGTCCCGGAGCCGACGGTGGCGCAGCGGATCGTCCGCGCCAAGCGGACGCTGGCCGACAAGCAGGTGCCGTTCGAAGTGCCGCAGGGCGAGGAGCTCGCCGGACGCCTGTCGTCCGTCCTGGAGGTCATCTACCTGATCTTCAACGAGGGCTACTCGGCCACGGCCGGTGACGACTGGATGCGGCCGGGGCTCTGCGAGGACGCGCTGCGGCTCGGCCGGGTGCTGGCCGGGCTGATGCCCAAGGAGCCCGAGGTGCACGGCCTGGTCGCGCTGATGGAGATTCAGGCGTCGCGCGCGGCGGCCCGGGTGGGCCCGTCCGGCGAGCCGATCCTGCTGCTGGAACAGCACCGGGGCCGCTGGGACCGCCTGCTCATCCGCCGCGGCCTGGACGCGCTCCAGCAGGCCGAGGACCTCGGCGGCGATCTCGGCCCGTACGTGCTGCAGGCCGCCATCGCGGCCTGTCACGCGCGGGCGCTCACCGCCGAGGAGACCGACTGGCGGGCCATCGCCACGCTGTACGAGGCGCTCGCGCGGATGTCGCGGTCGCCGGTCGTCGAGCTCAACCGGGCGGTCGCGCTCGCCATGGCGTACGGTCCGGCGGTCGGGCTGGAGCTGGTGGACCAGCTCGTCGACGAACCGGCGCTCAAGGGCTATCACCTGCTGCCGAGCGTACGCGGGGATCTGCTGGTCAAGCTGGGACGGCCGGATGAGGCGCGGGCCGAGTTCGAGCGGGCGGCGGCCATGACCCGCAACACCCGCGAACGCACCCTGCTACGGGAACGCGCCGCCGCCTGCTGACCCCCGGCACGCCCTAGGACCGTCTCGGGGGTCGTGACTACGGGCGCGACCACGAGAAAAGCCCACAGTACGTGGGCGACATGCCCAGAAAGCAAACACAAACGAGTCCCTTGTGATGGGAGCGCTCCCAAACGGCTCTTTGCGCCCTTCATCACCAAAAATCCCTTTTCAGGACGAGAAATCACCCCATTGGTAACGGTTGCGTTTCAGCGCATTGACGGGCCAGAGCCACAAGTGCACCCTTTGTGGGAGCGCTCCCAAGGATTTCCCACCGCGGCCCGGAGCGTGTGCCGCGGTGCACCTCCCCACCCATTCACCCGAGAAGGGGTCCACCATGATGATCCGCAAGCGTCGCGGCGCTCTCGCTGCGGCTTCGGCCCTGGCGGCGGCGGCGCTGACCGTCGCATCCTGCAGCTCCGGCGGCACTCCGGCCGCCAGCAACGCACCTGCCTCCTCCGCGGCCGCCGAACCGGTCACGATCCGGGTGCAGGATTTCGGCGGCGGCTCGAACTTCGGCTACAAGAACGCCATCACGAAGTGGAACGCCGAGCACAAGGACATCCAGATCAAGGAAGAGCACCTCACCGACCAGTTCGAGCAGCAGTACTGGCCGCAGATGATCCAGTGGCTGCAGGCCGGCAACGGCGCCGGCGACGTGGTCGGCATCGACGAGGGCGGCATGGGCCTGGCCAAGGCGCACCCCGAGTGGTGGGCCGACCTGAAGGAATACGGCCTGGAGTCCCGCAAGGCGGACTTCCCCGCTTGGAAGTGGGAGAACGGCACCACCGCCGACGGCAAGCTGTTCGGCCTGGGCACCGACATCGGCGGCATGAGCCTCTGCTACCGCGCGGACCTGTTCAAGAAGGCCGGGCTGCCCAGCGAGCGGGACAAGGTCAGCGCCTTGTGGCCCACTTGGGACGCCTTCATGAAGGTCGGCCAGCAGTTCCAGGCGAAGGTGAAGGACACCAAGTTCGCCGACGGCACGAACACGCTCTACCAGGTGGTCCTGTACCAGGAGGCGGCCAAGAACGGCAACGTCACCTACTTCGACAAGGACAACAACCTCATCGTCGACAAGAACCCGGCGGTGAAGGCGGGTTTCGACTTCGCCACGAAGATGAGCCAGCAGGGCCTGACCGCCAAGCTGCGTAACTTCACCGACGAGTGGGCGGCGGGCACCCAGAAGGGCGCGTTCGCCACGGTCGGCTGCCCGTCGTGGATGCTCGGCGTGGTCAGCGGCAACGCGGGCGACGGCGGCAAGGGCAAGTGGGACGTGGCCGCGGTTCCCGGCGGCGGCGGCAACTGGGGCGGCTCCTGGCTGGCCGTGCCGAAGCAGAGCAAGCACCCGAAGGAAGCCGCCGCGGTGGCGGACTACCTGACCAACGCGCAGACCGAGGCGAGCATCTTCACCGACTTCGGCAACATGCCGAGCAACACGCAGGCGCAGCAGGACCCGGCCGTGCAGGGCGCGAAGAACGAGTTCTTCAACAACGCCCCCATCGGAGAGATCTTCGCCAAGTCGGCGGCGAGCCTGCAGCCGGTCTTCCTCGGCGTCAAGCACGCCCAGGTCAAGAACGCCATCGAGTCGGTTATCCAGGGCATGGACGACGGTTCGGTCCCCTACGGCAAGGCCTGGCAGCAGCTGGTCGACGACGCGGTGAAGGCCGCGGGCTGATCTTCTCCGCCCGGCCCGCACTGAGCGGGCCGGGCTACTTGCCGCCGAAAGGTCACTCATGAGTATCGACACCCTCCCGCGGGCGGTGCGGCCCAGCCGTCACCAACCGCCCGGCCGCCGCTGGCGTTCCCGACTGGACGTCAAGGTGATGCCGTACACCCTGGTGTCCCCGTACTTCATCCTGTTCGCCGCCTTCGGGCTCTTCCCGCTGGCCTTCACGCTCTACTACTCGCTCTACGACTACGACCTGGCCGGGACCACGGAGTGGACCGGGCTGGGCAACTACGCCAAGCTGCTGACCGACGAGGACTTCTGGAACGCCGTCACCAACACGGTCGGCATCTTCCTCCTGGCCACGATCCCGCAGTTGCTGCTGGCGCTGTTCCTGGCCAACGCGCTGAACAAGCGGTTCCGGCTGCGCCTGGCCATCCGGATGAGCGTGCTGCTGCCGCTGGTGACCTCCGTGGTCGCGGTGGCGGTCGTGTTCACCCAGCTCTTCGCCCGCGACTGGGGTCTGGTCAACTGGATCCTCAGCTGGTTCGGGGTGGACGCCATCAACTGGCGGGCCGAACGGTTCCCGTCGTGGCTGGCCATCGCCACCATGGTCGACTGGCGCTGGACCGGCTACAACGCGATCATCTTCCTGGCCGGGATGCAGACGATCCCCCGCGACCTGTACGAGGCCGCGGCGATCGACGGCGCCTCGCGGCGGCGGCAGTTCTGGCAGATCACGCTGCCGATGCTCCGCCCGACCATGATCTTCGTGGTGCTCAACTCCACGATCGGCGGGCTCACGCTGTTCTCCGAGCCGACCACCTTCTACAACGGCAACGTCGACGGCGGGTCGCAGGGGCAGTTCCAGACGGTCGCGATGTTCGTCGTCAAGCAGGGCTTCCGCGAGTTCGACTACGGTTACGCCGCCGCGGCGGCCTGGCTGCTGTTCCTGCTCATCCTCATCGGAGCGTTCGTCAACTTCATGTTCGTGCGCCGGATCGGGGGCACCAAATGACCAACTGGTCGCCGACCCTCATCACCCGGGTCATGCTGGCGCTGGCCATCGTGCTGTCCGCCTTCCCGCTGTACTGGATGCTGGTCATCGCCTCGCGCACCAACGCCGACGCGGTCTCGGTGCCGCCGCCGTTCCTGCCGGGCGGCAACCTGGGCCAGAACATCGTCGCGGTGCTGAACAACGAGGACGCCCACTTCCTGCTCGGTCTGACCAACTCGTTCATCGTGGCGAGCGTCGTCACCGTCTCGGTGGTCATCATCTCGACGCTGGCCGGCTTCTCCTTCGCCAGCCTGACGTTCAAGGGCAGGAACGTGCTGCTGCTGCTCGTCCTGCTGACGATGGCCGTGCCGCTGCAGCAGATGGGCGTGGTGCCGCTCTACCGGCTGATGGTGAGCCTGGAGTGGACAGGGACCCTCAAAGCGGTCATCTTGCCCTACTTGCTCAACGGGTTCGGGGTGTTCCTGATGGCCCAGTACACCCGCCAGGCGGTGCCGATGGAGCTGGTCGAGGCGGCCAGGGTCGACGGCGCGGCCACCCTGCGGATCTGGTGGAACGTCGTGCTGCCGGCCGTGCGGCCGGGCATGGCGGTGCTGGGGATCAACACGTTCATGCTGATGTGGAATGACTTCATGTGGCCGCTGATCGTGCTGACCCCGGACAATCCGACCGTGCAGATCGCGATCACGTCGCTGAACGCGAGGTTCTCCACGAACTACACATTGATCTTCGCAGGAACGGCGCTGTCCATCATTCCGCTCATCGCGGTATTCGTCGCATTCGGCCGCCAGATCGTCGGCGGACTCATGGAAGGTGCGGTCAAGGCGTGACGACACAAGAGGAACAGACGCGTGCCGGGCTGAGCTTCCCCACGGGGTTCGCGTTCGGATCGGCCACCTCGGCCTACCAGATCGAGGGCGCGGTCGACGAGGACGGGCGCGGCGTCTCCATCTGGGACACCTTCGCCAGGACTCCCGGCCGCGTGCTCAACGGGGACAACGCGGACGTGGCCATCGACCACTACCACCGGTACCGGGAAGACGCCCAGGTCATGGCGGAGCTGGGCCTGTCGGCCTATCGCTTCTCGGTCTCCTGGCCCCGGATCCAGCCCGACGGGTCCGGCCCGATCAACCAGAAGGGCCTCGACTTCTACAAGCGGCTCACCGACGAGCTGCGGCAGCACGGCATCGACCCCTGGCTGACCCTCTACCACTGGGACCTGCCCCAGGCGCTGGAGGACAGGGGCGGCTGGCCCAACCGCGACACGGCCTACCGTTTCGCGGACTACGCGGCGACCGTACACGAAGCGCTGAAGGACTACGTGCATACCTTCAGCACCGTCAATGAGCCATGGTGCACCGCGTTCCTCGGCTACGCCTCGGGCGAGCACGCCCCGGGGCGACGCGAGCCGGAGAACGCGATCAGGGGCGCGCACCATCTCAACCTCGCCCACGGTCTGTCCGTACAGGCGATGGGCGCGAGGCGGGTCGGCGGCTGCGTGAACCTCTACGCGGTCACCCCGGCCACCGCCAGCGAGGCCGACCAGGACGCGGCGCGGCGCATCGACGGGCTGCAGAACCGGTTCTTCCTCGACGCGCTGATGACCGGCCGTTATCCGCAGGACGTCCTCGACGACCTCGGCATGGACCTGGGCTTCATCCAGGACGGCGACATGGCGACCATCAAGGCGCCGATCGATCTGCTGCTCGTCAACTACTACAGCCGCTTCACGGTTTCGGGAGCACCAGGCGGCAGAGCGTCGGCGGCGGCGGCGCCCACGGACACCGGCTCGCCCTGGGTCGGCAGCGAGCACGTGTCGTTCGTCAACGGCGGCCGGCCGGTCACCGCGATGGGCTGGGAGATCGACCGGAGCGGCCTGCTGGAGGTCCTGTCCAGGGTGGCGCGGGACTATCCGCCGATCCCGATGGTCGTCTCCGAGAACGGCGCGGCCTTCGACGACGTCCTGGAGCACGGCCGGGTGCACGACGCCGAGCGCGTGGCCTACCTGGACGCGCACCTGCGCGCCTGCCGCGACGCGATCGACGCCGGCGTGCCGCTGGAAGGCTATTTCGCCTGGTCGCTGATGGATAATTTCGAGTGGGCATGGGGCTACGGCAAGCGTTTCGGCCTCGTGCACGTGGACTTCGAAACCCAGCGGCGCACACTCAAGGACAGCGCCCTCTGGTACTCGGAGATCATCCGGCAGAATAGGCGCCATGAACAGACCGACTCTTGAGGCAGTGGCTGCTTTGGCCGGGGTAGGCCGGGGCACGGTGTCGAGAGTCATCAACGGCTCGCCCAACGTGAGCGAGAAGGCCCGCGACGCCGTGCAACAGGCCATCCAGGAGCTGGGCTACGTGCCCAACCGCGCGGCCCGGGCGCTGGTCACCCGGCGCACCGACACGGTGGCGCTGGTCGTGTCCGAGTCCGAGCTGCGCGTCTTCGACGAGCCCTACTTCGCCGGGACCATCAGGGGCATCGGCTCGGCGCTGGCCGAGACGGGCCTCCAGCTGATCCTGGCGATGGCCCAGTCGCAGGAGGAGCACGAACGCCTGGAGCACTATCTGACGGGGCAGCACGTCGACGGCGTGCTGCTCCTGTCGCTGCACGGCGCCGACCCGCTGCCCGGCAGGCTGGAGGCGATGGGCGTGCCGACCGTGCTGGGCGGCCGGCCCGTCGGCCTCACCCCCTACAGCTACGTCGACATGGACAACCGGGCCGGGGCCCGGCAGGCGGTCAAGCACCTGCAGGGTCTCGGCCGGCGGCGCATCGCCACGATCGCCGGGTCGCAGGACATGGGCGTGGGCGTCGACCGGCTGGCCGGCTACCACGACGCGCTGCTCACCTCGGGCGCACAGGAGTTGGTGGCCTACGGCGCCGACTTCTCCGAGGAGAGCGGCGCGGCGGCGATGTGCGAGCTGCTGGAGGCCGAGCCGGAGCTCGACGCCGTGTTCGCCGCCTCCGACCCGCTGGCGGTGGGGGCGATGCGGGTGCTCAAGGCCGAGGGCCGGACCATCCCGGGTGACGTGGCGGTGGTGGGGTTCGACGACTCCAAGATCGCCATGCACACCGACCCGCCGTTGACCACCATGCACCAGCCGGCCGAGGAGATGGGCCGCCAGATGGCCCGGCTGCTGGTGGCGCGCATCAACGGCGAGGTGCTCCGCCAGCCCGTGGTCATCCTCGACACCCACCTGGTGCGCCGGGAATCGGCTTGACCAGGAGATATCCTCCATCTGATCCCTGAAAGTCCGATCCCGGAAAGTCCGATCCCTGAGAGAGGATCCCCTCGTGCCCCAGCTTGCCGCCGGCGGATACACCGCGCAGGTCAGCCCGCGTGGCGCCGCGCTCAGGACGCTCCGGCACGACGAGCGCGACCTGATCACGAGCTGGCCCGCCGACGGCCCGGTCCCCTATTTCGCGGGCACGATCCTCGCCCCCTGGCCGAACCGGGTGGGCGGAGCCCGCTACCCGTTCGGCGGGCGGACGCACGAGCTGGCGGTGAGCGAGCCCGAGCGCGGCCACGCCCTGCACGGGCTGGTGTCAGGCGTCGACTGGCAGGTCGAGGAAGATCAGCACGCCTTCGTACGGCTGGCGCACACGATCACCCCGACGGCCGGTTACCCGTTCACGCTGGCCCTGCGGGTCGTGCACCACCTCGACGAGCACGGCCTGACCACCACGGTCACCGCCCGCAACGAAGGCGACGCCGCCGCCCCCTACGGCTGCGGCCCCCACCCCTGGCTGCTCGGCGACGACCTGGAGCTGCCCGCCGCCAAGGTGCTGGTCACCGACGAGGAGCTGCTGCCCCGCTCCCTCGACGACGTGTCCGGCTCCCCGTACGACTTCCGGCAGGCCCGGCCGCTCGACGGCGACGTGATCGACCACGCGTTCACCGGGCTGGCGGCCGGGGAGGCCCGGGTCGGCGGCGTGCGCATGACGTGGGACCCGGCCGTGCTGCCGTGGGTGCAGGTCTGCACCAGCGGGCAGCTCGGCTACGAGGGCGTGGCGGTGGAGCCGATGACCTGCCCGCCCGACGCGTTCAACTCCGGCACCGACGTGGTGGTGCTGGAGCCCGGTGGCGAACACGCGGCGAGCTGGACGATCAGCGCCGCCTGACCCCAGAATCAGGACTCGTGGACAGCAGGACGAAACGGCGTTTAACGCCCACCGAGCTCGACGACCTCGCCCGGCGCGCGCTCGGCGCGGGTGTGACCGAATCCACCGAACTCACCGACGGCTACGCCAACGCGGTCTGGCGGCTGTCCCTCGACGACGGTCGCGAGGTGGTGCTCAAGTTGTCGCCGCCGCCCGAGCTGGACCAGCTCAGCTACGAGCGCAACCTGCTGCGGATGGAGGCGGCGGCCTACGAACTGGCCGCCACCGCGGGCGTGCCGATGGCGACGCTGCTGGTCGCCGGGTTCGACGACCCCGTGCTGGGCGGCGACTACCTGCTGCTCGGCGCGCTCGACGGCGTGTCCTGGAACGACGTGAAGCCGGACGGCGAAGCCGGCCTCCGCCGCGAGCTGGGCCGCCTCCTGGCCAGGTTCAACGCCGTGACGGGCGAGGTGTTCGGCTACCCGCACGCGGCCATCACCGGCGGCACCTGGCGCGAGGCGTACCTGGCCATGGTGGGGGCGCTGCTCGCCGACACCGAGCGCTACCCGACGCCGCTCCCCCTGCCCGCCGCGGAGATCGGCGCGCTGCTCGCCGCCGCCGCGCCCGTCCTGGACGAGGTGACCACGCCGCACCTCGTCCACTTCGACGTCTGGGCGGGGAACGTCTTCCTGGACCTCACGGGGACGCCCAGGATCCAGGCCATCATCGACCACGAGCGGGCGTTCTGGGGCGACCCGCTGGCCGAGTTCGTCACGCCGACCATCTTCGGCGAGCTGCGCGAGGACGACCCGCTGCTGGCCGGGTACCGCGAGGTGACCCCGGTGGAGCTCACCCCCGCCGCGCGGACCCGGCTCGACCTCTACCGCGCCTACCTCTACCTGATCCTGCTGGTGGAGAACGGGCCGCGACAGTACCCCGAGGCGGAGTACGCGCGCATCCGCGACCTGGCCACCACCTCACTCATGGACGTCCTCGACCGCCTCGTAGGACTTGCCCCCGGGACCCACGGCTAGCTTCCCGCACTGCCCGGCGCTCAGGCCGGTGACCTTGTTCGGTACACCCAGATCCACCGGCGCGGGCGTGTTGCCCGAACAGGCGAGCGCGCCCTTGACCGTGGTGCCCGACAGGATCGGCGCCGCGTTCGAGGTCAGCAGGGCCGCGCCGCGGATGTCGGCGCCCACGACGGCCAGCGCCCCGGCGCGGTCGACCGTCAGCGCGCCGTCCACCCGCGCGCCGAGCACCTGCACCGAGGCGGCCTTCGAGGCGATGAGCGCGCCGTCGACGCGACCACCGGTGACGACCACCGAGGCCCCGGCCCGCACCGTCACCGGGCCGCTCACCTGCGCGTGGTCCAGGCAGGTGACGCCGTCGGCGATGGTCAGCGGGCCGCGCTGGACGCCGGTGACGGTCCTGGTGCAGGCCGGCGGCGGCGCGATCGTGGTGACCGTGAAGCTGCCCGCCTCGCCGTAGTTGCCCGCGCCGTCGATCGACCGGTACTCGATCGCGTGCCGCCCCCTGGGCAGCTTGCCGTACACGAGGGAGTCGATGACCGTGCCGCCCTCGGTGAACGTCCACGGCAGGTCGGAGGAGGTCGGCCAGCCGAAGTAGTTGAACCAGCCGTCCTCGTCGACCCTCGACTCCGAGACCACGTAGCCGCCCTGGTCGTCGGTCCCGGTCAGCTTCATCGAGAAGGGCCCGTTGTAGACGTAGGTGTCACCGGACCTGACGAGCGGCCGCGACAGCTCGTAGCCCGTCTTCGGCGAGGTGGCGTCGACCGTCCAGGTCAGCGTCCGGCCGCCGGCCGTCGCGGTGAGCGTGTGCGTGCCCTCCGCCGGCTTCAGCGCGCCGAGGTCCAGGTCGCTGCCGCCGTCGCCGACGCGCTTCCCGTCGAGCGCCCACGCGACCGCTGGCACGCTCGCGGCCGGGTGCGTGGTCTCCACGTACACGACGCCGGTACGGCCCAGCGGCCGGTCCACCGGTGTGGACGAGACGATGCCGGGGGTGACGCCGTCGGGCGGGGTGGTCAGCGACGTGTCGACGGTCCAGGAGCGGGAGGCGCTCATCGCGGCGCGGATCGCCGGGTCCCTGACGAAGTTCGTCGGGTCGGTGACCGTCGCCTTGATCGTGTGCGTGCCCGGGGTGAGGCCGAGGGTGCGCAGGTCGAGCGCGGCCGGCTCGCCGCCGGGCAGGTCCGCGCCGTCGACGTTCCAGGTGACGGTGAGCGCGTGGCCGTTCGGGCGCATCGGCTCCACCCAGAGCACCCGGTCCGCGCCGACGGGCGTGTCCGACGGCGTGGCGTCCTGGATCACCGTCGTCTTGGCGGTGATCCGCTGCGCCATCACCTCCCGGCTCACCTGGTCGTAGTAGTAGCCGAGCGTCTTCATCATCGAATGCCGGCTCGGCCGCCAGATGCCCGTGGTGGAGTACATGCCGCCCTCGTAGCGGCCGATCGGGCCGCCGGACTCGCTGGGCTCGCCCAGCCAGCGCCACCACTTCTTCTTCTGGTCGAGCATTTGCTGCTCGGTCAGCAGCGTGTGATGGGCGGAGGCGGGCTCGGGTCCCGTGTAGGCGCCGCCCGGGACGCCGCGCTGGTAGTAGTCGTACTCGTCCTGCAGGCCGCCCAGGGAGTGGCCCAGCTCGTGCGGGCTGATCAGGGCGGACATGGAGTTGCTGCCGGACGCGGTCGCGTAGGAACCGCCCGCGCCGCCGTAGGTCCCGCTGTTGGCCAGCGCGAGGATCTGCCGGTTGGCCGTGGTGGTGCCGGTGACCAGGTTCGCGTAGCGGGTCGCGGCGGTGTTGTCCATGGTGATCAGCCGCTGGACGCTGTTCGCGTTGCACTGGCCCCAGAAGCCCATGCTGAGCGGGGTGGTCTTCTTCGGCGAGGTGAGGGCGGGGTCGCAGCTGACGCCCGACTCGCCGGAGACTATGTCCACCCGGTAGACGTTGATGTAGGCGCGATAGGACTTGTACGGCTCGATGGACCACATCACGTTGAGGTGCCGGTCGACGTCGGCCTGGAACTTCGCCTGCTCGGACTCGGTGTAGCCGTCGCCCATGATGACCAGGTTGAACCGTTTGGCGGGCGCGCCGGTGACCTGGACCGGCACGACGGTGGCAGCGCCGGGCTCGGCGGCCGCGTTGGCTTTGTCGGCTGCGTTGGCTGCGTCGGCTGAGAGGGCTGGGGGAACGTATAAGACGGCGGCGGCCAGGACCAGGGCCGCGGATCTACGCATGCCCCGCATTATCGGCCCGTTGATCGGCCGGCGCCTTATACGAATCGCCGATAACTTCGGGGTGATCGCTCCCGAACGACGATCCACCCCGGACTCCGCCTCCGGCGGGACGTCCCCAGCGTCCCGCCGTACGGCTGGGCGTCGTTCTGGAAGCCCAGCCCGTGTGGTGCGGGTCAGGTCGTGGGGAGTTCGGCGAACAGGACCGGTTGGGTCGTGGGCTGTTCGGAGCCGCCCGCCGGTTCGACCGTGAGGCCGACGTGCTCGTCTCCCTTGGCCGCGGTGGCCAGCATGGGCGTGGTGACGCCGTCCGGGCGCTGGTTCAGGAGCCCCGCTGGGCGGATGCCGTCCCGGCCCATCAGCCACAGCTCGTACACCCTGGACCGCGGCAGCTCCGGCAGGCCCGACGACGTGAACACCATCCGCCCCCGGACCCGCGAGACCACGACGGTGCCGCTGCCGCCCGCGGTGATCGGCTGCCGTACGGTCGTGACGTCGGGCGCGGCCAGGACCGCGGCGACCTCGCCGTCCCTGGCCCGCAGATCACCCAGGTCGCGGCGGGCGTCGAACACCACGACGCCGAGCGCGATGGCCGCCGCCGTGGACACCGCGGCCAGCCCCGCCACCGCCCGCCCCCGCCGGCGCCGCATCGGCACGACGACGCCTTCGGACGCGGCGGCGATCTCGGGGGCCACCGGGCTCTCGGACGGGATCCGGATCGTGGCCGGATCGCCGGAGACGACCCGCTCCTGAGACCGCCCACCATCGCCCCCAGGCACCCCCTCACGGACCGTCGCCTCGTCCGGCCGCCGTCCCGTGTCACGGTCCGTCGCGCTATCACGCGGCGGTCCCGCCTTCCAGACCGTCACGTCACCAGGCGGGCGGCTCGCGTCGCGGAGGGTCACGTCCCATGGAGACGGGCTCTCGGCGGGGCGGCTCGCGTCCCAGACGGCTGGGGGCGATCCCGGGCGGCGGGGGTGCCAGACGGTGGGGGCGTCGTCGGCGGGTAGTGGCCGTACCCGGTCGGCAGGCTCCTGCCGTACCCCGGCGACGGCCGCGAGGACGCGGGCGCGCAGGGCGGCGGGCGGTGTTTCGGCGATCGCGAGTGCGAGCAGGACGGCCGTCTCGCGGAGGCGCCGCACCTCCGCCCGGCACGCCGGGCACTCCTTCATATGCCTTTCGAACAGCACCCCGTCGCTGTCCGGCAGCGCGTGCACGGCATAGGCGCCGGAGAAGGTGTGGAGCTCCTTGCTCATATCGCACTCCACGTCGCTCGGGGGTTCACGCCCTTACTTCGGCGTCTCGGGCGTTTCGGATGGCAGATGGTCTATGCATTTCTCCACAGAGAGCTACAATCTCATCGGGTGATGAAATATGTCCTGTGTAATAGCGGGCGGCGGACCGGCGGGCGCGATGCTCGCCCTCTTGCTGGCCAGAGCAGGCGTCGAGGTGACCCTGCTGGAGAAGCACGCCGACTTCCTGCGTGATTTCCGTGGCGACACGATCCATCCATCGACACTTCAGGTGCTGGACGAGCTGGGGCTGGTGGAGGAGTTCCTGATGCTCCCCCACCGCAAGGCGTACGGGGCGGCCCTGATAACCGACGACGGGCCGATCCAGTTGGCGAACCTGCGTGGGCTGCCGGGCAAGTACGACTACATCGCGTTCGTCCCGCAGTGGGATTTCCTGAAGCTCATCACGTCAGCGGCCCAGAAGTATCCGACGTTCCGCCTGCTCATGGAGGCAGAGGCGACCGGCCTGATCCGCGAGGGCGGCGCGGCGCGTGGGCTGCGATATCGCGATAAATCGGGTGAGCATGAGATCAGGGCGGAGCTGACCGTGGCCGCGGACGGCCGCGGTTCGACGTTGCGCGCGGCGGCCGGGCTGGTGCCGCAGGAGTTCGGCGCGCCGATGGACGTCCTGTGGTTCCGGCTGCCGCGGGTCGAGAGCGACCCCGACCAGACGTTCCTGCGGATCTCGACCGGCCACATGATGGTCGGCATCAACAGGGAGACCTACTGGCAGCTCGCCTACATCATTCCCAAGGGCGGCTTCGACCGGCTGGCCGAGCGGGGCATCGACGCGTTCCGCGAGCCGGCGGCGCGGCTGCTGCCGTGGCTCGGGGACCGCATCGGGCAGATCACGAGCTATGACGACGTCAGCATGCTCACCGTGGCGATCAACCGGCTCCGCCGCTGGTATCGGCCCGGGTTCCTGGCCATCGGCGACGCGGCGCACGCGATGTCACCGATGTTCGGCGTCGGCATCAACCTGGCGGTGCAGGACGCGGTCGCCACGGCCAACCTGCTGGCGGCGCCGCTGGGGGCGGGCCGACCCGTCCCGGAGGCTCTGCTGCACCGGCTGCAACGCCGCCGCCTGCTGCCCACCAGGGTCACGCAGGCCGTGCAGCGTGTGGCGCAGGACCGGCTGATCGGCCCGACAATCAACGGTCAGGTAGGCCCGCCCCGCATCCCGGGCAATCTGCCGCGCAATCCGCTGGTCAGCGGGGTGGTCCGTCGCTTCCTCGGCCTGGGCGTGCGCCCGGAGCACGTGATGACGCCCGAACGCTGACCCCGTCCGGTCCGTCCGGATACGCGGCCGTTCTCACAACGTGGACATCGGGGTCGGCGACCGCGGGCCGGTAGCATACCCTCGTATGTCGTGAGCGCACTGAGCAATCCCGAGGAACTCGATTCCTGGCGAGCCCTGCCGGCGGCCCAGCAGCCTGACTGGCCCGACCGCAGCGAGCTCGAGAAGGTCGTCGCCGAGCTCGGCGGCCTGCCCCCACTCGTCTTCGCCGGCGAGTGCGATCAGCTCAAGGAGCAACTGGCCGCTGTCGCGCGAGGCGAGGCGTTCGTGCTGCAGGGCGGTGATTGCGCCGAGACGTTCGCCGGAGCGACCGCCGACAATGTGCGCAACAAGCTCAAGACGCTGTTGCAGATGGCGATCGTGCTGACCTACGCCGCCAAGGTGCCGGTGGTGAAGATCGGCCGCGTGGCCGGGCAGTTCGCCAAGCCGCGGTCCAAGGGCACCGAGACGCGTGACGGCCTGGAGCTGCCCGCCTACCGGGGCGACATGGTCAACGGGTTCGCCTTCACCCCCGAGTCGCGCAACCCCGACCCGTGGCGGCTGCTGAAGGCCTACCACTCCTCGGCCGTGACGCTCAACCTGGCCCGCGCGTTCACCAAGGGCGGCTACGCCGACCTGCGCCAGGTGCACGCCTGGAACCAGGACTTCGTGGGCGAGTCCCCGGCCGGTCGCCGCTACGAGCAGCTGGCCAGGGAGATCGACCAGGCACTGGCGTTCATGCGCGCCTGCGGGGCCGACCCGGAGGAGTTCCACACGGTCGAGTTCTACTCCTCGCACGAGGCGCTGATCCTCGACTACGACCGGGCGCTCACGCGTATCGACTCGCGGACCGGCAAGCCGTACGACGTGTCGGCGCACATGGTCTGGATCGGCGAGCGCACCCGTCAGCTCGACGGCGCGCACGTCGACTTCTTCGCCCGCATCCGCAACCCCATCGGCGTCAAGCTCGGCCCGACCACCACGCCCGCCGAGGCGCTGGCGCTGGTCGAGAAGCTCAACCCCGAGAACGAGCCGGGACGGCTCACGTTCATCACCCGCATGGGCGCCTCCAAGATCCGCGAGCACCTGCCCGCGCTGGTCAAGGAGGTCACCGCGGCGGGCGCGCAGGTCGCCTGGATCTGCGACCCGATGCACGGCAACACGTGGGAGGCGCCGAGCGGCCACAAGACGCGCCGGCTCGACGACGTGCTCGACGAGGTGACGGGCTTCTTCGAGGTGCACCGCGCGCTCGGCACGCATCCCGGGGGCATCCACATCGAGTTCACGGGCGACGACGTGACGGAGTGCGTGGGCGGCGGTCACGAGATCGTCGAAGACGACCTCTCGCGCCGCTACGAGACGGCCTGCGACCCGCGGCTCAACCGCGGCCAGTCGCTCGACCTCGCGTTCCGGGTGGCCGAGCTCTACCGCTCCAGCTGAGTACGGCCGGCAGCCCCGGTAGGGCCGGGGCTGCCAGAGCATTCTTCGGCCATGCCCGGCCGCCATCTCCTAGGATCACCCTGACAAAGATGAGAATTCCTCAACTATCGGGAGAGATCGTGGACAGCGCCCCGGATGGCGTGGACCCGAGCGTGCCCAACATCGCCCGGATGTATGACTACTTCCTGGACGGCAAGGACAACTTCGCCGCCGACCGGGCCGCGGCCGAGCAGATCTTGAAGCTGTTCCCCGATACCAGGGAGTCCGCCAGGGCCAACCGCGCCTTCCTCCGCCGGGCCGTACGCCATCTGGTCGAGTCAGGCATCGAGCAGATCGTGGACCTGGGCGCGGGGCTGCCCACCCAGGGCAACACGCACGAGATCGCGCCCGAGGCGCACGTCGTCTACGTCGACTACGACCCCGTGGTGTGCGCGCACGGGCGGGCCCTGCTGACGGGCGCGAACGTGGACTTCGTGGAGGCCGACATCAGGGACACCGGCGCGCTGCTGGAGATCCTGGGCGAGACGATCGACTTCGGCCGGCCGGTGGCGTTCCTCATGCTGGCGGTGCTGCACTTCCTCCCCGACGAGGCCGCGTACGGCATCGTCGGCAGGCTCCGTGACGCCGGGCCGACGGGCAGCTACCTGGTTGTCAGCCACGCCGTGGACGCCAAGCCCGACACCACCCCGCAGGCGCTGGAGATCTACGAGCGCGCGACGGCGGCGCTCAACCTCCGGACGCCCGAGGAGATCGCCCGCTTCTTCGACGGCTACGAACTGGCCGAGCCCGGCCTGGTCTACCCCCAGGACTGGCGCCCCGACGCCGACGAACCGCTGCTGGAGGCCGCCACCAACGTCGGCTACGCGGGAATCGGCCGCAAGCCGTAGAACGAGAAAAGCCCCGCTGGTGCGGCGGGGCTTCGTGGTGCGGTCAGTTCTGCTCGGCGCCCTTCAGCTCCTCATTGAGCTCGGCCCTGATCGCCTCCATGTCGAGCGCGCGGACCTGGCTGATCAGGTCGTCGAGCGCGGGCGCCGGGATCGCGCCGGGCTGCGCGTAGACCACGATGCCGTCCCGGATCGCCATGAGCGTCGGGATCGAGCTGATGTCGAAGCCCTGGGCGAGCGCCTGCTCCGCATCGGTGTCGATCTTGCCGAAGGTGATGTCCTCGTGCTTGTCGGACGCCTTCTCGAAGATCGGCCCGAACATCTTGCACGGGCCGCACCATTCGGCCCAGAAGTCGAGCAGGACAATCCCCTTATCGGCGATGTCGTTGAAGTTCTTCTCGGTTACCTCGATGCTCGCCACCAGTGGCTCCTCGTATCGTCGAGTGAAGTCGGTATGTCATCTCAAGGTGCAAACCTGTCAACCACGTACCTGCCACCAGCATTCCATGTCCCCGTCACGGGCGGACCGCACGGCATGCGACCTGTCAGCGTGCAGTTCATCGGGAAACGAGGCCGGGGCGTTTCAGCCGGTCGTCACGGCGCGCCGGACGCTCTCGCGGAGCACTGCCCGGCAGGGGCGTGGTGGCGTTACAGAAAGCCCGCACCGTCCAGTTGGAGGTGGAAGGCCTTCTTGCCGGGGTGGGCGGCGCGGAGCCGGGCGACGTAGGAGGCGAACTCGGTCCGCCTTCCGGCGCGCTCGAACAGGGTCCGCAGGGTGAAGAGGTATTGGATCGCTTCCTGGTAGCCGGGTCTGCTGGCCCGGCTGACGCTGGATTCGGCCAGTTCCTGGTAGACCGGGATGGCGTCCTGCGGGTGAGTCTCAGCACGGGCGTCGACCACGCGCATGCGCAGGTCGGAGCCGAGTTCATAGGCCTGGAGAACCTCCCAGGCGCCCGCCGCGTCCCCGTTGACCAGCAGCACCTCGGCCAGCGTATGGGCCATGGCGGCCGACGAGCGAAGGTGCGTGATGGCCTTCGCCTTCCACGGTGCCGCGTCCGGGCCGGCCTGATCGATCAAACTCTGATAGGTGTGCGTGGACGGTGAGAGTGTGAAGAGCTGCCACCGGGTCTCGAGCGCCTGCTCGGTCCGTCCGGCGTGCTGATGGCAGTCCAGAGCGAGCGTGAGGAGGTGCTGATCGCGGCCGTAGCGGCCCATCCCCTGATCGATCCAGCGCAAGGCTTCGTCGTGACGACTCTCGCCGATCAAGAGATGAGCGATCCTCGCGATGTCCCGGCTGCTGGCGACCCGCTGGGCGAGCATGGCGACCGCGGCGTCGGTGCCGCCCTCGGCGCGGGCGAGCGACTCGCGCAGCGTGCTCAGCTTGTAGTCGGGGACTCTGCCTGCGATGGCACCGTCCAGCAACTCGTGGCAGCGGCGCAGGCCCAGAGCACCCAGCGCGCGAGCATAACCGGGCAGCGAGCTCTCGAAGGTGCACCAGTTGCTGATCAGTACCTTGCCCATCAGCCACTCTGCCAGCTTCACCGGGTCGGGCGAGCCGGCCAGGCAAGCCTCCTGATGCATGCCCTGAACGCGTCCGAGATCGTCGACGAGCTGGCCACCGTAGATCTCACCGGTGTCCAGCGCCTCCTCAATGAGGTCGATCGCGCGGACGATCAGCTCGCGAGCGGTGTCCGGTGACGGCTCGATCAGGTCGTCGATCTCGTCGAGGACCTCCTCCAGGTCCTCGAGATCGGGATACCACTCCCCCTTGTACCAGGAGTTGCCCTCATCCTCGGCCTCGGCCAGCAGGTCCCCCATGACCGCTTCCAGGTCAGCGAGAAGGTCGGCCGGCTCCTCGCCGATGACGGTCTCCGCGAGCTCGGTCCACAGCCGGTCGGCGAGCGTGGAATCCGCCGCGGCCAGAGTGGCGAGGCGGCGGGCCAACCAGTCGGAGTCCTGAGTTCGCAGCAGCGCGTACAGGTCAGGCGCGGGCTGCACATCACCCATCCGGACCCAGGTCACCGCCGCGGCGGCCGCATGGGCGCACAGCTCGGGATCCAGGCACTCGCATACCGCGCGCATCCCGCTCGCGGTGAAAGTGACCGTCACCGAATACCCACTCACCAGCGCGGCGACCGATGCTCCCTTCTCGGTCAACCCCGCGACCTTGCCGTCAGCGGCCAGCGCCAGAGCCTCAGCGAACACCGACTCGCCGACCTGGCTCCGTACGGCTTCCTCGTCAACCTGGATGAGCGCCATGACCTCGATTATTCCGCAATCAACTCCCACCGGTTGAAGTCGGTGCTCTGCCCGGGCTTGTGGGCGCACGCCTTCTGCCAGAAGATCGATTCCCTGAACAGTGCCACTGGCTCATCCGTCCAGAGAGGAAGCGCTGTGGACATCGATCGACATCCGCTGAGCGATCTGGAGAAATCTCTCCTCACCGTCGCCGACCAGTACGGCTTCCAGCTCACGCACGTGGTGAAGTACTACTGCGAACTGGAACAACCCGACCGAGGCGTAGTCGTCTATCTCAACCGGCGACGCACGCCGTCGAACGTGATCGCGGTGATGGTCCATCCAGAGACCGACCTGACCCGGCTGTTCGACCTGGCGGGATTATCGATCCCCGCCGACTTCAGACACGGCACGAACATGCGCCGATTCCCGAAGAGGCGGCACACCGGCAAGCAGCCGATCACCTACGGATACTCCATCGAGTGTGATGATTCAGGCGTCTTCGGCCGCCTGCTCGATCGTCTCGCTTGATGCCGGATCCGCCGGCGACCGAGCATCGATGTTCTCCGTGCCCTCCAGCCTTCCGGTGCGGAGGGCGTCCAGCAGGTAGTTGAGCAGACGTTCGACCTGATCGGGGTCCAGGGCCGCGATGGCCGCGCCGTGCGCGGCGACCAGGACGTCCAGTGGCTCGACGCCCTGCCGGAGCACACCGTCGCGCACCCCCGCGTCGAGGAGCCGGCTCACCGCGTCGAGCGCGCGAGCCCTGGCACCCGGGAAGGTGACGGCGTTCGTGTCAGTCGCCGCCGTGGCGCGCAAAGCCCGCGCGAGGCCGTGCTTGGCGGTCAGGTAGTCCACCCATCGTCCGAGCCAGAGGCGTAGCGCCTCGTCCGCGGGCATCGTACCGAGCACCTCGTCCGCCGAATCGCAGACCCGCGCGAGCTCGCTCGCGTGCGCGGCCTCGATGAGGGCCTCCCTCGTCGGGAAATGTCGGTACAGGGTGCCGATGCCCACGCCGGCCTCCTTCGCGATGCCCTTCAGCGAGGTTCCGGGACCTTCGCGGGCGAACGCGCGGGTCGCGATCCGCAGGAGCCGTTCACGGTTCGCCCGGGCGTCGGCTCGGGGCTGTCTGGGGTCCTTCGTGGCCATAGATCGCTTTCTGCAGAGTCCACCCGCCGTTTTAAACGGAGCCGGGTCCGCTTATAGTGGAGCTAACCGGACCCTGCTCCGTTTAATTCTAGATGAAGGAACATCAGCATGAACACCGACCACGTCACGACCCCTTTCGGACCGGCCACGACCGCCGAAGAAACCGTCGAGGGCGTCGACCTGTCCGCCAAGAAGGCCATCGTGACAGGAGCGTCGTCGGGAATCGGCGTGGAGACCGCGCGGGCGCTCGCCAAGGCCGGCGCGGACGTCACCCTCGCGGTCCGCGACACCGCCCAGGGCGAGAAGGTCGCCGCCGACATCGTGGCGTCCACCGGCAACGCGCGCGTGCACGTCGCGTTCCTGGACCTGTCGGCCCGCGACTCGATCGACGCCTTCGTCGCCTCATGGCGGGGTCCGCTCGACATCCTGGTCGACAACGCCGGCATCATGGCCACCCCCGAGCGGCGTACCGCCGAGGGCTGGGAGCTGCAGTTCGCCACCAACCACCTCGGCCACTTCGCCCTCACGGTCGGGCTGCACGACGCCCTCGCGGCCGCCGGGCACGCCCGCGTCGTCGTCGTGAGCTCCGTGGGCCATGTCAACGGGGACATCCTCTGGGACGACATCAACTTCGAGCGCCACCCGTACGACGAGTGGAAGGCCTACAGCCAATCCAAGACCGCGAACATCCTGTTCGCCGTCGAAGCCGCCAGGCGCTGGGCCGACGATGGCATCACGGTCAACGCGCTCAACCCCGGCCGCATCTGGAGCACCGGCCTGTCGCGGCACATGTCCGCCCCACCCGCAGCATTCGAGCCCGAATCCAGCGACGGCGTGACGGTCAAGAACATCACCCAGGGCGCGGCCACCTCGACCCTCCTGGCCGCCTCGCCCCTCGTCGAAGGCGTGACCGGACAGTACTTCGAGGACTGCCAACCAGCCGCCCCGCACACGCCCGGACTCCGGCGCGGCTTCGCGGCATACGCCGTCAACCCCGACGCCGCCGCCCGCCTCTGGCAGGTGTCCGTCGACATGATCGGCAACGCCCGCCGGTAGCCCCTCGATATGCAGTCTTGTCGGTGTCGGCTGACATGATCTGCCGATGACGGTTAACAGCTCCTTGATCGCATCTTTCTGGGATGCTTCCGCCGTTTCCTTCGATGAAGAGGCCGATCACGGCCTTCGGGAGCCCCATGTCAGAGCGGCGTGGGCCGAACGCGTGCGCTCATGGATGCCCTCTTCGCCCGCCGATGTCCTGGACCTGGGTTGTGGCACCGGCTCGTTGTCCTTGCTGCTCGCCGAGCAGGGCCACCGGCCGATCGGGGTGGATCTGGCGCCGCTGATGGTCGAGCAGGCCCGCCGCAAGCTCACCGAGGCCGGCTTCGATGCCGTGATGATGGTAGGCGACGCGAGCAGCCCGCCCGCGGAGGCGGGAACATCCTTCGACGTGATCCTGTCCCGTCACCTGCTGTGGACCTTGGCCGCCCCTGAAAAGGCACTGCGCCGATGGGTTGACCTGCTGCGCCCTGGCGGGCGTCTGGTGCTCATCGAGGGCCGCTGGGCAACCGCCGAACCGAGTGAGGACGACTCCTATCCAGCAGATACCGCGGCGATGCCGTGGATGGGCGGAGTCGAGGCCGAGCGGCTCGTACAGGCGCTGCGCCCGATGGTGCGGACTTCACGCGTCGAGCCACTCCTCGATCCCGCTCTATGGGGACGGTCCATCCAGGACGAGAGATATGCCGTGGTTGCCTTCGCGTAGCGATCCCCGAGGCCGGCCGTACGTACGCCGCGTGGACGGCCTCGGTCGCTTGGGGCTGTGCGTCAGCTTGGCGGACCTGGTTCGCGTCTCGGCCATGCGGCCAGGGCCAGTTCGGCGATCTCGGCGAGTTCGCCCGCGTCAGCTCCGTCCCGGGCGCGCTGCGACATTCCTTGGATGACGACGGCGAAGTAGCCGGCCAGCGTACGGGGATCGGCGCATGGGGGTAGTTCGCCGTCCTGCTGAGCGGTGCGCAGGCGGTCCTGGAAGACCACGAGGTTGGCGTTGCGCAGATCGCGCAGGAACGCTGCTATCTCGGCGTCCTGGACGGTGACGTTGGTGGCGGCACTGATGGTCAGGCAACCGGCGGGGTGGGCGGGGTCGGGGTAGATCGCTACGGTCTCCCGCAGGACGCGGGCGAAAGCTTGTCAGTGGCAGCGCCGGTCGAACCCGGCTTCGTGATATCCGTCGAAGAACTCCACGATGACGCCCTTGAACCCGTCCCGCCATGATCCGCTCGGGTTGACGTACACGGTGCCGAAGAGCTGGGCGCCCTCGACGCCCTCGATCGCGGCGGACTTGTAGTAGCGCGCGATCTCGACGTCGGGCAGCTTGGTGAGCAGGGCCACGCGGACCAGATAGTCGCAATGATTGCTGTTACCCGACTGAATACCCACCGTGCCCTGCACGGCCATGTCACCAGGCTCCGTGTCGGGCGGGAGCGGGAGCATGCTCACCCGCTCCTCCAGCCGGGCCAGCCTCTCGTCGTTGCGCCACTCGGGGACCTTGAACACCAGGACGTAGGCGACGACGGAGGCGAGGAGCGCCAGGCACACGAAGAACGGCCACCTTCTCCGCTGTCTCGGTAACGCCTCCGGGACCGCCTCGATCAGCACCATGCCACCCTCCAGAGCGCTTGCCGGCTGATCACCATTCAACAACAGGGCGGAGAGATCGGCACGGATCGTGGTTCGCGAGGAGGGTCACGGGCGGCCCACGCGGTGTGCGGGGCCGCCCGTGACGAAAGGGTCAGCGGCCCGGCAGTGTCAGGCCGATGACGAGCGGGTCGTGGTCGGAGGAGCGGAAGGCGTCCGGCTTGTACAGGGACGCCGGGTTGTACTCGGTGTTGTAGTCAAGAATGCGTGGCTCGTCCGAGTTGATGTGCCAGATCGTCGCGCTGGTGACCCGCTTGAGCAGTTGCCGGCCGACCAGCGCGTGGTCGAGCTCTCCCGCCAGCCCGTCGAACAGGTAGCTGTAGCGCAGCGGCGCCGGCACGAACTTCTTGGTCACGCTGGTCAGCCCGCCCGCCTCCAGCGTGTGGATCGGGTCCTCCTCGCCGTAGGCGTTGAGGTCGCCGAGCACCACCGGGTTCGGCAGGTCCTTCACCAGCCCGAGCAGCGTCTGGGCCTGCTTGACGCGGGTGGCGTTCCAGCAGCTCTGTCCGTCGCCCTGGTCGGTGTCGGGGCCGCTGGACGGGCAGGTGCCCTTGGACTTGAGGTGGTTGACGATCATGGTGAACGGCTGGCCGCCCGCCGCCCGGCGGAAGGTCTGGATCAGCGGCGGCCGACTGAACACCGCGTCCTGCGACGCCTGCGGCGCGCCGACGGGCGTGAGCCTGGCGGGCTTGTAGATCACCGCGACCTGGATGGCGTCCGTGCCGGGGTACGGATGCTGGAGCGCCGCGTACGTACCCGCGCCGACCTCGGCGTTGACCGCGTCCACGAGCGCCTGGAGCGCCGTCTGGCCGTTGTTCTCGACCTCCATGAGGGCGACGGCGTCGGCGTTGAGGCCCTTCAGCGCCGCCACCAGCTTGGCGAGCTGCCGCTGCTGCTCCACGGCGTTGGTGGCGCCGCGCGAGCCGAGGGTGGTGAACCAGTTCAGCGTGTTGAACGAGGCCACCTTGACGTTGCCCACGACCGGGAACGGCCGGGGCAGCCGCGGGTTGGTGTTGTGGTAGTTGATCGGCTTGGTGGGTTGCAGGCGGTAGGTGCCGAATCCGTAGCCGAGCACGCCGGTGATGCCCGCGGCCAGGTCGCCGGTCCGCACGATGGGCGGCAGAGTGGCCGGGTTCTCCCTGCTGGAGCCGTCGTCGATGAGCAGCGAGCGGCGCGCGTTCAGCGCCGCGTCCACGCCGGGCCGGTCCGTCGGCTGGAACAGCCGCCCGCCGGAGGAGACGGTGACCTCGCCGTATCGGCCCAGGTTGTAGTGCTCGCTGACGGTCAGCGGCTGCGGGAAGGTGAGCAGCATGTTCTCGACGGGCTCCCGCGCGTCACTCGGCAGCTTGTACGGCTGAGCCGCCACCGAGCCGGTGCCGCAGACGTCCACCGCGGTGACCGGCGACAGCTCCGTCCACCCGTTGTACTCCGTCGCCTTGCCCGTCACGAGCACCCGGTCCCCGACCGCGACGTCCTTGAGCGTGTCACGGGCGTAGGCGAACAGGCCCTCGGAGGTCTTCGGGTCGGCGTCCGGCTTCGGGTCCTGGAAGAAGAAGCCGCTCAGCTGGTCGGCGCGCTGGAAGTCGCCGGTGACGACGCCTTCGACGGTGACCGTCTGCCCGGTCAGGGGGCTGGCGTCGCCGTCGCCCTGCACCTCCGCGATCCGCCGGCTCGGCGGTGTGTCGCACGGCGTGGCCGGTGTGGCGAGCGCCGGCGTGGCCGGGAGGGCGGCGGCCACGATGAACGCGACGAGAAAAGCTCGGCTTAAAACATGCATGACCGGCACTTTAGAGCTAATTGCGGTCACATATTTCCACATGAAAGTGGCCAGAACATTAAATCATCCAACCTTGACATTGGGTGCTACCGGGTATGAAGACTGCATGGACTGGGTCACCTGCGCCTCTTCGGCAGCCTGTATGGGAATAGCCCGCCAACCGTACGACCGTTGCCTGGCACACCTGCGACCAGACGAAGCAGCCGTGACACTCGACGAAATTACCCCCGGACGCCTGCTGGACCTGCGCGGCACGCCGATCAACGGACCGCTGCTCGGCAGGATCATCGAGGCGACGGGCGGTAGACCTGGCCGGACCCGGCTGGACCGGGTCACGTTCACCGGCGACGTGCGGCTGTCCGGCGTGACGTTCACCGGTGACGTGTCACTGGACGGCGCCAGGTTCGAGCGGCTGGCATCGTTCTTCGGCGCCCGCTTCGAGGGCAACGTGTCGCTGGCCGGGGCCACGTTCGCCCGCGAGCTGTCCTTCCACGGCGTCCGGGTGCGCGGCCACCTCTCACTGGACCGGGCGGTGATGTCGCGTGACGCGCTGTTCAGCCAGGCCGTGTTCGGCCACGGGCTGTCGTGCGAGCGGGCCAGGTTCGACGGTTACGCCACGTTCGACGGGGCCATGCTGGGCGACGGCGCGAGTTTCCGCGGCGCCAGGTTCGGCCGGACGCTGTCCTTCCGCAAGGTCACCGGCCATGCCGGGTTCGACACCGCGCACTTCGCGGCCGACACCTACCTCTCGGTCTCCGGCCGGCTGTCCGCCTCGCGGGCCCGCGCCGACGGCACCTTCGACGTGGCCGTCGCGTCCGGCCGGGTGGACCTGCGGCGGATGGAGGTCGCCGGCGGAGTGACGATCCGGCTCACCGACTCCCAGGCCGACCTGGAGGGGGCGGTGCTGCGGGGGCCCGCGATGGTGACCGGGCGCGGCTGGTCCACGCTGACCTCGCTGCGCCACGTCGACGCGGCCGACCTGGCGCTGTTCGGCCTCGACCTGTCGGGGTGCAGGTTCGCCGGGCTGGCCCGCCCGGCCGCGGTCCGGGTCAAGAACTGCACGTTCGCGCTGACCCCGCGAGGGGTCCGGGTGAGCCTGCGCTGGCCGATGCTGCGCTGGTTCTCCCGGCGCAGCGCGCTGGCCGACGAGCACACGATGCGCGGCTGGACCGCCCCCGGCGACAACCCTGCTCGCCATCCGGCCACGGGCAACCGTCCGACGGCGCAGGATCCGCCCGCCGGGCCCGACCGGCTGACGGCGCCCGACCGGCTGGCCGTCCTCTACGCCGGACTACGCGCCCAGGTCGACGACGTCGACACCTCGGCCGACTTCGCGTTCGCGGCGATGGAGATGCGCCGCCAGGCGGGCCGCCGGTGGTTGTTGTCGCTTTCGTGGCTGTTGTGGGGGTACGGCATGCGGATGGGCCGGGCGGCGGCCTGGCTCGCCCTGCTGATGGCGCTCACCGTCGGCGCCCTCTTCTGGACGTCGACCTCGCACGCGGAACGCGCCGCCGACCCACCACCCGCCGTACACCACTAGTCGAGGGCATCGTCGTCTTCCATCTCGTCCGGCAAGGAGCTCGGCCGCTCTCGCCAGAAGCGTTCGTACGGCGTGAGCCAGTCACGGATCTCCATGAGCGGCGCGGCCTCCAGCCGGTAGAGCCGTTCCCGGCCCCGCCGGGTCTCGGCCACCAGGCCGGCGTCCTTGAGCACCTTGAGATGCTCCGAGACGCTGGGGCGGCTCATCTCGAAGCGTTCGGCCAGCCGCCCGGCCGGCTGCGTGCCCTCGTCGAGCAGCAGGCGCAGCAGCTCTCGCCGGGCCGGGCTGGCCAGCGCGGTGAACACGTGGTCGGCGGAGATATGCATGTCTACCACTATATGTAGGACTTTTCCTACCTACCAAGCCATCAGGGATGTCCCGGATTACAAAGGAGGATCTCCCTCCCTAAGATAGGTACATGCGCATCGACGACTACGTGGCCGAGCTGGGCGAATCCCTGTGCGGGCCGCCGGGTCCCAAGCGCGACCTGGTCGTCGAGGCGCATGACAGCCTGGCCGACACCGCCGACGCGCTGGAGGCCGAGGGCCTGGCCCGGGCCGAGGCCGAGCGGCTGGCGGTGCGGGAGTTCGGCGCGATCACCGAGATCGTGCCGAGCTACCAGCGGGAGCTGACCGCCGCGGCCGGCCGGCGGCTGGGCCTGCTGCTGGTCATCAGCCTGCCGATCACCGTGCTGATGTGGTCGGTGATCTGGCGCTTCTACCCCACCACCTCCCTGGCCGCCTGGGCCGCCAGGCCCGACTGGTACGACACCGCCTCGCGGGGGCTCGACATCCTGCAGCTGTCCACGGGCCTGTACGGCGGGCTGTCGCTGTTCGCGCTGGGCCGGGGCACCCGGTGGATCCGCAGGCCGCAGCTGGTGACCAAGTCGCTGGGGATCATCGTCTGGCTGATGCTGCCGGTGACCGGGGGGCTGGGCCTGCTGCTCTCCTATGGGGCCGGCCTGCAGGAGAGCGCCCAGATCTTCCTGCCCGCCATCCTCGCGAACCTCGTGACGGCGGCCTTCTGGGGCCTGCAGCTCTACGGCGCGACGCGCTGCCTGCGCATCAGCCAGGCTGCGTGACCCTCGGCCGCAGCACACCACCGATCACACTCGCGAACTCGGCCCAGGCCGACCGCTCCCCTTCCAACTGCTTCCGCCCCGAATCGGTCAGGCGGTAGGTGCGCCGCCTGCGCCCGCCGACCGTGGCCCACTCGCTGGCCAGGCAGCCGATCCGCTCCAGCCTGCGCAGCGCCGGGTAGACGGTGCCGGTCGGCACGTTGAGCGCGCCGCCGCTGCGTTCCTGCAGGGCCTCGATGATGGCGTAACCGTGCAACGGCTCGCGCTCCAGCACGGAGAGCAGCAGAGCGTCCATGTGGCCGCGCAGCGCGTCGGGGTTCATGACTCTGATCTTAGATAGCCCTTCATTATGTAGCCAGTCTACCTGTAGGCCATCTATATGTAGACTGTCTATATGTAGACTGTCTATAGGTAGGCAGACACAATGAAGGGGGTCGGCGCATGGAAGCGCTGGAACTTGCCCGGTTGCAGTTCGCGGTGACGGGAAGCCTGCACTTCCTGTTCGTCGTGCTGACGTTGGGGCTGGCGCCGCTGGTGGCGATCATGCACACGCGCTGGGTGCGGGCGGGCAAGCCGTTGCACGAGCGGCTGACCAGGTTCTGGGGCCAGATCTATGTCATCAACTACGCGCTGGGCGTGGTCACCGGGCTGGTGATGGAGTTCCAGTTCGGGCTCTCGTGGGGCGGGCTGTCCCACTACGCGGGCGACGTCTTCGGCGCTCCGCTGGCCATGGAGACGCTGGTGGCGTTCTTCCTGGAGTCGACGTTCCTCGGCCTGTGGATCTTCGGCTGGGGGCGGGTGCCCAAAAGGGCGCACCTGGCGTGCATCTGGCTCGTGACGCTCACCGCGTACGCCAGCGCCTTCTTCATCATGGCGGCCAACTCCTTCCTGCAGAACCCGGCCGGAGCCCTCGTCAGAGGCGACCGCATGGAGCTGGTCGACGTCGGCGCGCTGTTCACGAACAAGACGCTGATCTTCTCCTTCCCGCACGTGATCGGGGCCGGGCTGTTCACCGGGGCCATGGTGCTGGTCGGGGCGAGCGCCTACCAACTGCGCCGCCGTACGTCCGAGGTGGAGTTCTTCACCAAGTCGCTGCGCACGGGCGTGACCATGGCCTCGATCGGCATCTTCCTGACCCTCGGCTTCGGCTACGCGCAGTTCGCCGGTCTCCAGGAAGGCAAGTTCGAGGGCGACACGGCGGCGGTGCCGCTCGTGATCATGCTGGAGGCCGGGCAGTTGCTCGCGCTCGTCGTGCTGTTCCTGATGCTGCCGCTGATCCGCTTCCTGCCGCGCTGGCGGTGGACGCATCCGCTGCTCATGCTGATGACGCCGCTGCCGTTCGTACTGGCCATCATGGGCTGGCTGGCCAGGGAGATGGGGCGGCAGCCGTGGATGATCTGGGAGAAGCTCACCGTCGCCGACGCCATGACGCCCGGCCTGACCCCGCCGATGATCATGGGTTCGCTGGTCGCCTTCGCCGCCGTGCTGGGGCTGCTGGCGCTCGTCGACTACGTCCTCATCGCCAGGGTGATCAGGCGCGGGCCACGTGACCTCGACCTCGGCGCCGTCCCCGAACCCGCGCTGACCTACTAGGAGCCGAGAGATGGAACTGATCTGGTTCGCCTGCTTCACCCTGCTGCTGGCCGGATACTTCGCGCTGGAGGGCTTCGACCTGGGGGTCGGACTCCTGCTGCCGGTGCTGGGCAGGTCGGTCTCCGGCCGGGACCGCATGGTGGCGGCCATGGCCCCGTTCGTGCTGGCCAACGAGGTGTGGCTGGTGGCGGTCGCCGGGGCGCTGTTCGGCGTCTACCCCTCGCTCGAGGGCGAGGTGCTGTTCGGGCTGTATCCGGTGGTGGTGGCCATGCTGCTGTCCTGGATCCTGCGGGACACCGGGCTGTGGTTCCGCCGCCGGGCCGAGGGCTCGGCCTGGCGGGGCTTCTGGGATCTGATGATCACCGTCGGCTCGCTGGGGCTCTCGTTCGGCTGGGGCGTGGCCCTGTACGCGGCCGCCACCGGGTTCGGCTCGTCCCTGCTGAACCCGGTGGGGTTGATGCTGGGCGTGGTGGTGACGCTGCTGTTCGCCTTCCACGGCTGGACGTTCCTGGCCTGGCGCTCCCCCGGCCTGGCCGGGGCCACCCGCTCGGGCCGCGCGCTGGCCGTGTCGGGGGCGGTGGCCGCGCTCCCCGCCGTCGGGGTGCTCCTGGGCAGCATGCCGTACCTGCTGGAGCACACCGCGCCGGCCGCGACGCTGAATGTGCTCAGTGTCATGGCGCTGCCGTTCGCGCCGATCGTGGTCGCCGCGCAAGTATGGGTGTGGCGCACTTTCCGTCCTGGTAAGAACGCCGTCCGGATCCCGTCGTTCTTTTGAGGGCTCGTGCACAAAGATCTCCTGCGGCTCATGCGGGCCGAGCAGTCGGTACGGCGCCATCTGGCCGTCACCTTCGCCGCGGCGATGGCGGCCGGGCTGCTCGTGCTCGTGCAGGCGGAGCTGCTGGCCGGAGTCCTGTCGGGCCGGTTCACGACCGTGGCGCTGGCGGGCCTGGCCGCCGTGGTGGGCGTACGCGCGCTGCTCGCCTGGACGCAGGGCATCTTCGCCGGCCGTACCGCGACGGGCGTCAAGTCCGCCCTCCGGCACCGCCTGCTGGCCCGCCTGCAGGAACTCGGCCCGGCCCGGCTGACCGGCCACCGCTCGGGTGAGCTGGTCACGCTCACGGGACGCGGCCTCGACGGGCTCGACGCCTACCTGACCGGATACCTGCCCGCGATCGCCGTCGCCGGGGTGGTGCCGGTGGCGGTGCTCGTCCGGCTGTTCGCCGCCGATCTGGCGAGCGCGGTCATCGTGCTGGTCACGCTGCCGCTGATCCCGCTGTTCGGCGCCCTCGTGGGGATGACCACCAAGGCCGTCACGGAGCAGCAGTTCCACGCGCTGTCGCGGCTCGGCGGGCACTTCCTCGACGTCGTACGCGGCCTGCCCACGCTGCGGGCCTTCAGCCGGGCCCGCTACCAGGCGACGGTCATCCAGCAGGTGGCCGACGCGCACCGCGCCGCCACCATGCGTACGCTGCGGGTGGCGTTCCTGTCGTCGCTGGTGCTGGAGCTGTGCGCGTCGCTGTCACTTGCCCTGGTGGCGGTGCCGATCGGGCTGCGGCTGCTGGGCGGGTCGCTGGACCTGACCACGGCGCTGCTGGTGCTGCTGCTGGCTCCGGAGGCGTACCTGCCGTTGCGGGCCATGGGCACCCGGTTCCACGCCTCGATGGAGGGGGTGGCGGCGGCGGACGCGGCCTTCGCCGTCCTGGACTCTTCAGCCGACCCCGTGGGCGCCTCCGTGCCACAAGAGCCGCTGGGTTCCGGGACACCGTCGATCCGGCTGGAGGACGTCACCGTCCGCTACCCCGGCCGCGACGACCCCGCGCTCGAACACGTCTCGCTCACCATCGAGCCCGGCGAACGCGTGGCCCTGGTCGGCGAGAGCGGCGGCGGCAAGAGCACCCTCCTGCACCTCATCCTGGGCTTCATCCAGCCGACCGAAGGCAGGGTCCTCGTCGACGGCGCCGACCTGCGGGCCCTGAACCTGACCGCCTGGCGCGACAGGCTGGCCTTCGTCCCGCAGCGCCCGCACCTGTTCACCACCTCGGTCGCCGAGAACATCCGCCTCGGCGCCCCCTCCGCCTCCCCGGAGCAGGTAAGGCAGGCCGCCACCGCCGCCCACGCGGACGACTTCATCCAGTCCCTGCCCGACGGCTACGACACGGAGGTGGGCGAACGCGGCGCGAACCTGTCGGCCGGCCAGCGGCAGCGCGTGGCCCTGGCCCGCGCCTTCTGCCGCCCGGACACCTCGGTCCTGCTGCTGGACGAGCCCACGGCCCGGCTCGACGGCCGCAGCGAGGCGGCCGTCGTGGCGGCCACCGCGGACCTGGCCCGGGACCGTACCGCGATCATCGTGGCGCACCGGCCCGCCATGATCGACCTGGCCGACCGGGTCGTCCGCATCCACGAGGGTCGAGTGATCTCCGACCGCTCCGTCGCGAGGGAGAACCGATGAACCGGCGGATGGGACTCCGGCTCACCTGGGCCGTGCTGGCCGGGGCGGCGGCCGATCTGGCCGGGCTGGGCCTGATCGCCGCCGCGGCGTGGCTGATCACGCGGGCCGCCGGGCAGCCGCCGCTGGCCGCGCTGAGCGTCGCCATCGTGGCCACCAGGGCGTTCGCCACCGGCAAGGGCGTGTTCCGCTATGCCGAGCGGCTCACCGGCCACGATGTCGCCCTGCGCGCCCAGGCCGGCACCCGCGAACGCCTCTACCAGGCCCTCATCCCGCCTCAGCGGCCCAGGCACGGCGGCGCCGACCTGCTCAGCCGGATGGTGGACGACACGGAGGCCGTCCAGGACCTCCTGGTGCGCTGCCTCCTCCCCGCCGCGGCCGCCGCCCTCGCGGGCCTGGCCGCCGTCGTCATCGGCCTCACCCTGCTGCCCGTCGCGGCGCTGGTCCTGGTGGCGGGGCTGGTCGTGGCGGGCGTGGCGCTGCCCGCCGGTACGGCCGCCGCCGCGCGTCGCTGGTCGGCCAGGATCGCCCCCGCCAGAGCCGCCCTCGCCGAACGGGTGGCCGACCTGGTGCACGGCTCCGCCGACCTGGCCGCCTACGGTGCCGGCGACCGCGCCCTGGCCCGCGCCCGCGCCGCCGACGAGACCCTGGCCGACCTGGAACGCCGCCAAGCCCGCGTCCACGCCATCGCTCTGGCGGGCGGCACGCTGGTCCAGGGCCTGACGGTGGCGGCGATCGTGCTGCTCGCCCAGACCGTGGGGACCGATCGCGTGGCCACGGCGGTCCTCGCCCTGACCGCGCTGGTCGCCTTCGAGCCTGTGCTACCGCTGGCGGCGGCGGGCGAACGCCTGGCGGGCATCATGGCCGCGCTCAGGCGCCTTCGCGACGTCGGCTCCACCCCGCCCGCCGTCACCGAGCCGGCCACCGCGTCACCCGCCCCGGCGTCGCCGCTGACAGTCGAGATCAACGACCTGGTGGTACGGCACGCGCCCCGCGCCCCGGAGCCGGCCGACGTAGCCGCGGAGCACGCGCCCCGCGTCTCGGAGCCGGCCGAAGCAGTCGCGGAGCCGGGCGGCGGGCGGGAGCAGGCGGCCGTCGACGGGGTTTCGCTGACCCTGACCCCCGGCAAGCGGGTGGCCCTGGTGGGGCCGAGCGGGGCCGGGAAGAGCACCCTGCTGGCCGCGCTGATGCGGCTGGTCGAGCCCGAGTCCGGCAGCATCCGCGTCAACGGCGTGGACGTGCGGCGACTGGCCTCGGACGACGTACGGGCCATGATGACGGGCCTCACCCAGGACCCCTACATCTTCCAGACCACCCTGCGCGCCAACCTGCGGCTCGCCGGTCCCGAGGCCGACGACGAGGCGCTGCGGCAGGCCGTACGGGATGCTCGGCTCGATGATTGGGTCGAGCGGGCCGGGTGGGACGCCGAGCTGGGCGAGGACGGCAGGACCGTGTCCGGCGGGCAACTGCAGCGGCTGGCCCTGGCCAGGGCGCTGCTGTACGACCCGCCCGTGCTGCTGCTCGACGAGCCGGCCGAGGCGCTGGACGAGGAGGCCGCCGACGCGCTGATGGCCGACCTGCTCGACGTGACGCACGACCGCACCACCTTGCTGGTCACCCACCGGCTCAAGGGCCTGGAGCAGGTGGACGAGATCGTGGTGCTGGAGGACGGCCGGGTGGTGCAGCGCGGCCACCACGACGAGCTCGTCACCGAGCCGGGCTACTATCGCGACCTCTGGGAGTCGGAGGTCCTCACCAGGCGGTGATCGGCGGGAGAGCCCGCTCGCGAGGGCTCTCCCGGTGGGTGTCAGCGCACTTCGACCTCGATGATGCGGGTGTAGTCGTTGGCGCCGTTCGAGGCCAGCGCGACGATGCGGACGGCGTCCGCCGTGACGGGCGTGAAGTCCGAGCGGGCGTTGCCGGCGGTGTTGCCCCGCACCTGGGCGACCGTCTGCCACTGGCCGCCCGACTGGACCTGGACGTCCCAGTCGCGCACTCCGTAGGTCGAGGCCGGGTAGCGTTCGGTGTTCAGCGTGTACAGGTCCACGCGGGAGACCTGCTTGGCGCTGCCCAGCGCGATGGCCACGGTGTCCGGCCAGGCCCTGGCGGTGGCGTCGTTCCAGCCGTTGCCCCCGGCCCAGCCGTTGGAACTGGTGTCGCCGTCGGCGATGCTGCAGGGCGGGTAGTTGGCGTTGACGTGCTGGGAGGAGGCGGTGACCTGCCGCCGGAGCGCGAGGTTGCCGCCGTTGTCGAGTTTGTCCGGGGTCACCACCTCGACGGGCACGGCCAGCGTGCGGTCTCCGGCCTTCAGGCGCAGGCCGTACGGGCCCTCTGGGGTGTCGGGTGGGACGGCGACCAGCAGTTTCGCGCCGAGCTCGTAGCCGGGCGGCAGGTAGCTGGACAGCATCGAGCGGGAGGCGCTGAGCGGCTGGTCGATCTCCACGGACAGGTCGGCGTACCCGGCCTTCTTGGCGTCGCTGCGCATGCCGATCTCGATCTTGGCCGGGCAGGCGGGGTCCACGCCGAGCGGGGCGATGAGCTTGTCGGCGCCCGCGATGGGGGTCAGTCTGCCGGTGCCTTTGGACTTACCCGGTCTGACCTTGATCGAGGTGACGGAGGCGGGCTCCTGTTCGGGCGGCTGGACGGCGGGCGAAGGGTCCTGCTTCGAGGCGACGGCGTGCGCGCCCGGCCCGGTCAGGACCGTGACTGCGGCGGCGACGGCCAGCGCGGCGGTGAGGTGACGCATGATCGTTCCTTCCGGGGTTAGAGCGCCTGCAGGCCGGGGGTGCCGTCGAGGGTCACGAGGCTGGCCCGGGTGGAGACGGGCGCGCCTGGCTTGTCGACGTACGGGACGACCTTGAAGTCGGCCCGCCACTGAGTCCGGGTGACCTCGCAGGAGACGTAACCGCGCTGGTAGCTGGAGAACCTGAGGTGCGGGTTGGTCGGGTCGCTGCCCCCGGCCGGCAGTCCGGTGCTGGCGTTGCCGTTGCCGCCGCTGCTGACCGAGGTGCCGACGAACTCCACGCCGACCGTGCGCGAGGCCGGGTCGTCGAAGTTCGTCTTGAGCTCGCCGGCCAGGTTGTAGTGGATGTCGCCGGTGAGCACCACGGGGTTGCTGACCTCGCGGTCGATCATGCCGTTGAGCACGCGGTCCTTGGCGGCCTTGTAGCCGTCCCAGAGGTCCATGCTGAGCTTCTGGGCCGGTCCGGCGTCGTAGTCGAGCTGCATCATGGCGATCTGCTGGGCCAGCACGTTCCACTTGGCGCGGGACTCTCCCAGGCCGTCGAGCAGCCACTTCTCCTGCTCGGCGCCGAGCATCTGCCTGGCGGGGTCGAGCCGGTCGGCGCAGTTGATCTGCTGCCCGTCACCGCAGACCTGGTCGTCGCGGTACTGCCGGGTGTCGAGCACGTTGAACTCGGCGAGATCGCCGAAGGTGAACCTGCGGTAGATCCGGGCGTCGGGCCCCTGCACGGCGGGCACCCGGATGGGCAGGTTCTCCCAGTAGGCCCGGAAGGCGTTGGCGCGGATCACCATGTAGTCCTGCTCGGTCACCTCACCGCCGGGCCCGTACTTGCCCGCCCAGTTGTCGAGCACCTCGTGGTCGTCCCAGGTGACGATCCACGGCGCGCGCTGATGCGCGGCCTGCAGGTCCGGGTCGCTCTTGTAGAGGCCGTACTGGATGCGGAAGCGGTCGAGGGTGTCGCACTGCACCCGGTACTGCTCAGGCACCGGGGTGCTGCGCAGGCCGCCGGTGGGCACGATGCCGTACTCGTAGATGTAGTCGCCGAGGTGGAAGACCACATCGGGCTCCTCCTCCGCGAGGTGGCGGTAGGCGCTGTAGTAGCCGTCCTGCCAGAGGGCGCAGGAGGCGAAGGCCACCTTCAGGGCGTCGGGCCTGCTCCTCAGCGCCGGGGCGGTCTTGGTCCGGCCGACCGGGCTGATCTGGCCGCCCGTACGGAATCGGTAGAAGTACTCGCGGCCGGGCCGCAGCCCCGTGGCGTCCACGTGGACCGAGTGCCCGTACTCGGGGGTGGCCCACGCGGAGCCGTGGCCGGCGCGGCGCGTGAACGCCTCGTCCTCCGCGATCTCCCAATCGACCTTGATCCTGCCGTACGGCATGCCGCCGAGCGGCTCCAGGGGCTTGACGGCCAGTCGCGTCCAGAGGATCACCCGGTCGGGCAGCGGATCTCCGGACGCGACGCCGAGCTGGAAGGGGTAGTCGACCCTGGCGGTGGCCTGAGCCGTCCACGGGTCGGCCAGGTTGGTGGTGAAGGCGAGAGCGAGCGCTGAACCGCCGATCCCGAGGAAGGATCGGCGTGAGGGACGGTGCATGGGCTTCCTCAGAGCTGGGGGGTCGAAAGCCTTCACTTTCTAGCAATCAGCCAAGCTCTTAACAAGACTTGGGTTAAAAACCACATACAGTTGCGTTAAATCACACGCACAATCCACCAAGGCGCTTCACTATTCACTCGATGTATGAATCGCATGTATAGTCGCGATCATGTCGACTGGACATGTGATGCTCGGGCTCCTCGTGGAGCGGCCCAAGCACGGATATGAGCTCAAACGCGAGCACGACCGGCGCCTGCCCGGCGCCAAGCCGCTCGCGTACGGCCAGGTGTACGCGACGTTGCAGCGCCTGCAGCGCGACGGGTTCGCCGAGGTCGCGGAGACGGTGCAGGAGGGCGGCCCGGAACGCACGGTGTACGCCATCACCGAGGAGGGGCTCGCCGAGCTCACCCGGTGGCTGGACGGGGTGGAGCCGCCCGCGCCGCACCTGTCCAGCGTCCTGTTGTCCCGCGTGGTGGTCGCGTCGGTGGCCAACGGCGCCGCCGACGGCTACCTGTCCCGGCAGCGGGCCGCGCACCTGGCGCGGATGCGCGAGCTCACGGCGGAGCGCTCGGCGGGCTCCCCCGCCCAGGCGCTGGCCGCCGACTACGCGCTCCAGCACCTCGACGCCGACCTGCGCTGGATCGAGACGGCCATGCTGCGGCTGGCCGACCTGAAGGAGGAACCTCATGCTTGAGGCACGCGCGTTACGCAAGACGTTCGCGCAAACCGTCGCCTTGGACGGTGTGTCGCTGGAGATCGGCGCGGGCGAGATCGTCGCGATCACCGGGCCCAGCGGCTCGGGCAAGTCCACCCTGCTGCACTGCCTGGCCGGGATCATCCGCCCAGAGTCGGGCGAGGTCCTCTTCGACGGCGACCGGATCGACACGCTCGGCGAGGCCGGGCGCACAGATCTGCGCAGGCGGAGCTTCGGCGTCGTCTTCCAGTTCGGCCAGCTCGTTCCCGAGCTGACCGCGGCGGAGAACGTGGCACTGCCGCTGCTGTTCGACCGGCACGGCCGCCAGGAGTCGCTGCGCACCGCCCGCTCCTGGCTGGAACGCCTGGACGTGGCCGACTGCGGCGACCAGCGGCCGGGCGCGCTGTCCGGCGGCCAGTTACAGCGGGTCGCCGTAGCCCGCGCGCTGGTCACCGGGCCGCGCGTGGCCTTCGCCGACGAGCCGACCGGGGCGCTGGACTCGCTGGCCAGCGAACGGCTGATGGACGAGCTCACCCGTACGGCCCGCACGGACGGCACCACCCTGGTGATCGTCACGCACGACAACCGGGTGGCCGCCTACGCCGACCGGGAGATCGTGTTGCGTGACGGAGCGCTCGCCTCGGAGGTGGCCGCGTGATCGCCGTGATGCGCATGCTCGCCAGGGGCGGGTCGCGGCAGGAGCGGGTTCGGGGGCGCCTCATGACCGCGGGGGCGGCGCTCGCGACCTTCCTGTTCTGCGTGGCGGTGAGCCTGCTCCAGGCGCGGGACGCGCGCATCGACGCCTTCTTCAGCAGCGATGGGCGCGCCCTCACCTCGCTGGGGTTGGCCCTGCTGATCCTCCCGGCGATGGCCTTCCTCTACCAGGTGAGCCGGCTGGCCGGCGCCACCAGGGAACGGCGGCTGGCCGCCCTTCGACTGGCCGGGGCCACGCCGCGCCACGTGCGCCTGCTCGGGGCGTACGAGGGCGGGTGGCAGGCGGCACTGGGCGGGCTGATCGGCATCGCGGTGTACCTGATGATCGACCTGGCACTGTCGTGGCCGCTGCCGCTGACCCGCCCTCTCCTGATGCCGGCGATCCTTGTCGCAGTGACGCTCAGCGGCACGTTCTCAGGATTGAAGGCGGGACGGCACGTGGTGTCCTCTCCGCTGGGCGTGGTCCGGCGGGCGCAGCCGACCGGCCCGAGGGTGCTCGACCTGGTGCTGGTCACGGCGGGGCTAGGGGCGCTCGCTATCCCCGCGACCGTCAACGGCCGAACCTTCATCAGCAGTTATGTCGGGCCGATCGGGTCGTACGGCGTGGCGCTGATCATGGCCATCGGCATGGTACTCCTGCTGTTCGGCCTGGTCCTCGCCACCGCTTGGCTGATCAGGGCAGCCGCACGGTGGGTGGGGCGGCGCGCGCGGGCGGCCGAGACCCTGCTCGCGGCCCGGCTCGTGGAAGCCGACCCACGGGGCTGGGCCCGCGCACTGTCAGTGGTGGGGCTGACTGTGTTCTTTGGCTCCATGGAGGGCGCCCAACAGGGGATCATCTTCTCGCATGGCGCCGACGACGTCCCTGCTTACTTCATGACGGCCTACCTGCTGATAGACCTCGCCCTGCTGATCGCGCTGGCCACCTCGGCCGCCGCCCTCGTCGTGCATCAGGCGGAGGCGCTGCTGGATCACCGGCGGTCGTTCGCGGCGCTGGCCGCTGCCGGCGCGCCCGTGCCCGCCTTGGGCCGGGTCCTCATCCGCCAGGCGCTCACCACGTCGATCCCGGTGTGCCTGGTCGCCGCCCTCGCAGGGGTGGGCGTCGTCCTGATCCCCACCGGCGCCTACGCCTTCCAGGAACTGCCGAAAGCGCTCATCTGGGGGGCGGTCCGCGTGATCCTCATGGTGCTGATCGGCGTGGTGACAGCTCTCCTGGTGGCCAGAGCCGCCCGCCCCCTCCTCCGCCGCGCCCTCGACCCGGACGAACTCCGTACCGAGTGACGGTGTCGTGGCCGCGTTCGCCAGGGTGGAAGGTTCGCCGGACGCTGTCGGCGTTGTGGGCGGTGTAGTAGACCGCGAGCAGCGCGGCCAAGCCGGTAGCCATCGCCAGAACGCGGCCGCGGACCGCGTCGACAGCGGACGCGAGCTTCTCACCCTTCGGGCCAGTCACGCCGCCGACGTGTTCCAACCACCTTGAGGGATGGCCGGCGCGTTCACCACGGCCATGGTCTCCAACGTGCCCCCTGCGTCCAGCCTCGGATCAACTGGTCGGCAGAGTCCACTTTCCGCCTTTGCAGGCGGGCGGGCCGAAGGTGAAACGGCGTCCACTGACCGTGTCGGCCACGAGCACGTCTTCGGCTCCCACATGGAGGCAGGCTCCAGACACGACCGCAATCCGCGTCGATTCTCCGGGGGGAACCTGTCGGCCGGCGGTCGTGTCGCCGAGCCATTTCACCGACACGGTCTCACTCGTGCGGTTCTCGAGCTCCACCCACCGGCTGGTGCGTGGCTGGCAGGCGGTGAGGGCGACGATCAACATCGCGAGTGTCGCTGACCAGCTGATTCTTCTCACGCAACTCCCTTGGCCGGCACATGCTTGTCATCAGGGTGATGTGGTGCAGTGACAGTTCCCGGCGTCGGGACGAAGCAGGCCGAGCGCTGGTTCGGGAAGCCGGTTGCGCCGCTCCGATGCCTTCCGCACTTCTTGCTGAAGTGCCTTCATCCGCAGGGCCCCGGCGTTCCCAGGTTCTGATCCGGTATGGCGAGGTTGAGCGTTTCGGCAGGTGGGATACGAGGACGCTTCACCGTTCCCAGCGAGCGCATGTTCCGCCGGGTCCTGGCCGGTCTGGACGCCGACGCCCTGGACGCGGCGCTAGGTGGCTACGTGACCGATGTGGTGCGCGGGTCGGCGCCCGTACCCGCAGATACCCGACACCCCCGGCCCTGCCGGGCGGGAACAACGCCGCGTTACCCGACGACAGATCACCCATCCTGCGCCGGCCGGACTGCTGCCCGCTGCCGCGATCGACGGCAAAGCCTGCCGCGGCGCCCGCACCGCCGACGGCGGCTGCATCTTCCTGGTCGGGGCGATCAGCCACGAGCGTGGCGTCGTGCTGGGGCAGAGCCAAGTCGCCAGCAAACGGTGCGAAGGACCGGCAGCCCGCACGCTGCTGTCCCAACTGGAGGTAGCCGGGATGGTGCTGACCCTGGACGCGCTGCACACCACCAAGGCCACCGCCCGCCTGATCACCGGACAACTTAACGCCCACTACGTCCTGATCTTGAAAGGGAATCAGCCGCTGACCCGAGCCGCCGCCCACGCCCTGTTGTCGGGGCCGGATGCCGACTGGACCCAGACCACCGCCATCGACGACGACAGCGGGCACCATCGCCGCGAACGCCGGACCATCCGCACCGTCGAGGTGACCGGCGAGCTGTTCCCCGGCGCCCGCCAGGCCTTCCGGCTCCGCCGCGATGTCGGCGAGATAGACGGCCCGTGGACCAGTAAAGAGATCGTGTACGGCATCACCAGCCTGCCCACTGACCTGGCCGGGCCCGCTCACCTCAACCACTACGAACGCGCGCACTGGACCGTGGAAAATCGTCTCCACTGGGTCCGCGACGTCACCTTCCGCGAGGACCATTCCCAGGTCAGGACCGGTGCCGCACCCCGAGTCCTGGCCAGCTTCCGCAACCTGGTCATCAGCACCATGCGCCTGGCAGACCACGCCAACATCGCCCATGCCCGCCGTGACCTGCTCGATCACAATGCCGCCTTCGCCGTCTACAACATCTGATCAACATAACGGAACTCGACAAATCGAATCAACGCCGGGGCCCTGGGCTCGGCGGTGCTCAAGAAACGTGTACCAAAGCTCCTTGCGATCCCTGCTGCCGCTCGGCATGAACTCCTTGATCACCTTGGCGGCAGCGACGCCCAGCCACCCAAGGAGAACCGCGACGGCGAAGATCCCGCTCAACCAGAGCGGGATGTCCAGCCCAAGATCGATCACTGCGTGCGCCCTTCCTTTTGGCCCGAAAGGGCAAGGCAGATGATGCCAGGCTACGGCGCTCCTCAATCGCGGCACACCAACCAGCCCTACCCTCGGAAGAAACGAGGAAGAGCCCTCCTACTGACGAACGAGCGAAAGCGCTAGAAGCACATCAAGCGTGGCAGGCGCAGGCGCCGCGAGAGTAGAGAAGAAGACCCAAGCTGCCGTGACCCGCCCGCACGGCATTGAGGTCGCCACCAAGGTGACGCGATGCGAGACCCCTGTAGCCTCTTTTCGTGAGCACACTTTGCTCAGCAATAGAGTCGCGCCCGCGCCTTGAACTCGCCGTCAGCCAGAAGGACATTCTTGTCACGGTCGGACAGGTACTCCTGGATCAAAATTCTGTCGAGCGGAATATCCTTCTTCACCTTGGTCGTGAAATCAACAGGGCGGAGTATGGCATTAGTTTTCGAGGAATAGGCGGCAACTCTATACTTCACCCCGTCCTCGAACTTCAGGTTTCCTTCCCGGAGAGACCACCCGGCGGGTATCTCCTCCAAGTTCAGGGAGGCACTGAGGTGATCTCAGCGAAATAGTTCGGGACGATTGGGATTTCTTGGACGTCGCTGGTGGCGTTCCGGGCTTTTCGGGAGGAGTCGCCGAAGGCCG
>NZ_JBEZYD010000057.1:0-66326 GCF_040638335.1 Nonomuraea sp. NPDC026600
CCGGCATCCCCGGTCCCCCGGCGCCCGGCCCGACGACGCCGGACAAGTCGCCGTACCACAACCAGGCGTATGTCCGCGGTTTCATCGCATGCATGCTTTGACGTCAGCCGACCGCACGAGCTCTTATGCGTCACTTCACCAGGCGAACCGTCATGGGATAGCGGAACGGGTTCTCCGACAGCGCCGAAATGCCACCGGCGATGGACAGAACGACCGCCGCCACCCAGATGACCGGGATGAGCACCACCCCGATCACGGTGAACGGCAACAGGAACGTCGCCCCCACCACGGTGAGCTGGAAGTTCAGCGCCTCCAGCGCGTGCCGTCGGATGTACGGCGAGGTCTTGCCGCCCGTCAGCAGCAGGATCAACGGCCCGACGATCGGGAACCCCACCAGCGTCAGCAGATGAGCCGCCGAAGCCCCGAGCCGTTCGTTACTCTCCGTCGGCGCCTGCGGCCGAACCGGCGCGGGCATCGGCCGGATCCTGGGGACGGCGCCCGCGCCGTACAGCTCCGCCATGATGGGCATCAGATCACCGTGCGTACGCGCGGTCATCGCGCGATCCAACCGGTCGTCGAACTCGATCTTGTCGAACCGGCCCTCCGCGTAAGCGGCCTGGACGTGCTCGACCACGTGCTCACGGTCCTGGTTGGTGACGCGCAGATGAGCGGGCGGCACCTGTCCCGGGCCCGGGGGTGTGGGTACCCCAGCCATAACAGCCATGCCTCTCCTTAGAACGGGCGGTCACCACCCATACTGACGGCCCCACGTCATCGTGGCATCAGGAGAATCCCCGATGTGTCCCCTAGATCACCCCGACGCGCGCGGCCGTTTGACGGTATAAAAAGGATTCATGAGATGGCGAGACCGCTACGGCATTCGGCGGCTGCGCGGTTCCAAAATCGCGAAGTTCGACCGGGAAGCCACTGACGCCGATATCGAAGCGCTCATCGCCTTCGCCAAGTCGCGGCGAGGCGTCGAGTTCTTCGTCGAGCCGGAGACCTTCGCGACGGACACCACGGCCGTCGCCGTGGCCGACGACGGCGAGTGGACCCGCCGCCGGGTCGGCTCCCCCGCTGTGATCCACAAGGTCGCCCGAGACCTCGCCCTGCCGGTGTACGACGTCCAGATCATGGGCTACCCGCCACGGATGCGGGCCTACAACGAACGGCGGCGACGCGAGGAGAATCTGTAGCCGTCGGCGCTACGCCACCCCCACCATCGCGACACGCAACTCCGTCATCGCGTCTCCACCCGCTCGGGGCCGGCCAGCACGTCCCGCACCGAGGACCATCCGGCGAGGGCGTTCCGTACGTCCACCTGGGTCTCCTCCCGCAGCGCCTGCGCGTGGGCCCGCTCGAGCACGTCGTCCAGGCGCTCGGGCCGCCCGCTCGTCGCCGACCGCACCGCCGCCTCCACCATCGCCAGGCTCATCACGTTCTCGTGCACCTCGCCGGACGGCACCTCCCCGGTCCGGAGCGCCCGCACGAACACCTGCAGAGCGCCGGCGATCCCGGAGTACGGCGAGCCGGCCGGTTCACCGGCCTCCACCTCGGCGTCGAGGACCGGCTCGTGGTCGCCGTCCCAGAGCGCGGTGCCCTTCTCTCCGCTGACCCGCCAGGTCCCGTTCCATGAAGTGATGTCGCCGGGACTGCACCAACTGCCGTTGTAGACGTACCGGGTGCCGCCCTCCATCTCGAACACCACGGTCGCGTTGGCGTCCCCCGCGAACCAGCTCCACGGCGGGTTGTACGACTGGCAGTACGCCGTCACCGGCTCGGCCCGGAGCAGGAAACGCGCCGAGTCGAAGGCGTGGATCGCCATGTCGACGAGCAACGGGTACGCCATCAGATCGCGAAACCCGCCGAACCGCTCGGACCGGAAGAACGCCGTGCTCACCGTCCCGATCGCGCCGAGCCGCTCGGTCATCCCCCGCAGCACGGCGAGCTGCGGGTTCCAGCGGCGGGACTGGCTGACCATGAACAGTTCACCGGTGACCTCCGCCGCGGCGGCCATGGACAGCGCCCGGCTCACGTTCTCCGCGACCGGTTTCTCACCGAGCACCGGCAGACCGGCGAACAACGCCGCGGTGGTCACCGGGTGGTGCGCCTCGGGGATGGTCACGTTGATCAGCGCCTGGGCGCCGGTCTGCCGGGCGAGCGCGACGGCGTCGGTGCCGACCGGAAGGTCCGGCAGGCCGGCGCCGTCGGCCGACGCGCGGGCCAGCGCCACGTCCAGGTCGGCGATGCCGGTGAGCGTCACCTCGGGCGAGTCGGCGACGGTGGCCAGCCAGGCCCGGCCCATGCTGCCGGCCCCGGCGATGACCACCCGGAGCGGATCCGCCGAGCTGGAGGAGATCGTCCGGAAGCTCACTGGAGCGGTCCCGTGTAGCCCTGGCCCTGGAAGAACTCCCCGGTCGCGTACCGCAGGAGCACGGGATGGCTCCGGTCCGGCCGATCGGTGCGGGCCCAGGCGACCCCGTTCGCGATGACCCGGCGCACGTCCTTGTGATGGTAGGTGGGGTAGGCCTGGTCCCCCGGCCGGAAGTAGAAGATCTTGCCGTGGCCGCGGCGGAACGTGCAGCCGCTGCGGAACACCTCCCCGCCGCTGAACGAGCTGACGAACACGAGCTCGTCCGGTGCCGGGATGTCGAAGAACTCCCCGTACATCTCGTCCTCTTCGATGATCAGCGGGTGCGGCACGCCCTTGGCGATGGGATGCGTGGGGTCGACCGTCCAGATGAGCTCACGGTCGTGCTCGTCGCGCCAGCGCAGGGTGCAACTCGTCCCCATCAGTCTGGTGAAGATCTTCGACCAGTGCCCGGAGTGCAGCACGACGAGTCCCATCCCGGACAGCACGTGCCGGTGGACGCGCTCGACGACCTCGTCGGTGACCTCGTCGTGCGCCGCGTGACCCCACCAGGTGAGCACGTCGGTGCCGGCCAGCACCTCCTCGGTCAGCCCGTGCTCCGGGTCGTCGAGGGTCGCCGTGCGGACGACGCAGCCGTCGCCGAGGTTCTCCTCGATGCCCTCCGCGATCGTCGTGTGCATGCCCTTCGGATAGATCTTCGCCACGTGCTCCTCGATCTGCTCGTGGCGGTTCTCGCCCCACACCGTCACCCGCAGCGGGCCGGCAGTTCCGTTTGTCATGTCGAACCTTTTCTGCTGGGGGTTCTGCTGGGCGTTTGCTGGATTCACTTGACGGCGCCGGCCGTCGTTCCCGCGGCGACGTAGCGCTGGGCGACGACGAGCAGGACGATGGCCGGGATGGAGGCGAGCACGGCGGTGGCCATGACCGAGCTCCAGTCGTTCACGTATGTCCCGATGTAGGTGTAGAGCCCGAGCGTCACCGGGCGCACGTCCTCGGTCGTGGTGAGGGTGAGGGCGAACAGGAAGTCCGCCCAGGAGAAGAGGAAGGTGAACAGGGCCGCGGTGATGAGCGCGTTGCGGCTCATCGGCAGCACGATGGAGACGAACGTCCGGACGTGGCCGGCCCCGTCGACCCGGCCGGCCTCCAGGACCGCCCGCGGGATGTTGGTCATGAACGCGCGGACGATCAGGATCGCGAACGGGATGCCCGCGGTCGAGTCGGCGAGGATCAGGCCCGGGATCGAGTTGAGCAGTCCCAGGTCGTTGTAGGCGGTGTAGAGCGCGTTCGCGATGACGATCCCCGGGATCATCTGCGAGATCAGGATCCCGAAGAGGAACGCGCCCGCGAAGCGGACCTTGAAGTGCGCCAGGGCGTACGCCGCCGGCATCGCGATCAGCAGGCTGAACACGACCGAGCCGAGGGCGACGACCAGGCTCGTGACCAGGTTGCGGCCCTGCTGACCGAGCGCGGTGGCGTAGCCGTCGAAGCTGAGGTCGAACGGCAGCCACGGGGTGCCGACCGCCGAGCCGCTCGGCTGCAGCGAGACGTTGACCATCCAATAGATCGGGAACAGCAGAACAGCGAGGATGACGATCCCGGCGACGGTGCTGCCCCAGCCGGCCCGGGTGCGCCTTGTGGCGGTGGTCATGACGGCCTCACTCGTCCACGGCACGCCGGTTGGCGCGCAGGTAGAAGATGGCGAACACCAGGGAGATCGCGATCAGGATGTTGCCGAGCGCGGCCCCCTGACCGAAGTCGAACTGCACGAACGACAGGTGGTACGACTGCGTCGCGATGGTCTGGCTGGCGTTGGCCGGGCCGCCGCCGGTCAGCGCCAGGATCACGTCCAGCACCTTGATCGTGTAGACCACGCCGAGCACCAGCACGACGCTCACCACCGGGCGCAGCAACGGCCAGGTCACATACCGGAACCGCTGCCGGCCGTTCGCCCCGTCCAGCGCGGCCGCCTCGTACAGGTCCTCCGGGATTTCCTGGAGTCCGCCGTAGAGGATGGTCAGGTTGAACGGGATGCCGATCCAGATGTTCACCATGATCACCGCCACCAGGGCCAGTGAGGTGCTGGTCAGCCAGCCGGGGTGGTCGCTCGCCACGCCGATGGCGGCCAGGAACCGGTTGAGCGCGCCGTTGTCCTTGTCGAGGATCCACCGCCACACCGCGCCGGAGGCGATCAGCGGGATCAGCCACGGCAGCAACAGCAACGACCGGAGCACACCGTTGAGCGGGAATCGGCGCCGGAAGAACATCGCCAGGGCCAGCCCGATGACGAACTGCGCGGCGATCGAGCCGGCGGTGAACAGGACGGTGTTCAGCAGGGCCTTGCCGAACACCGGGGAGGACACCACCGCGGAGTAGTTGGCGAACCCGACCCACGGCGCCTCGCCGGTGTAGAAGGTGCTCGTCGAGTACTCCTGGAAGGCCATCACGAAGTTCTTGACGATCGGGTAGCCGAAGAACCCCACCATGTAGATCACGGCCGGGGCCAGGAACAGCACCTGCGCGGCGCGGTTCTGGAAGCGGCGCGACTGCCAGAAGCGGGGTCCGGCAACCGCCACGGTCGTCGGCGGTGGACTTGTCTGACGCACCATCGTGGACTGTTGTGGGTGCTCAACCATTCTGAGCCGTTTCCAGGGCCTTGGCCGGTGTGGCCTGGCCGGTCAGCGCGGACTGGAACGCGGTGTAGATCTTCGTGGCCGCCTTCGGCCAGTCCGCGCCGAGTTCGCCGGTGCGGGCCCGTGCGGTCGGGATCTGGTCGACGAACCCGGCCATGTTCGGGTTGCTGGAGCTGAACTTCTCCAGCAGCGCCGTCTTGGTGGGGATGGTCTGGGTGTCCTTGGCCAGGCTGAGCTGGTTGTCGTCCGAGTTGAGACAGGCGACGACCTTGGCCGCCTTGGCCTGCTTGTCCTTGCTCCCGGTCTGCGGCACGGCCCACGTCTCACCGCCGAGCGGCGCGACGACCGGCTTGCCCGCGACCGGTGCCGGGATCTGCGCCACCCCGTACTTGACGCTCTTGCCCTCGTCCAACGCGGGGAACTGCCACGGCCCGTTGACCGCCATCGCGGCCTTGCCCGCCCGGAACTGGTCGTTGACGTCCGCCTGGGTCCAGTTGAGAGCGGACTTCGACACCGAGCCGTCGTTCATCAGGTCGACCCACAACTGCACTGCCTGCGCGGTCTGCGGCGTCGCGATGTTCTTCTCGTCGCCGCCGTTGGACCACATGAACGGCAGGAACTGCCAGGTGCCCTCGTAGTTCGCCGGTGCCGAGAACGCCAGCCCGTACGTGCCGCCGGAGGTCAGCTTCTTGGCCGTCGTCTTCAGCTCCGCCCAGGTCGTCGGCGGCGTCACGCCCGCCTTGGCGAGCAGGTCCTTGTTGTAGAACAGCCCGATGGTGTTGGTGATCGGCTGCAGGCCGTAGAGCTTGCCCTTGTACGTCGAGGCGCTGACCACGCCGGCCACGTACCCGTCGGCCTTGAGCCCGAGGTCGTTCAGCGGAGTGAGAGCACCGGTCTGGGCGATCTGCTGCAGATCGGGGTTGTCCAGCATCAGGACGTCCGGAAGGGTCCGCGAGGACGCCTGCTGGAGCACCTTCTGGATCAGGGTCGCGCCGGGCACCGACTCGCGCTGGATGGTGACACCGGCCTGCTTGCCGCAGGCGTCGATGGCCTTCTGCCAGACCGTCTTGCTCGGCTCGTTGTTGTAGTAGTCGAGCACCCGCAGGGTCGAGGAGTCGCCGCCGCTGTTCGAGCCGCCACCGTTCGAGCCGCCACCGCAGGCGGTGAGTGCGAGGGGCAGGGTGAGCATCGAGGCGAGCGCGGCCTGGGCTCGGCGGGATCGGGGGGAGCGGATCATGTCGTGTCCTTTCGGATACGGAAGGTTTCCGGGCTGGATCGGGTCCGCGTCGATACGTATCGACTGCAGTCGTGTGAGGGGCCGTCGATACGCATCGACGACGCGCATCACCGGCCCGAGGCCATCGATGATCAGTTGGAGGGAGTGGGCATCACGGTCGTACGACGGGTAAGTCGTGGCGCGACCAGCTCGATTGCGGGACGTTCCGCCCCGGAACTCGGATCGAGTAACCAGAACAGCGTCTCCATCGCGCGCCGCGAGACGTCGCGCGGCTCCCCGGAGACATTCGTGTACGGCGGGTCGGACTGCTCAGCCTCACGGTCGGTACTGAGTCCGATGAGGGAGATGTCACGGCCTGGCACGACGTCCCGCTTGCGCAGCGCGTTCAGCAGCGGCACGATCGCGTCGCTGTGCGGCACCACTACTCCAAGACGCCCGCCGGTCCGCCGGGCGAGGAGCTGATCGGCCGCGGCGGCCTCCTGTCCACGTTCGACCGGTTCGATCACCGTCAGCGGAAGGCCGCGCACCTGCGCCTGCCGCCGCGCGGATCGCAGAACACGACCGACGAAGTTCAGACCCCGCTCCATCGACGAGGACGGGTAACCCACCACGACGATCTCGTCGTGTCCGGTGCCGGCCAGCTCGTCGACGGCCATCCGGGCCGCCGCCTCGAAGTCGAGGTCGACGCAGTGCAGCCCGGCCGGGTCGGCCGGCACACCGATGAGCACCACCGGAACGGACAGCGCGGCGGCCACCGGGACCCGGTCGTCCTGCTCCTCGATGTCCATCATGATGATCGCGTCACACAGGGCCCGTCCGGCGAGCCGCCGCAGACCCGCGGAGCCTTCGTCCGCGGTCACGAGCAGCACCTCGTGATCGTGGGCGCGGGCCGAGCTGGCGATGGTCTCGATGAACGGCAGCAACCCGAAGGTCTCGCCCCCGACCCCGAAGCGCACGACCAGACCGACCACGCGGGTACGACGCCCCGCGAGAGCCCGGGCACCGGAGTGCGGCTCGTAGGTGAGTTGTTCCATCGCGTCAAGGACCCGCCGCCGCGTGCGCTCGGAGATGGGTCGCTTGCCGGTCATCACGTAGGACACGGTGCTCTGCGAGACACCGGCGATACGCGCGACGTCCTTGCTGGTGAACGCCGCCATGACACCTCCCGGGGGAATCGTCGATGCGTATCAATCGCAAGTGCCGACAGGCTACGACGGACGTCGTCCGACCCACAAGACATCTCCCGGCAACATTTCCGCAATCCGGACACGTCGTCAGGGTGGTCGGGGAGCCGTGGCGGCAGGAGGGCATGTGCCCTGGATCGACGAAGGGCCGGTCTGGCCGCGGGCCCCGCCGCGCCGGCCGATACCACCGACGCTGCTGCTCGCCTTCACCGTCGGCGTCGGCGTCGGCCAGTTGGTGCTGTCGCCCACCTGACAGGCCCTGATCACCGCGCTGGTGCCCCACCGGGAACTCGCCGCCGCGACCCGAGGCGCCGGACAGCAAGGGGCATCGGGCCCATGCCGTGACACTCGCGAGTCTGGCCAACGACGTCCACGACGACCGGCCGGTCACCCTCATCGACCAGCTCGTGGTGGCACCAGAATTGCCCTGGGAATGCCCTTGCATCGGGCACCGCACGCGTTTACACATGAATGCAGGAGTCCGATCGCGCATTCCATTTCAGTAAACGGGTGACTACTTTACGGGGAGAGACAATGTTACGCACTATTCGCCCTGGTCGCGCGGCATGTGCGGCCATTACAGTAATCGCCGGGGCGATCTTTATGGCCGCCCCGGCACATGCGGACGTAGGACGGCTCACATTCTTCACCGACACGGCTTTCTCTCGGCCGACGACCGACATTAGCTACAGCTCCTGCGATGCCTTTATCGGCGTGGTCCCCGGCCAGCAGGTCGGTTCCTTCGACAACCGGCCACTGCCCGGCTGCCAGGTGATCCTCCACGCGCTGAGCGGCGACCTCACGCTCTGCGCCGGCCGCGCCGTCGTGCCGCCGGCCCAACGCCGCGCGATCTTCTACGAGATCCGCACGGGCGCCAGCGCGCCCTGCGCCGTCTAGCGATCGCCGGCATAAGACGATCTAGACCTTTGATCCTGACACCTCGTATGGTCGCCGCATGACGACTGTGCTCTGCGTACCACAATGGCAAGGCTCGGCATCCAGCAAGGCGCCGCAACTGATGGCCGGCGCCCGCCGCGCCGCCGAACTGGTTCCGGCCGACGCGGTGGTGACCGTGCCGGTGCTTGAGACCGGAGGGGACAAGACGGCCGGGATCCGCGCGTTCGACGTACTCGTGGAGAACCAGCGGCTGACGCGGAAGGCACTGGCCGCCATCGACGACCGGGTGATCACCATCGGCGGCGACTGCGCGGTCGACATCCCGCCTGTCGCCGCTGCCCGCGCCCGCTATGGGGACGCCTTGACGGTGCTGTGGATCGACGCGCACCCGGACGTCTACAGTCCACAGACCCTGCCATCGGGCGCCTTCCACGGGATGGTGGTACGCGCGCTGCTGGGCGACGGGCCGCCCGCCCTCACACCGGAACAGCCGCTGACACCAAAGCAGGTGATCATCGCCGGAGAGCGGGCGGGCGACGTGTCCGAGCATGAGTACCTCGCGAAGACCGGCCTGCTCAGGTACGGCGTCGACGACCTGGAACGCGCGTTCGACGGCCTGCGCGGCCCCGTGTACGTACACATCGACCTGGACGTCCTGGAACCCACCGCCTTCGGCGCAACCTGCTACCCAGAGCCGAACGGCGTACAGCCGCAGCGACTGATCGACCTCGTCTCCCAAGTGGACGACATCATCGGAGCAGCCATCACCGAACACGCGCCACCCAGCGACGACATCAACCCCGACGAGGCCGACACGATCCGCCGACTGGGCGCCGCACTGACACGCTGACGGTCGACATGTCCTCGCCCAGCCGGCGCATGACATCCAGATCTCGGGCTACCCGCCTCCGATGCCTGCATCCAACAAACGGCGGCGTCGCGAGGAGAACCAGCGGACCAAGCGGTACCGCTCAACGAGGAACGACTTGCGCCCTGACACCGGGAAGATCGTCGAACGCGGCGGACGAGTCCATCGTGATCACCGTTCTCGCGGTGGTCGCGGCCGTCGCAGCGATCAGCAGATCGTACGCTCCCCGCTTCTTCCCCTCTCGCCGGACATGCGCCATCAGACGAGCATGAACCCTGGCAATGTCCGTCGTGTATTCCTCGACCGGGATCAGCGCAAGAACCTCATCCACGAAAGCCTGCCGACTGGGGCGCCGTGCCGCATCGGCCATCTCTACACCGACGAGCAACTCGGCCACGGTGATAGCGGCGATCGCCACATCGTCGGCGTCCTCGATCACCGCGTCCACAGACGCCTTGCCTCGCTCCGCGGCGATGAGCACACCCGTGTCGAGGATCAGGCGTCGGGCCACGTGTTCCTCATCTCGTCGTCGACCGTCTCGCGGGCCGCCGCCACATCGCCCTCGAAGTCGGCGTCCAGTGTCCCCGCGCTTCTGGCCAAAAAGGCCTTGACCATCCGTCCTGGCGCAGTGGGCGCGGGACCGATCATCGCAATCCGCTTTCCACCCCGAGTCACCATGATTGTTTCACCTCGCTCTGCTTCGTCGAGAACCGTCGCGAAGCTCCGAGACGCCTCGGTGGCAGTCATCACCTTCATAGAATCAGATTATCTGATTTCGTACTGCCGAAGGCTATGAACTCCATCTTCCTTTTAAGGGTCGGGGCGGTTGGGCTCGGGGCGGGGTTGAGGTGTGCAGATCAGGCGGCTGTTTCATGGTCTTCGTCGAGGATGTTGATCAAGGGGATCAGCCAGCCTGCGTGGACGGGGCCCATTGCGGTGTCCAGTTCGGATGGGGTGGGGAGGCGGTCGAGCAGGGTGGCCGGGGACAGGAGTTGCTGGAGGGCGTGCATGAGGAGGTTGGCCATGGAGTAGCTGGGGTCGGTGGTCAGGGCGCGTTCGAGGGCGATGGTGGCCAGGACGCTGTCACCGGTGCGCCAGGAGGCCATGGCCAGCAGGGATGCCACCGGTGGGATGAAGCGTGGTTCCAGGCGGCGGGTGAGGTCTTTCCAGAGGGGGGCGTGGGTGTCGCGGGCGAGGGTCCAGGCTTCGTCGCGGATTCTGATCACCGCCAGGTCCAGGCCGAGTCTGGCCGCTTCCGCGTCGTCCAGGCGGCCGCCTGCGGCGTGGGTGGCCAGGGCGGCGCGGACTCTGATGATGCCTCGGGCGACGAACTGCTGGGCGAACGCGTTCACGTCCGTGGCCTCCATCAGCCTGGTGCGCAGGTCGGCGATCGCCTCTGCCGTGGCGCGGCGCATCGCGACCCGGATGGGGCCGGCGATGGGGGCGATGGTGCGTTCCAGGCTCTGGCGGTTGGGGAGGGCTACCAGGCCGTGCACGGTCGCCTCGGCGGCGATCTGGCTGGTCGAGGGGTCGTACGGGGTGCCCTCGGGCGGGCAGCAGCGCGGGGTGTCGCAGATGTAGGACCAGTAGCGGCCGTCTTCTGCTCGTAGTGCCTCATCCACGCCGACGCCTGACCTGGCGGCCAGGTGGCGGGCCTCGTCCACGGCCGGGGTGACCCGGTCTCCGGGGCCGTAGCCGATCACGATGATGTGGGTGATGGCCTCCCGCTCGAACAGCGTGGCCAACGGGTCGAGCGTGCCCGGCGGGAAGGGCAGAGGCCAGCGGGTCGCCACCTTGGCCTGGCCATGGGCGAGGCCGAGCACGATCAGGCTGTCGACCGGGTGGAAGCCTACGAGGTAGGGCACGGCGGCCAGGACGTCGGTGGGGCTGGTCAGGGTCAGGCAGGGCTCGGAGGCGTTGGTCGTCATGATGCATGAGGGTGCCTGGGCGGAGGGGGTCCGCGACGCGCCGAACCGCGTTCTGGGGATAGCGGGGTGAAGGTGGAGCAGGGTTGTGGACGACCGCGCCGCGTAGTCAGCCCGTTGGGACCAGGCGGTTGCGGACGAGCAGGGCCGCCCCCGCCACCGCCGCCGGCATCGCGATGACCGCCACGAACGGCACCAGGAACAGCAGGAACACCACCACCCCGAACCCCAACGCCCCCGCCTTGTTCCCCCGCAACAACGCGAACCGCTCCTTACGCGCCATCCCCCGCCGCTCCAACGCCAGCGTCGTCAGCTCCACCGTCAGGAAGAACCCGGAGACCATGGCCCCCAGCACCGGCACCACCGTCTGCCCGACCACCGGCACGAACCCCAGAAAGAACAGCGGCACGGTGAAAAGCAGCACGTACCCCAACGTCACCAGACTGTCCCGCAGAGACCGGGGCAAGGTCCGCCACCACGGCTGCTCCTCCGCCCCCGGCAGCGGATCCACCATGGCGGACAGCTTCTCGTAGAACGGCTCCCCGACCGCCAGCGTGAGCGCCGTGAAGGTCAGCACCGCCAGCGCCAACCCGCCGAGGACCAGCGCGATCGCGATCATCGTCCGGAAGAAGTCCCGCCACCCCCACGTGTCAGCGAATGGCGTAAGAAATTCCGCCATATCCGTGGCGTTCGTGCCGAGGAAGATCAGCGCCCCCACGTACACGGCGAAAGCCAGCAGCGCCGGGATCAACCCGAACAGCCACCACCGGCCGTGCTTGGCGACCCAGCCCACACCCTGGAAGAAGAAGCCGACACCCGCCACGAAGTCGCGCACTGATCGCATGCCCGGCAGGCTAGCGCCAGAAGGACGTCACCGCGTAGCCCAGTTCGGCGAACAGGTTGCGGAGGAGCGGCAACGAGATGCCGAGCACGTTGCCGTGGTCGCCCTCGATGCCGTCGACGAACCAGCCGCCCCGCCCCTCGATGCTGAACGCCCCGGCCAGGCCGAGCGGCTCGCCGGTATCGGCGTAGGCGGCGATCTCCCCGTCGGACGGCATGCCGAAGTGGATCACGGTGGTGGACACCTCGGCCACCTGCCGGCCGGCGGGTACGTCGATGACGCAGTGGCCGGTCACCAGGCGTCCGGTCCGGCCGCGCATGACCCGCCAGCGCTCGGCCACCTCCTCGGGCGTCGCCGGCTTGCCGTACGGCCTGCCGTCGAGCTCGAGGATCGAGTCGCAGCCGATGACCAGTCCCTCCTCGAGCCCGCTCGCGACCGCGGACGCCTTGGCCTTGGCGAGCTCGAGGGCGAGCGCCGCGGGCGAGTAGGCGGAGTATGACTCCTCGTCGACACCGCTGACGATAACCTTGGGGTCGAATCCGGCGCTGCGGAGCAGGGCCAGCCGGGCGGGGGACGCTGAGGCCAGGACGATCACCGCACCAGCTTACCGTTCACCGATCGAGGTTCGGCTGCCCGGGTGTGTCGATGGCGTCGTTGTCGAAGATGGTGGCGAGCAGGTGTCTCAGCTCGTCGGGCAGCGCGGCGTCCTCCTGCTTCAGGGCGTCGGCGACGGCCTCGGTGCCCAGTCTCCCGCGGGTCGCCCGTACGGCCAGCAACGACATGATCATGGGTGCGACCAGTGGCAGCAGCCTCATGATCGAGCTGGAGCGGATCCCCACCAACCGGGACAGCCCCTCGGCCGCCTGCTCGGTGCCCTGCCCACCGAGTACGTGCCCCAGGATGCTCTGCCCGTCACGCGACAGCGACGCCACGTCGCCGTTGAACGGGTCCGCGTCCACATGGTCGTCCAGCGCGCCGCGCAGCGCCTCCGCGCCGTCAGGGTGCGCGGCGTTGCGGGCCAGGCCGCCCACGATCGTTCCGGACACCAACGTGAGCACGCTGTGGGCCGTGGCGAGATCGGTACCGAGCAGCCCGGCGACCTCCTCCAGCCCGGCATCGCCGAGCTCTGAGAGAAGCTCGTCGTTGAGTGTCACACCGGAGACGTGCCCGGCGCGGCGTCTAGCTACGTTCCGGCCTTGCCCAAGGTCCCGGAAAGCCCGGCGGCGGCGTAGGCGCTGGCCTCGTCGAGCGTCTCGTGCTCCAGCAGGGCGGCGACGATGGCGTCGAGTTTGTCGCGGTTGTCGCCGAGAACGCGCAGCGCGCGTTCGTAGCACTCGTCGACGATCCGCCGCGCCTCCTCGTCCACGGTGGCGAGCATGGCGGGCGACGCCTGCGGCGGCTGGCCGTCGTTGGGCAGGATGGTCAGCGGTCCGACCTTCTCCGACATGCCCCAGCGCCCGACCATGCCGCGGGCGATCATCGTGACCTGCTCCAGGTCGTTCTCGGCGCCGGTGGTGATGACGCCGAACACGACCTGCTCGGCCGCCATGCCACCGAGCGCGCCGGTGATGCGCCCGCGGAGATACTGCTCGTCGTAGGCGTATCGGTCGGTGTCGGGCGTGGACAGCGTGACGCCGAGCGCCCGCCCGCGCGGGATGATCGAGATCTTCCTGACCGGGTCGGCGCCCGGCTGCAGCATGCCCAGCAGCGCGTGGCCGGCCTCGTGGAAGGCGGTCCTGGTGCGCTCCTCCTCCGGCATCACGATGCTGCGCGCCGCGCCGAGCTGCAGCTTCTCCAGCGCGTCGGCGAAGTCGGCGATGCCGACCTTCTCCTTTCCGCGCTTGGCGGCGAGCAGCGCGGACTCGTTGACGAGGTTCGCCAGGTCGGCGCCGGTCATGCCGGGCGTGGTCTTGGCGATCTGGTCGAGGCTGACCTCGCCGTCGAGGGGCACGCTCCTGCTGTGTACGGCCAGGATCGCGGTACGGCCGGCGGCGTCGGGCAGCCCCACCTGGACCGTCCGGTCGAAGCGGCCCGGCCGCAGCAGGGCCTGGTCGAGGATCTCGGGCCGGTTCGTGGCCCCGATGACGATGACGCCCTCGACCCCGGAGAAGCCGTCCATCTCGGTGAGGATCTGGTTGAGCGTCTGCTCGCGCTCGTCGTGCCCGCCGATGCCACCGGCGCCGCCCCTGGACCGGCCGACGGCGTCGATCTCGTCGATGAACACGATCGAGGGGGCGACCTTGCGCGCCTCCTCGAACAGGTCGCGCACCCGTGACGCGCCCACGCCGACGATCATCTCGATGAACTCCGACGCGCTGGCCGAGAAGAACGGCACGTTCGCCTCACCGGCCACGGCGCGGGCCAGCAGCGTCTTGCCGGTGCCGGGAGGCCCGGCGAGGAGGACACCCTTGGGCAGCTTGGCGCCGAGCCTGCGGTATTTGTCGGGATCCTTCAGGTAGTCGACGATCTCGACGAGCTCGTTCTCGACCTCGTCGATGCCCGCCACGTCCTCGAACGTGGCGCGCACCTGGCCCGCCTCGACCGGTTTGGCCGCCTTGGACTTGCCGAGGCCGCCCAGCCCGCCACCGCCCATCATGCTGGCGCCGCGGCGCATGACCCAGATCCAGAGCCCGGCCAGCAACAGCACGGGGAGCAGGGAGAGCAGCAGGTTGACGAAGAAACCGCGCCCGCCGTTGATCGGGTCGGCCTTGATGTTGACCCCGGAGCTCTCCAACTGCTGGTAGAGCTGGTCGTTGTTGGCGAAGGCGGGGATCTCCGTCTTGAACTTCGTGTACGACGCGTTGCCGCTGTCGGGGTCCTTGGCCGCGGCCCGCAGATCGCCCTCGACCGAGAGGCCGGTCGCGTAGATGTCCTTGACGTTCTTCGACGTCACCTGCTTGGTGAACTCGGTGTAGGACACGGTCTCGACGGAGCCGGTGTCGAAGAAGGACGAGACCAGGAAGAACGCCGCGTAGACGACGAGCAGCGTGATGACGAAGCGCCACCAGTTGATCTTCGGGCGGCCGCCGTTCGCGCCGGGCAGCCCTTCCGCGCGCCAGGGCGGCTTGGGCTTCTCCCTGTCAGGCGCCTGCGGCTTACCCGAGCGCTTGTCAGGCGCCTTTGGCTGACCTGAGCGTTCCACGGCGTCACTCCCCCATATCGCCGCACCATGATCTTCTAGCCTAGGACACGCACCCCGGAAACCACGCGCGTGATGTCACGCCACCTGTTCCGCTGTGAGTCCGGCACTGTCACGAACGCCAGCCCCGGCTTGGCCATTCCCCCGTTGAGCACCACCACGGCCGCCCGGGAGACGTGCTTGCCGTACCGCACCTGATAGACGAGCACCCAGCCGCCGCCCTTGGCCGGCTGGGAGGCCAGCCAGCGGATCCGCGCGCCCTTGGGGTGGTGGTTGAGCGTCCAGCGGGCGGCGAGCAGCGCGGTGTCGCGCACCGACTTCTGCGCCTCGATCGGGAGCGGGCAGGTGACGAGCATGCCCCGCTGGTTCGAGCCGCGCCGCAGCGGGAGCACCTGCTTGCTGGTGAACGGGGCCGCGCGGTGCGCCTTCCACGGCTTGGCCAGCCTGGGCACGGCCAGTCCGGTGCGCCGGTCCTGGAACACCCGCTTGCCGGGCTTGGCCATCGCCACCCGCCCGGGCTTCTTCGGCAGCTTGGGGAGCCTGGTGTCGGCGTACAGGGCTTCCATGGCCGTGTACCCGGGCGCCAGCGACGAGCCTGGGGAGGGCGTCGTCCGCGGAGCGGGCGCCGCGGACGAAGGCGACGCGGACGCGGACGCCGACGGCTCGGCCGAGACGGAAGGGGCGGGTCCGGACGAGGCCGGCACGGTCGATGGCGCGGCAACCGGCCGTGCGGCGACCTCGTCCGGCCGCGGCGGGAGCAGCATGACCAGCGTGACAGCGACGACCCCCACCACGGTCGCCACTGCGAGCCCCCGGTATAGATCCCGCATCCGCATGTCGCCGATGCGAGAGCGCCTGGGCGGAGAAACAGGGGTTCCCGGTCTGGCAGCAGTTCTCACACGGGAACCTTCGGTCCCATCATCCCCATCGAGCACGATCGGGAGCGTACGACAAATCCAGCCATTCCGCTTATGAAGCTACCGAAGTGCAATCATGGGTTCGTGGAACAGGTGGAGCTCCGATTTGACCCGGCCTCTCAAGCCTCCGAGACGCACACGAACCTCTCCGCGGTGCGGCACGACGACACCGGCCTATGGGTGGCCGGCGACGAGACCGCCACCATCGAACATCTGGCCCGGACCGGCGCGCACTACGCGGGGCAGCGCACCTTCCGCCTGGCCGACTACGTACCGCTGCCCGCGGGCCCCGAGGACGAAGCGGACGTCGAGGGCCTGGCCAGGGCCGACGGCCACCTGTGGGCCGTCGGGTCACACAGCCTCAAGCGCCGCCGCGTCAAGTCGACGGACCCGGCCAAGGCCGCCAAACGGCTGGCGACCGTGCTCCGCGAGGAGAACCGCTTCATCCTGGTACGCCTGCCGCTGGACCCCGCCACCAACGCCCCGCTGCCGGGAGCGATCCTGTCGGGCCGGCACAACCTGGCCGCCCACCTGGAGGACGACCCGCACCTCGCGCCGTTCCTCGCGCTGCCGGGCAAGGACAACGGCCTCGACATCGAGGGCATCGCGGTGCTGGACAAGCGGGTCTACCTGGGCCTGCGCGGCCCGGTGTTGCGCGGCTGGGCGGTGGTCCTGGAGATCAGGCCGGTCGAGACCGAGCCCGGCAGGCTGCGGCTGAGCGAGCCGTACCGCAAGCACTTCCTGGACCTGGGCGGGCTGGGCGTGCGGGACCTGTGCCCGTACGGCCGCGACGTACTGCTGCTCGCCGGGCCGACCATGGACCTCGACGGGCCGGTACGCGTGGTGCGCTGGCGGGTTCACCGCTCCGGCGACGTGGTCCCGGCGGAGGAGCTGGAGACGGTCGCCGAGCTGCCGTACGGCATCGGCTGCGACCATCCCGAGGGGCTGGCCCTGCTGCCGGACGGCAGACTGATGATCGTCTACGACAGCCCGTCGCCTGAGCGGATCACCCCGGAGGGCGGCGTCCTGGCCGACGTGATCACGATCTAGCCGCAAGACCTAGGACCGGGCGACCCGCCCATACAGCCACGGCGCGTCGGCGACGAACGTACACGAACCCGGCTCGATCTCCGTGAACCCGGCGTCGCGCACCACCGGCAGCCCTGCCGCCACCTTCGACTCGAAGTCGGCCGCCGCCGCGGTGCGCACGGCCACACCCAGCCCGGCCGCCCGCCAGGCGTCACGCTCGGCCTGGTCGCTGGCCCACCAGGCGAGCTGGGCGGCGTGCCCGGCCTGGGCCATGGCCTTGCCCGCCGACATGGCGAGCCCGGGGTTGGCCCACAGGATCGGCGGCTCCGCGGGCGCGAGTTCGCCGCCGTCGGTCAGCTCGGTGCCCGAAACCTGCAGCCTGGCGAGGTCTCTCGGCCAGTCGTCGAGCGGCACGGGCGGGTGCACGCGTACCTCGGCCGTGCGGTGCTCGATCGTACGGCCGGGCAGGGCGAGCGCCCTGCGCCACTCAGCGCCCCTGGCCCTGCGCACGACCTTGCGGATCTTGCCGGTGGACTGCCAGGCATACAGCTCCTCGCCCCACTCGCCGGGGTCGTCGAGCAGGCTCAGCACCGCCATCGCGGCCGCTTCCAGCGCGTCGGTACGCTCGGGCGGCGTCGCTCTCTCGATCCTGACCACCAGCGGCAGGACCATCAGTTCAGACTCGTTCATCGCCCCTTAGCATGCCCGATCGCCAGGGACATGCCGGCGGCCAGGAGGCAGAGCGCGCCCGAGACGTACCAGGCCAGGTCGTAAGCGCCCAGGTGGTCGCGGGTGAGCCCGGCGCCCACGGCGGCGAACGCGGCACCGATCTGATGCGAGCCGAACACCCAGCCGAACACCACCGCCCCGTCCGCCCCGTAGATCCGGCGGCACAGCGCCACGGTCGGCGGCACGGTCGCCACCCAGTCCAGCCCGTAGAACACGATGAAGATCAGCATGCTGGGCTCGGTGGTCGCCGCGAACAGGCCGGGCAGCACCATCAGCGACAAACCGCGCAGCCCGTAGTAGACACCGAGCAGGATCTTCGGATTCACCTTGTCACTGAGCCAGCCGGAGGCGATCGTGCCCACGACGTCGAAGATCCCGATGACCGCGAGCAGTCCCGCCGCGACCGGCTCGGCCATGCCATGGTCGTGCGCGGCGGGGATGAAGTGGGTGCCGACCAGGCCGTTCGTGCTGGCTCCGCAGATGGCGAAGCCGCCCGCCAGGAACCAGAACGCCCGGGTCCGCGCCGCCGACCTGAGCACCGTGATCGCTCTGACGGCCGCGTTCACCTGGACGGGCGGAGTACGGACCGTACCGGGCTCCGCCCCCAGCGCCGTGGTGCCCACGTCCTCCGGATGGTCGCGCAGCAGCCACCACACGAACGGCACCACGGCCAGCGCGGCCCCCGCCACGGTCAGCGAGGCCACCCGCCAGCCCGGCCCTTCGGCCAGTTGGGCGAGCAGCGGCAGGAAGATCAGCTGCCCGGTGGCGCCCGCCGCGGTGAGCACGCCGGTGACGAGCCCGCGGTGCCTGACGAACCAGCGGTCGGTCACCGTCGCCACGAACACCAGCGCCATGGAGCCCGTGCCGAGCCCGACGAACACGCCCCAGAACAGCAGCAACTGCCAGCTCGCCGTCATCAGCACCGTGAGCCCGCTGCCGGTGGCCACCAGCAGCAGCGCGAGGGACACCACCCGCCGCATCCCGAACCGGTCCATCAACGCGGCCGCGAAGGGCGCGGTCAGCCCGTAGAGCACCAGGTTCACCGACACCGCGAGCGAGATCGTGCCCTTGGTCCAGCCGAACTCCTCCTGGAGCGGGTTGATCAGCACGCCGGGGGTGGCGCGGAACCCGGCTGCGCCGAGGATGGCCACGAACGCGACGGCCGCGACGAACCAGGCCCGATGCAGCCGCCTGGCGCGGGTGGTGGTGCTTATGGTCATCCACTAATCCTGATTTATCCGTGCTTGGTGCCGCGAGTGGCCGGAAAGCCAATATATGCAAGAATCCGGCCATGGCCCATCGCGTCGCGGTCCTCGTCCTGAACCACTTCGCCCCGCTCGACCTGGGCGTCCCCGGTCAGGTCTTCTGGTCTGCGGAGTCACCGGCGGGCGAGAAGCTCTACGAGGTCGTCACCTGCTCCCCCGGCCGCGAGCCGGTCCGCTGCTCGGCCGGATACAGCGTCCTGCCCGACCACGACCTGGATGTCCTGGACACGGCCGACACCGTTCTGGTCCCCGGCATCTACGCGGGACGCGCGATGAAGGACGGCACGATCCCGCCCCATCTGCGCGACGCGCTGCACGGCCACGAGCGGATCATGTCGATCTGCACGGGCGCGTTCGTCCTGGCCGCAGCGGGCCTGCTGGACGGCCGCCCCGCCACCACGCACTGGCGCGAGGCCCCCCACTTCGCCGAGCTGTTCCCCAGGGTCAAGCTGGACCCCTCGGTCCTGTTCATCGACGACGGCGACGTCCTCACCTCGGCGGGCGTTGCGGCCGGCCTGGACCTCTGCCTCCACGTGATCAGGCGCGACCACGGCACCGAGGTGGCCAACCGGGCCGCCCGCCGCTGCGTCATGCCTCCCTGGCGGGAGGGCGGCCAGGCCCAGTACATAGACCGCCCCTTCCCCGACCCGACGGGCACCAGTACGGCGCCGACCCGCACGTGGATGCTCGCCCACCTGGACCAGCCGCTGGACCTGGACGCCCTGGCCGAGCACGCGAGAATGAGCGTCCGCACCTTCACCAGACGCTTCCGCGAGGAAACCGGCATGAGCCCGTCGCGATGGCTGACGAAACAACGCGTCGACCACGCCAGGCACCTCTTGGAGACCACGGACGCGGGCGTGGAGGAAGTCGCCCGCAGAGCGGGTTTCACCACCACGGTCTCGCTCCGGCAGCACCTCCACGCGGCGGTCGGGGTCGCCCCGCTGACCTATCGGCACACCTTCCGGCGCTAGGGAAGCCACGGTCAAGTGGACGCACGTAACGGCGGCCGGCCCCGTGCGGGTTCAGCGGCCGTTTTCCTGGAGGCCCTCAGGCACGTGCGGCGGGTGGCGGTGGGGGCGGCTGTGCCGTAACCGAAAGAAGAGATTTGCCCGAAAGCCCAGCCACATGGGGCCGATCACTCGAAGAGGTCTGGTTGTTCGCGGGTGATCTGGTCGTGCAGGGGCTGGTAGTTGATCCAGCCGACCAGGTCGTTGCCGATCTGCTGGTGGGTGAGCGCCGCGTTGTCCGGCTCGATGAGCACCACCTGCCCCGCCGCCTGAGCGACGAGCTGCACCTGCGCCGAGCGTTCCATCGTGATGAACCACCACGCCGCCGCGTCCACACTGTCGCCCACGGTCAGCAACCCGTGGTTACGCAGGACGACGGCCTTGTTGCCACCCAGGGCGGCGGCGATGCGCTTCCCCTCCTCCAGGTCCGTCACCACGCCCGTGTAGTCGTCGAAGAGCGAGACATCGCCGTAGAAGGCACAGGCATCCTGCGTGATCGGCTCGATGATCCGCCCGAGCGCCGACAGCGCGCGCCCGTACACGGAGTGGCTGTGCGCGGCCGCCACGACGCCGGGCCTGGCCTGGTGCACCTGCGAGTGGATGGCGAAGGCCGCCTCGTTGACGTGGTAGCGGCCCTCGACGACCTTGCCCTCGTGGTTGACGAGGATCAGATCACTCACCCGGACGTGCTTGAACGACATGCCGAACGGGTTCACCCAGAAGTGGTCGGTCAGCTCGGGGTCGCGGGCGGTGATGTGCCCGGCGACGCCCTCCTCGAAGCCGAGCTTGCCGAAGACCCGCAGGGCGGCGGCGAGGCGTTCCTTGCGATGCCGCCGCTCCTCCTCGACCGTCTCGAACGTCGGCGGCAGGCGAAAGATCAGGTTCTCTGGCATGGGCCCTCCTAGAGTCCGGATCAGGTTAACCGAACCAGGTTCTGACGGCCTCGTCCAGCGAGTCGTCAGGCGTGCCCGCCCAGGCCACGTACCCGTCCGGGCGGATCAGCAGCGCGTCGGCGGGCGGCGCCACGCACTTGGCCGTGACCACATCGATCCGGTCGCCCCACGTGTTCGCCCGGCCAGGCTCCTGAAGGCCGCCGGCGAGGTCGAGCAGAAGCGGCCGGCCCGTCCCCATGAGCGTGGCCAGAGACACCGGCTCCAGCTCAAGATCCGGGACGAAATGGCCGGTCAGCGGGTGTGCGGGGGCGGCCGTGGGATAGGCGACATCCGCACCCGACATGAGCGCGGATATCCGGCGACGGGCGCTCTCGTCCTGAAGGAGTTCGCCGAACACCTCGCGCAGCGCCGTCACCTCCGGCCCCGGCGACATGAGCGCGAGCTGGGCCTTGCTGTGCATGGTCACCCGTTCGGCGGCCAGGTGGCGCTCCCGCTCGTAGCTGTCGAGCAGGCCGGGCGGCGCCGTGCCGCGTACCGTGGCCGCCAGCTTCCAGCCGAGGTTGGCCGCGTCCTGGAGGCCCAGGTTCAGCCCCGGCGCACCGATCGCCGCGTGCACGTGGGCGGCGTCCCCGACCAGCAGCACTCTGCCCGCGCGGAAGCGGTCGGCCACCCGGGTGTTGCGCCCGGCTTGGCGGCGGAGCAGCTGCGGCCCCGGGCCCGGCGGGGCGGCCATCGGGATGTCGGCCCCCACCACCCTGGCCAGACTCTCGCGCAGCTCGCCGAGCGTCATCTCGACGTCCTCACCGGGATCGTCGCCGTCCCACTCGACGGAACTGATCGTCAGGATCTCGGAGCTCATGGGCAGCAGGGCGTACGCGCCGCGCTCGGTGCGGTGCCAGGCGTAGAGGCCGAGCGTGCCCACACCGGGAAGGTCGAGCTCGGCACGGTCCAGCCGGATCGTCGCATCCGGTAAGACGACGTGGGCGGTGCGTGAGGTGACGGAGGCCGAGTTCACGCCGGGGAAGCCGATGCCCGCCTGCTTCCTGACCGTGCTGTGGGCGCCGTCGCAGCCGACCAGGTAGCGGGTGCGCAGCCGCTCGCCGCCGTCCAGCTCGAGCGTCACGCCCTCCTCGTCCTGGGTGAACGTGACCAGCTCCCGCCCACGCCTGATCTCGACACCCAGCTCGCGGGCCCGCTCCTCGAACAGCTCCTCCAGGCGGGCCTGCTTGACGCCCATGGCGTACATCGTGTTGTCCTCGATCCCGACCAGATCGAGCGGCAGCGCGCCGAACAGGAACATCGGGATCGGCCGCGGCGGCTCGGTGACACCCAGGAAGCGCCGGTAGAGGCCGCGCTGGTCGAGCAGCCTGACGACCTGCCCGACGATGCCGTTGGCCTTGGGCGCCTGACTCCGCTCCGGCAGGCGCTCCAGCACGATCGGCCGAACTCCGGCCAGGGCCAGCTCACAGGCCAGCATCAACCCGTTGGGACCGCCACCGGCGATGACAACGTCCGTGGTCATGGGGACTCTCCTTGCGTCGTTGGATCGGGCTGTGTGGACAGGCGGAGCCAGGCGGATGGGTCGGACCGTGTGGACGGGTCGGGGAAGCCGGCGCCGAGCTGGCGCAGCGCCTCTTCGATCAGGGGTACGAGCGGCACGGCGGGCTCGGCGAGCAGCCAGTGGCGGACGGCGGCCTGCGTGGCCACGATCACCGCCGTGGCGACCAGTTGCGGGTAGAAGTCGCGTTCGGGGTCGGTGCCGGTGCGCTCGGCGACGGCCGCGGCCAGCTCGCCGTCAGCGGAGAAGAGCACCCGCAGCGACTCCCCCTCCATGGCGGGCGCGCTGGTCAGCAACCGCAGGGCGGCCCGCACCCCGGGGCCGGGAGGCAGCGTGGTCTCTTCCGCGTGCTCCCACGGCGCCAGCATGGCCCGCGTCACCGCCTCCCACAGCGGCTCGCCCGGCGGCCTGTCGCGCAGCACCTGTGCCGAGTGCCTGGTCCGGTCGGTGTGGCGGGCGGCGATCGCCTCGTACTTGCTGGAGAAGTAGTTGTTGAACGTCCGCGGCGACACTCCCGCCGCCTCGGCGATGTCCTCGACCCGCACGTTGTCGAGACCACGCTCCAGAGCGAGCTGGAGCGCCGCCGTCATCAGAGCGTCGCGGGTCGCCTGCTTCTTCCGTTCGCGTAGCCCGGTCATGCATCCCAGACTACAGAATTTTGCGGACTAGGCAAGTTTTCGCACTCCGCAACTTTCCGCCCACCCCCACCCGGGCGGGCAGCCCACCACATCAGCCCGCCCCGACGTGATCAGAGGCTGACGCGAATGCACAATCTTCCGCTCACAAATGGAAGCAGGAAAGGGCATTCCGCACACCAACGCGAATAAAACTCACCGAAACCGTCCATGTCGCACCTCACCACCCTTGACGCCATAACCACCCTCCCGACCTCCTCTTTTGGCAAACGCGAAGAGATTACGCGATAGATCCGCGAACATCGGCTAGGATCAGCCACACTTCATTAAACCGTGAAGAGTAGCGCTTTATAATCACTTGGGCGAACTATGCACACATTGCCTTGATGTCCATTTTGTTCACATGCGCAGGTGAACAACAGCTCCGCATTGTGAGAGCTGGACATACCCCCCACCAAGGGGTGGATTTCTACAAAACGGGACAGGCGAGCTAACCAACTCGTTGCCGCTTCGGAGTTGGCGCCTGGGGGCCTGGAGAGCCGGTCAGAACAACTACGAAGATCGAAAGGCAGACTAGTGGCTATCACCCCCCGATGCCTTGGAACACCAAGGAAAGAGAATCTCGGGCCGACAAAGCTCCACCGCGAGCAGTTGGAGCAGCTCGCAAAGATATTCGAGCACACCGGGGTCTATTTCAGCATCTGGACCGACTCCAACTACCTCGTGTACGAGTCCACCTCCTCGGCGGACATCACCGACCTCGGCGCGAAGATGACCCCGAACCTGAAGGGGGTCAGGATGATCCGGCGCGACCCCGCGACCAACGACAGGATCATGGAGATGACACTCGCCGCGGGGACGGCTCTGCTGGTCCGCTACCGGGTGGACGAGACGGCGAACGACGCGGCCCGCATCAGGGAGATCTGCAAGGAGAGAAAGCGCACCTGGGCACAGGTCGCCCATATCCCCGGCCTGCTCGTCGGAACGATCGCGGCGATCATCGGCACCGCGATCGCGAGCGGCCTCCTCGGCTCGTCCTCGAGCCCAGTCTGGCTGAGCCTGCTCCCGGTCACGATGGTCCCGCTGGTTCTCGGCCTCGGGTTCAAGTACCTGTGGAAGCGGCTCGGCGCCGGCCTCACTCAGGCGGTCATCATCAATGTCCCGGAAGGCTCGCAGGGCGGCCTGCTGTCACGGAAGCGCGATGACCTGATCGTCGCGGTGACCATGTTCGTGCTCAGTACGGCCACCAACGTGTTGTTCACCCTGCTGTTGCAGCACAAATAGGTCTCGCGTGGTGGCTACGAGCTTCGCGGCGACCAGAGATCACGGTCCCACGGAAACTCCCCGTCCAGGCCCGGGCCTGGGCCTGGACGGGGGCAACACAGGTTCACCACCGCCGGCCTTTCGGCGAATTCTCCAGGGCGCTATCGACCTACTGCCGAGGCGAAACTAACCCGGCTCGGACCACCCCCACTGCGGAACCTCCCGCAGCGGGTGGAGCTGGTCGTCGGTTTCGGCGTGAGAGTTCGGCATCGCCACCTTCGACCCGAACTCCACATGCGACCGCAGCGCCTCCCGGAAAGGCGCGTCGTCGGGCAACCCCACCTGATCAGCAGCCGCCATATACAGCTCGACGAACCGCTGACGCTGCGCCTCGGCGATCCGCAGACCCCGATGCGCGTCGATCAGCGTGGAAAACCCGCCCATTTCCTGGGAGAAAGTGTCGGGCCCTCCGAAGGTCTCGGCCGTGAAGGCCGTCAGATGTGCCACGTGTCGCGGAAGCCCCTCGCCGAACAATGGCTGGAGCAGTGGGTCGCATAAGAGGTTTCCGTAGAAGATGTCGATGAACCTGCGGAGCCCTTCTTGGCCGCCTGCGTGCTCAAAGAGAGTTCCATGATTACATCATTACACGATCTCTCACCCAAGCGCTGGATTGGGCCCGGACACGCGGCGACGGCCCGAGACGGCTTGGTGATCTCAATCCCTGCCAGGCAGGCGTACAGGCGAGGCGGCAACAGAGGGCCTGCCGGAGTAGTCGCCGCCCCAGAACCGGAATCCGGTCAAGGTCATCGTACGGAGCAGGTGGTCGAGCCCGTCTCGACCCGGCGGCCCGCGCTCAGCCCGCTTCGTCGAACAGACCTTGGAGGGTCTGGGCGGTGGCCGCCCGGGCGAGCCACGTTTCGAGCTGGGCAAGGTCCGCGCAGGTGGTGATCCGGACGCGAATGTCGTCGGGGACGTCGAAGCCGCGGGCGGCCAGCACGAGCAGCACCGACCTGGCAGCCTCTTCCGCTTTGCCCTCCGTCTTGCCTTCTGCTTTGCCTTCTGCTTTGCCGTCTGCTTTGCCGCGGCCGTAGTGTTCGCGGGCGAAGGGGCTGTAGACCGGCCATGTGGGGGACGCGGACTTCATGATCTCCTCCATGAGGCGGCGGATGTCGGGTGCGGACATGCTGTAAGCGTATTCATAGTACTCCGGAGCGTGTTCATCGGTCATGTACGTCAGTGCGGCGGTGAACGCCTCGAGGACCTTGCGATTGTGGCCGTGGATCATGACCGACATGGCCGCGAGGTCCGGGTGGGCGGCGGCCTCCTTGGGGTCGATGATGACCGGGACTCCGTCCGGCCCCAGCACCAACGGCCGTAGGCAGTAGCCGGTCAGCCCGGACTCGACCGGCTGTGCGTAGTAGTCCGCGACTGTACGGCCGGGGCAGATGACCAGGACCGAGACGTCGCAACCCAGCATCAGCCACAGGGCGGCGGCGTAGCGGGCCAGCTGCCGGGGTTCCTTGGACTTGTCCTGCTGAATCTCCACGATGATGGCGTGGGCGGGCGACTGTGGTGGCCCCAGCACAACGACCAGATCGGCCTCGATATCGTCGGAAGGGCGAGTGTTGAAGGTGCTCTTCTCCAGTCGGACCAGCGGGGTGGCGGGCAGGTCCACCCCCAGGAAGTCGCGCAGGATCTCCACCGCCAGTTGAGGACGGTAGGAGAACAGCTTGACGAGGGTGTCATGTGGGGGAGACGGCATGACGCTCATTGTTACATCACAATTACGGAAAGTGATGGCCATTCGCATGCCTTCGCCCTGGCGCCTGCCCGGACGGCGAGGCACCGCAGAGTGCCAGCCATCCCCCGCCGATCAAGCCCCTTCCGCCCACTAGCGAGAAGCGCTGGGAGGCGAAACCGATGGTGGCCCGAGCGACCGCACCCTGATCTCGCCGAGCGTGGCGTGGCTGGCTCGGATGTCGGAGATCAACACGTATGCGACCAGCAGTAGTCCAAGGCAGAGGGCGTCGGCGGCCCACCAGGGGATCTCGGCGAGCAGCAGATAACCGTCGCTGTCGCTCAGCGACCTGATCACCACCGTGACCGCGGCCACCAGCACGGTGACCATCAGCCAGCTCCGCAACCGCGGCAGATTCCCCTTGTTCCACAGCCGGATCCGCCAGCTCATGAACACGGTGAGCACACCGAGCAGAGCACAGAACCCGATCAGCCACCAGGGCAGGGCGAAGGCGGTCTGTTCGGCGATCTGCGCCTGCGTGGTGCGGAGCTCGGCCTCGGCCTTCTGCTTGGCCACCACGGCGGCGTCGAGCTGCTTCTTCAGCTGGGCCACACTCTTCTCCTGGCGCACGGGCGGCGAGGAGACGTCCGTCGGCAGCATCCGCGCCACGACGGTCAGCATGATCGCCACGAAGGACAGCGCCAGGACGATGGCCATGAACAGGTCGATGAAGCGCAGGTCGAGCGGCGGTGCGAACGATCGGGCGGGACGCTTCCTCACTGGTCCCTCACCAGGGTGTACTTCTGCGGCCGGCTCTCGGCGGCGCTCAGCCGCTCCACCGCGGTGCGCAGCGCGTCCAGGCCCTTGACCAGCTCCTCGGTCCTGCCTCTGGACTGGGCCAGCTCCTGGGTGAGCCCGTGCATGGCGGGCGCCGCCTGCTTCGCGGGCAGACGCGCGATATAGATGAGGAACACCTCATCGGCGGCCACCACGCTGGCCCGCTCCGCCCGCTCGGTCAGGGCCATCGCACCGAACGCGAGCACGCTCAGGAACAGCGCGATCAGCGTGACGCCGAACGCGGACGCCAGCTCGGGCAGTACGTGCTGCTTGAGCGCGGTGATCAGCACGCCGGGGTCGCCCTGGCTGTCCAGGGCGTTCGAGAACGCGCTGACCATCGCGGCCATCGTCAGCGCGGTGCCGATGAATCCGAACACCGGCAGCGCCCAGATGAGCGCGTGGTCAAGGTGGTGCTTGTTGGCCATCTCGCTGTCGTCCAGCGCGGACCGGGCGCTCAGCACCGCCTCGCAGTCGTTCCCGGCCTCGGCCGCCTCCTTGAACAGCTTGAGCCGCCGCCCCACCAGCGTGTCCTCGGTCGGCTTCACCGCCTGGACGTTCGCCACGGCCCGCGCCGTCGCGGCGCTCTCCCGCCGGATGTCCGGTACGGCCCTGACGATCCTGAGCACGGTGGTCAGGAACACCGCGAAAATGAGCGTGACCACCAGCTCCGCGGCCGCCGGGGCCGTGGTCGCGCCCACGGACTCCAGCAGCGATCCCACCACTCCGGCCACCAGCAGCAACGCGGAGAGCACCAAGCCCACCACAGGCGCGAACACCGTGTGACGCCAACCGTACCTTGACACCCTTTAACCCCACTCCGGCACACAAACTGTCAAAGGTCCACCTAAGCACACGTAGAGCAATTATTGGTTACGGTGAGGTCAGGTTGGCTTCCTGAGCTTCGATCGCAGTGACGGCACTTTCCGGGCCAAGGGCTCTCGCCTGCCCAAGCACATGACGGCTCTCGTCCGCGCCCGGCCCGGACGTGAGCGGTGCGACGATGTGCGGATGCGGGAGCTCAGTGAACTGATCGACGGGGACGATCCGGCGTGGCCGGTGTTGCAGGAGGAATTCGCAACCACATCCGTGCCGCTGAAGGTGCTTCCCGGCGACCCTGATCAAGGTCGTTCCTGCTTGTTGCAGCTCCAGGTCAGTGTGGAGTCGTATCTCGGTGCACTGGCTCTGGCAAGCGCTGGAGATGGGATACGGCACGTGGGTGACTCAGTGCCATTCTGCTTGTCGCCGGGGACAAGATCCGTGAGCAGCCCGCCGCTCCCGACCACTGGTACGGCAAGGCCATCCGGCAAGCTGAAGAGCTGTACCAGACCTACCTGATCGAACGCGCCGAGGAGGAAACCCGATGACCAGCTTCAAGAAGTGGAGCGATGTCCGCGAGGAGCATGTCGCGCGCGCGCTGGAGGAGAGGAGGAACTGGCCAAGACCCGGCGCATGATCGAGGCGTACGTGCACGCCTGGCATCTGGCCGAACGGCGCAGGAACGGCGGACTCACGCAGTCCGACGTGGCCGAGAAAATGGGCGTGACCAAGATGCGCGTGTCCCAGATAGAGAACGGCGACGTCACCTCGGTAGAAGTGCTGGCCCGCTACATCGAGGCCATCGGCGGACGACTGGAACTGACCGCCACCTTCGACGACGGCACCTATCGCATGGGCGACGCGACCGCGGCCATGTGACCCGATCAGGTTCTTGAACGCTCCCCAGTTCTCCATACATGCTCACTGGGGGCGGCTTCATAACCCGCGATCTCGGGCCCTTGCTGATCAAGCGGCCCTTCCAGCGGCTACCTCGAACACTCACGCCGCCGGGCGGCAAGCAAGCCCTTCAGGAAGGGCGATAGCAGCATGCGCAGGCGAAGCCTGCGCCCAGATAAGGGCGTCCGAGCGCAGCGAGGCCCTCCAGGGGTCGGGACCAGGCCCGACTGGAAAGAGCGTCTGAGGCCCTTGAGCGCGAAGCGCCCCGATGAAGCCCTTTGTTGAGTGGAGCTATGGGGATTCGAACCCCAGACCTCCTCCATGCCATGGAGGCGCGCTACCAACTGCGCTATAGCCCCTCGAACCGTCCATAAGTCTATCCGACTCCAGCCCCACCCACGTCCCAGCCCGCCGCCCACAGGCAACGGGCCGCTTCCGAAGAAGCGACCCAGCCTGCGGAAAGCGACCAGCCAGAAGAGCGGCCCAGCCGGCAGTACGCCGACAGTGGCTACCCGACCGAGCGGGCCTTGTCGATGAGTCCCGCCAGTTCCGTCACCATCGGGTCCTCCGCCGCCCCGGCCAGCCGCCTCGCGTGATCCCGCAGTGTCGGCAGGTCCATCCCGAACGCCTCCCGGTCCCGCATGTAGACCGCGAAGGCCGCCGCCACCACGTCCACCTGCAGCCGCATCGGCGCCTTCTCCCACACCGACTCGGTCAGCGCGCCCACGTCCACCGCCTTGCTCGCCTCGGAGGGGTTCCTGGTGTCGGGGTCCTGCCAGCGTACGGTCGCCTGGGCCAGTTGCCCCCTCGCGCCGGACTTGAGCCGTACCGCGTAGAGAGCCGTGACCGAGTGGCCGGGGCCGACCTCGCCGCCGTCGCGGCTGTCGTCGCGGAACTCCTCGGTGGTCAGGGCCCGGTTCTCGTATCCGATGAGCTGGTACCCCTCCACGACCGACGGGTTGAACACGACCTGCGCCTTGGCGTCGCGCGCCCGCAGTTCGATCGTGGCCGGGAGCTGGGCGGCGAAGACCTTGTCCGCGTCCTCCTGCGTGCTGACGTAGACGGCGGCGCCGTCGCCGTTGTCGGCCAGTTGTTCCATCAGTTCGTCGCCGTAGTCCCGGCCGACGCCCACGGTCAGCAGGGTGACCTGCCGGCCGGCGTACTCCTTGACCCGGTCCAGGATGGAACGCCACTCGGTGCTGCCCTGGTTGGCCAGGCCGTCGGAGAGCAGGATGACCCGGTTGGTGGCCGCGGGGCGGAACGCCTTGGCCGCCTCCTCATAGCCGGTGACCAGCCCGGACTCCAGGTTGGTGCTGCCGGCCACGGCCAGTTGGTCCACCGCCGCGTGCAGTTCGGAGCGCGCGGCCAGCGGCGTCATCGAGGCCAGTACCTTGGCCTCGTCGCTGAAGGAGACGATCGACACCTGGTCGCCCGGCGCGAGCTGGTCGATCAGCGTGTGCAGGGACTGCTTCACCAGGTCGAGCCGGCCGGGCTCGGCCATCGAACCCGACACGTCGACCACGAACGTGAGGTTGGCGGGCCGCCGCGCCGCCGCGTCGGAGCCGCGCGTCTGCAGCCCGACGCGCAGGACGGCCTGGTTGCGTGACGGCATCCTGGCGCCGTCGACGTGTACGGTGAACCCGTCGTCGGACGGCTGCGCGTAGTCCTGCCGGAACGCGTTGACGAACTCCTCCGGCCGGATCTGCCCCGGTTCGGGCCAGCGTCCTTCCTGGAGGGTACGGCGGGCATAGGTGTACGAAGCGGTGTCCACGTCCAGGGCGAACGTCGAGATCTGCGCCGCGGACGTGTCCTTCTGCGTCTCCGGAGAGGCAGACGCCTGAGACTCGGACTGTGACTTGGCATCCGCGGGCGGCTTGCCCCCGGATGTGGCCGACGCTCTTGGTGCTGCGGGACCGGTAGCGGGCGCCCGCGCGGCGGAGTCTTCGTGGGTTCCCCCCGAGCCGCCACAGGCGGCCAGTGTCAGGAGCCCAACAACCCCGACACTGGCTACTAAAGGACGAAATTTCATCGCAACCACCTCCGGCCCTATGACGGCTCCCGGAAATGGCGTGGCCGGGCCGGTGACGCAAGCGAGCGCAAACCGCGATCAACACGTGATCCGCTCAGCCGGCCAGCGCCGCCTCCTCCACCCAGACCCGGACCGCGAGCAACACCCCGTTCACCAGCGTGAACACCAGCGCGGTCAGCCAAGCGGTGTGTACGAGCGGCAGCGCCACCCCTTCCGCCACCACGGCCACATAATTCGGATGACGTGACCATCTGTACGGCCCGGCGCTGACGAGCGGCATCCCGGGCACCACGACGACACGCGTGTTCCACTGCCGGCCCAGGGCGGCGATGCACGACCAGCGCAGCCCCTGGGCCAGCAGGACGATCGCGAGCATCGGCCAGCCGAGCACCGGGATGAAGGGCCGGTCGAACAGCCACACCTCGGCCGGACAGGCCATCAGCAGACCGGTGTGGGCCAGGACGATCCAGGGATAGTGCCGCCTGCCGTACTCGATGCCGCCCTTCGATCTGGCCCAGGCCAGGTTGCGGCGGGCCACGGCGAGCTCGGCCAGCCGTTCGGCGGCGACCAGCCCGATCAGGATCGTGTAGGGACTCACCAGTGCAGCAGGAGCAGTTCGGCCGAGAAACCGGGCCCGAGGGCGAGGAGCACGGCCGGCTGACCCGGACGGCCGTGCGTCTCCTGTAGGACGTGCAGGACGGAGACCGACGACATGTTCCCGTGCTCACGAAGTGACCGCCGCGTGACCTCCAGAGCCGAGGGTTCCAGGCCCAGCCGCTCCACGATCTTGTCGATCACCTTCGGGCCGCCCGGGTGGCAGATCCAGGTGCCGACCTGCTCCGGGGTGAGCCCGTTGTCGGCGAGGAAGCTCCTGATGTCACCCGCGAGCACTTTCTCCACGAAGCCGGTGAGCTCGGCGTCCAGGATGAGGTGGAAGCCTCTCTCGCTCACCTGCCAGCCCATGAGGTGCTCGGTGCCCGAGTACAACCTGCTGCGCGTGGCCACCACCTCCGGGCCCTGGCCGCGTCCCACCGCGACGACGGCCGCCGCGCCGTCGCCGAACAGCCCGCTGGCGACCAGGTTCGCGATCGAGGTGTCCTCGCGCTGGATGGTCAGTGAGCACAGTTCCACGCAGACCAGCGCCGCGACCTGTTCGGGCCAGCCGCGCAGGTAGTCGTTCAGCCGCGACAGACCCGACGCTCCCGCCGCGCAGCCCAGCCCGAACATCGGCACCCGTTTGACGTCCGGCCGCAGCCCCACACGCTGCATCAGCCGCGCGTCCATGGACGGTGTGGCCAGGCCGGTGGTCGAGCAGAACACCAGGTGATCCACCCGCCACGGGGATACGCCCGCCTTGTCCAGCGCGCCGCGGAGCGCCCGTTCGCCCAGATCGAGCGCGATCTCAAGATAGATGTCGTTGGCGCGACCGAACGAGTCGAGCTTGGCGTAGTCGTCCAGCGAGAGCGCCAGATTCCGGCTCTGGACGCCGGTGGCCTCGTGGAAACGTTCGAGCTGGTCGTGGTCGGCCTCGGTCAACCGGGAGAATGCCTCGGTGATCTCCGCCTGCGCGTAGCGGTAATCGGGCAAAACGGTCTGTACCCCCGAAATATGCATATATCTCTTCTGCCGCTGAGAGGGGCGGGCTAACATGCGGCCATGCTCATGCCCGTACGCGCTGGACTGCCGAGTGTCGCCGTGCTCGCGTTCGATGGGATGTCGCCGTTCGAGCTGGGGTGTGTGGTGGAGATCTTCGGGCTTCCCCGGCCCGAACTCGGCGTGCCCTGGTACGACCTCAAGGTCTGCGCGGAGACGTCCCAGCCGCTCCGGGCGGTCGGCGGGTTCACGCTGCAGGCGGCGCACGGGCTCGACGCGCTGGTCTCGGCCGACACTGTGATCGTCCCCGGCGTGGCCGACGTACGCGGGCAGGTCTCCGGCGAGCTCGTCGCGGCGCTACGGCTGGCGCACGATCGGGGCGCGCGCATGGTGTCGATCTGTTCGGGGGCGTTCGCGCTGGCCGCCGCCGGGCTGCTCGACGGGCGCGCGGCGACCACCCACTGGAAGTACGCCGAGCTGCTCCAGGAGCGCTTCCCCAAGGTGTCCGTCAACGCCTCGGTCCTGTACGTGGACGACGGCGACGTGCTGACCAGTGCGGGCAGCGCGGCCGGGCTCGACCTGCTGATCCACCTGATCCGCGGCGACCACGGCCCGAACGTCGCCAACGCGGTGGCCCGCCGCCTGGTCGTCGCGCCGCATCGGGAGGGCGGGCAGGCGCAGTTCATCCAGGCCGCGGTGACGCCGGTCGAGGACGACGACGCGGTGGCCAGGGCGATGGCCTGGGCCATGGACCACCTGGCACAGCCGATCAGCGTCGGAGACCTGGCCAGGGTGGCGCACATGTCGGAACGCTCGTTCATCAGGCACTTCAAGCGGCAGACGGGCACGAGCCCGCTGCGCTGGGTGATCTCCCAGCGGGTGGCGGCCAGTCTGCCGATGCTGGAGGGCACGGCCGCGCCGGTGGAGGAGATCGGGGCCGCCGTGGGGTTCGAGAGCCCTGTGACGTTCCGGCACCACTTCACCCGCGCGATGCGTACGTCGCCTTCGGCCTACCGGCGCGCCTTCAGCGACGCTTGACCAGCTTCAACCCACCGCAAGCCGCCACAGAGACGTCACCTCGGCGGCCCGCGCGGCGCTGAGCGGATCGGTGTCATCCGACGCGCGCCGATGACGCGGCCGGGTGTCGATCCGGTCCGCGACGCGCAGCCCCGCCGCGTCGAAGGCGGCCATCAGGTCGGCGCGGGACCGCAGCCCCAGGTGCTCGGCCAGATCCGACATCACCAGCCAGCCCTCGCCACCCGGCTCCAGGTGATCGGCCAGGCCGTCGAGAAAACCTTGGAGCATGCGCCCGCCGGGGTCGTACACGGCCTGGTCGAGCAGCGACGACGGCTTGGCGGGCAGCCAGGGCGGGTTGCACACGACGAGCGGCGCGCGACCCGGCGGGAACAGGTCGGCCGCCACCACCTCGACCCGATCGGCCAGGTCCAGCCGGGCCAGGTTGTCGCGGGCGCAGGCCACCGCGCGCGGGTCGAGATCGGTGGCCACGACCCGCTCGACGCCCCGGTTGGCCAGCACCGCCGCCAGAACGCCGGTGCCCGTGCCGAGGTCGAAGGCCAGTCGCTTGTCGGGCAGGGGCGCCTGAGCCACCAGATCAACGTATTCGCCGCGAATCGGGGAGAACACCCCGTAGTGCGGATGGATCCGGGCACCCAGCGCCGGGACCTCGACGCCCTTCTTCCGCCATTCGTACGCCCCGATCAGGCCGAGCAGCTCGCGCAACTGGCCCACCACCGGGCCCGCCGCCGGGCCGTAGACCTCCTCGCACGCCTGCCGTACGTCGGGAGCGCGGGTGAGCGGGATGAGGTGGCCTTCGTCGTACGGGATCAGCAGCATGCCGAGCGTGCGCGCCCGCTGACCCTGGGCCTGGCGGTATTGGTAGAACGTGGCGCCGGGATCGGCCGGCTTGCACCGGCGGCCCATCGCCTGGAGCAGCTGGCGGGCGTTCTGGAAGTCGCCGCGCCACAGCAGGGCGGTGCCCTCGCAGGCCAGGCGGTAGGCGGTGTCGGCCTTCGTCCGGTCGTCGGCGATCACCACGCGCTTGGGCGGCGGCGCGCCCAGCGCGGAACGCCACGGCGCCGAACGTTCCTCGCCCGCCTCAGTCCATCGGATCGTCATCAGACTCCGACCGTTTCATGGACGGCCGTCGATGGCGAATCGGTCCGCCGGAAGCCCCGCGACGGCCGTCCTGTGCGCGCGGGACTCTAGCCCGCCCGAGAGACGGCCTTCAGGGCGTCGAGCATCAGCGTGAAGTGGCGTCGCCACTGGCTCGGCGCGGCCTCGGCCACGCGCGAGTTGGCCATCATGAAGAACGCCAGGTCGAGCGGCCCCACATCGGCCCGCAGCACCCCGGCCCCCTGCGCCCGCGCCACGAGCCGCTGGATCAGCTCATTGATCTCGGCCCCGTCGTCCTGGTGGGACAGGCAGGCCAGCTCGGTGAACGCCCGGTCGGCGGCCTGCAGCTCACACGTACGCTCCAGGAACCCCGCCAGCCCCCGCCACGGGTCGTCGGCGGCGAGCGACTCGCGGGCCAGGTCGGCCCAGGCCCGCGTCTTCTCCTCGAGTATCGCGTCGACCAGGTCACCGCGCTGGGGAAAGTGCCGGTAGAGGGTGCCGATCGCGACGCCCGCCCGCCGGGCCACGGCCTCCAGCGGCGCGTCCACGCCCCGCTCGGCCAGCACCTCATGGGCGGCCGCGACCAAGGACTCACGGTTGCGCTGGGCGTCGCGGCGGATCACGCCGCCCATCCTACCGAAGTCGAGGCATGCCCTCATGTTTCTGCTAACCTGAGGATCACCCTCGACTTAAGGAGTTCGGACATGAAGATCGCGATCGTCGGCGCGGGGCCCGGTGTCGGCTTGGCGGTGGCCCGCAGGTTCGGCCGGGAAGGGTTCGACGTGGCGCTGACCGCCCGGGATGCCGGACACCTGGCCGCGCTGACCGGTGAGCTCGCCCGTGACGGCGTCGTGGCGTCGGCGCATCCCGCCGACCTGACCGATCCCGCCTCCCTGACGACGGCCCTCGATCGTGTCGGCCCGGTCGACGTCCTCGTCTACAACGGCGCCGGCGTCGCCGGCTCCCGTACCTCGGCGCTGGACGTGACGCGGGAGAGCGCGCAGGACGCCTTCGACGGGGCGGTGCTGGGCGCGGTCACCGCCGTCCGCGCGGTGCTGCCCGGGATGCTCGAACGCGGCTCCGGCACGCTGCTGTTCACCTCGGGCATCTCGGCCGTCCACCCGATCGACTTCCTGGGCAACATCGGCATCGCCGTGGCGGGGCTGCGTAACTATGTCCTCGCCCTGGCGCAGGCGGTGTCGAGCCGTGGCGTCCACGTGGGTCACGTCCCCATCGGCGCCGCCATCGCCCCGGGCTCTCCGGCCGCCCCCGAGGCGGTGGCCGAAACCCACTGGCGCCTGCACACCGACCGGGACCGCAACGAGGTGATCCTGGGCGACCTGGCGACGGTCCAGGCCGCGATCAACGGGCTGAACACCGCCCCGGCCTCGCCCCCGCCTGCTCAGAGCCGGTAGTCGAAGACGTACGAGTGCGAGCCGTCGGAGGCGATGAGGATGTCCAGCTCACCCCTGAGGCCGCTCAGCTCGCCGGTCCCGGAGTCCGGTACGACCGCGACGCGCAGCGACTGCTCGCCCTGGTCATCCACCGCGAAGTGCTGGAACACGAAGCTGCCCGACCTGCCGTCCAAGCTGCCCACGACCCGTTCCATCGCCACGTACGCCCGCGAGTTCTCCACCGGGGTCCCCGCCACGATCAGATGGACCACGCTGGTGCCGGTCAGGTCGCCGTGGAAGGTCTTACCCATGGTGACGTGGCCGAGCGAGACGCCGTCGGCCTCCTCGTACGGGGGCTGGGCGTTCCAGTCGGCGGTGTCGAAGGTTCCCTTTGCTGTCATGCGTCCCATGGTGACGGGGATACCTGTCAGGAACGGTCAGGTACCGCTGAGTCTGGCCACAACGGGGGCGAAGTCGTCCATGGACCCCACGGTCACTGTCACGTACGAGATGCCGAGCTTGTCCCTGCACTTCCGCAAGGTGTCGGCCATCTGGTCCGCGGTCCCGGTGAGCACTCCGGCGCCCTGGTACGGGCTCTCGCCCGCGACGGCCAGGCCCATGCTGAGCTCCAGGTGGTCGTAGCGGTCACCGGCCAGCTCGTAGAGCTCGTCCAGCATCGCGGCCACCTGCGCCTCGGCGCACCACGGCGGCAGCCGGAGAGCCACCGTGTCGGCCTTCTCGGCGGCCACCTTGAGCAGCCCGCTGCAGGACGCGGCGATCAGGATCGGCACGTCGCGTACCGCGGCGGCGGTCCTCGCCAGTCGCCTGACCTGCTCGGCGGGCGTGTCGCCCGTCACCGGCGGGGCCGCGCCCAGGCCCAGCTCGAACCGGCCGCCGCTGAACGCGCGTAACCCGGCCGTCTCCCGCGCCACGCTCTCCGGCGTCCACGAAGGACCGTTCACGACGTACGTCCCGACGCGCAGGGTGGTCGTCGCGGCGGCGACGACGCCCGCGGCGGCGAACGGAGACAGCGCACCCGGCACATGGTCGGGCACCAGCAGTGTGTCGAAGCCGCGGCCCTCCGCGCGGCGGCCCAGCTCGCCCCAGCCGTCGGGATGGAGATCGTGACCGGCGACGGCGCCGAATCTGAACGGGTGCGTGGTCATGCTCCTACGATCGGCCACCGGCCCCGGCGAGACATCGTCCCCGAGACCGGTGATCCACTACCCCGCCGGGCGCAAGCCCGGCCGGCCCGCCTACTCCCCCAGCAGTATCCGCACGAAGTCGTTGCGGAACTTGCCCGCCGGGTCATAGCGCCCCACCAGGTCACGGAAGCGCTCCGGGCACGACGGCCACCGGGTGAACAGCTTGCCCCAGTGCGGCCGGGGATCGAACGGCGCCAGCCGCTCCTCGACCAGCTCGATCACCGGCAGCACCGCCGCCGTGTCCTTGACCCAGGTGAAGTGCACGCCCACCGTGTCGCGGCCGTTGTACGGGCTGAGCCACAGGTCGTCGGCGGCGATCGTGCGTACCTCGGAGATCTGCAGCACCGGCCTGACGCGGTCGCCGATGGCCCGCAGCTCGCGCAGCGCCTCGGCCGCGCGCGCCCTGGGGAGCAGGAACTCCGACTGCAGCTCGTCGCCCGCGCTGCTCGGCGGCGAGTCGGCCCGGAAGTGCGGCAGCCTGTCGTACCACGGCCCGGGCACGCCGAGCTGCTCGGTGCAGCTCCCGGCCGGCATGCCCGGCACCGGATGGCGGGGGCCGTCGGCCGCGCGGGTGCCGTGCCAGTCGCCGGCGGGCAGTTCGGTGCGGCGCTTGAGCCACACGCGGGTGGACAGCCAGTCGGTGAACAGGCTGACGCTGTATCCGGCCGACATGACGGCCTCGAAGTCGAAGTCGTCGGGCAGGTCCTCCCGGACGTACTGGCGCAGTTCGAAGGCGGGTACGAGGTCGAGCGTGACCGAGGTGACGACGCCGAGCGCGCCGAGCGCCACGACCGCGCCGGGGAAGTCGGCCTCACCCCGCCGGAGGGTGGTCAGGGAGCCGTCGGCGGTGACGAGGTCCAGCGCCGCCACGGCCGCCGACAGGCTCTGGTTGCCGCCGCCGGAGCCGTGCGTGCCGGTCGCGCACGAGCCCGCCACCGAGATGTGCGGGAGCGAGGCCAGGTTGCCGAGCGCGAACCCGTTCGCGTGCAGGACGGGCGCGAGCTCCGCGTACGTCGTCCGCGCCCCGACCCGCACCCGCGCCGCGGCGCTGTCGATCTCCACCTCGGACGGCAGGCGGTCCAGGGTGACGAGGTCGCCCGTCGTGTCGGCGACGTCGTTGAAGGAGTGCCCGCTGCCTAATGCCCGGATGGTGGCCGTGCCGGCGACCAGGTTCTGAAGCTCGTCGAGGGTGGAGGGATGGTGGACGGTTTTCCCCTGAAAGGCGATATTTCCCGCCCAATTCTTCAGCGTCACCGCTTTACCCTTCCATACCTCTTGTCGGCGCCGCGAGCGGGCGCTAGTTTCGAGTGCCGCGACGAAAGCGCCGACGACAAAGGCGTTCCTGACGAGGGCGTCGCCAAGGAGAATTCCGTGCTCTACCTGTCCGAGGCTCTCGGCCTGGCCACGATGGTGCTCTGGCTGTACTGCCTGTTCGACGCGATCACCACGCCGGAAGAGGCGTGCCGCAACCTGCCGAAGATCCTCTGGGTGCTCGTCGTGCTGCTGTTCCCGCTGGTCGGCTCCGTGATCTGGCTGGTGGCCGGGCGGCCGCAGGCGGTCCAGGCGGCGCGGCCGACCGGGTTCCCCGAGTACGACCGGCCGGGGCCCGCGACCACGACCAACCCCGACGACGACGAGGAGTTCCTGCGCCGCCTCCGGGAGCGAGCCGAGGAACAGCGCAAGAACGCCCCGAAACCACCCGACGAAGACGCCTAGAAGCCCTGCGCCAGCCGGTAGTACGCCTGGTTCCAGCGCAGTTCCTTGGCGAAGCTGCGGGCCGTCGTGTCCGCGTCGATGATCAGCAGTTCGACGCCGAGCATGTCGGCCAGGTCCGTCAGCTCCTCGGCGCCCACCGCCGTCGAGAGCACCGTGTGGTGCGGCGCGCCCGCGGTCAGCCAGGACTCGGCGGAGGTACGCAGGTTCGGGCGGGGCCGCCAGACCGCGCGCGCCACCGGCAGCTTGGGCAGCGGGTGCGGCGGCGCGACGATGTCGATCTCGTTGGCCACCAGCCGGAACCGGTCCCCCATGTCGGCGAGCCCGACGACGATGCCGGGCCCCGGCTCGGCGTCGAACACCAGCCGCACCGGGTCCTCCCGGCCGCCGATGCCCAGGGGGTGGATCTCGCAGGTCGGGGTGCCCGTGGCGATCGACGGGCAGACCTCCAGCATGTGCGCGCCGAGGATGAGCTCCTCGCCCGGCGTCAGGTTGTAGGTGTAGTCCTCCATGAACGAGGTGCCGCCCGGCGCCATGGCCTTGAGCGTGCGCAGCAGCACCGAGGTCTTCCAGTCGCCCTCGCCGCCGAAGCCGTACCCGTCGGCCATCAGCCGCTGCACTGCCAGGCCGGGGAGCTGGCGCAGCCCGCCGAGGTCCTCGAAGTTCGTGGTGAACGCGCGGAACCCGCCCGCCTCCAGGAAGCCGCGCAGGCCCAGCTCGATCCTGGCGGCGTAGCGCAGCGACTCGTGCCGCTCGCCCAGCAGCTCCGGCGCCACCCGGTAGAGCTCCGCGTACTCCTTGACCAGCGCCGTCACGTCCGCGTCGGAGGCGGCGTCCACGACCTCGACCAGCTCGTTGACGCCGTAGGTGTTGACCGAGACGCCGAAGCGGAGCTGCGCCTCGACCTTGTCGCCCTCGGTGACGGCGACGTCGCGCATGTTGTCGCCGAACCTGGCGAGCTTGAGCGTGCGCACCTCCGCCAGGCCCGCCGCCGCCCGCGACCAGGCGAGCACCCGGTCGGCCACGAACGGGTCGCTGACGTGCCCGGCCACGGTCTTGCGCGGCACGCCCAGCCGGGTCTGGATGTGGCCGAACTCACGGTCGCCGTGCGCGGCCTGGTTGAGGTTCATGAAGTCCATGTCGATGGAGCTCCACGGCAGTTCGACGTTGGCCTGCGTGTGCAGGTGCAGCAGCGGCTTGCGCAGCGCGTCGAGCCCGGCGATCCACATCTTGGCCGGGGAGAAGGTGTGCATCCAGGCGATCACGCCGGCGCACGAGTCGTCCGCGTTGGCCTCCAGCATCACGCGCCTGATCGCGGCCGCGTCGGTGAGCACGGGCTTCCACTCGACGGTCACCGGGAGGGCGGCGGCGATCCGCTGCGACTGCTCGGCGACCTGGCGCAGCGTGTCCTCGCCGTACAGCCCCTGGCTGCCGGTCAGAAACCAGATGTTCAACGCGGGCTCCTCTGTCCGTAGACGTTCTGATAGCGGTCGTACAGGCGGTCGATGTCGTCCTGGGGGATGGCCAGCGGCTCGCCGAGCTGCCGGGCCACGTGCACGGTACGGGCGACGTCCTCGCACATCACCGCCGCCTTCACCGCCGCCTTGGGGGTGGGGCCGATGGTGAAGACACCGTGGTTCTGCATCAGTACGGCCCGCGAGCGGTGTCCCTTGAGCGTCGCCACGATGCCCTGGCCGATGGAGTCGTCGCCGATCAGCGCGAACGGCCCGACCGGGATCTCACCGCCGAACTCGTCGGCCATGGCGGTCAGCACGCACGGAATGGCTTCACCGCGCGAGGCCCAGGCGGTGGCATAGGTGGAGTGGGTGTGCACCACCCCGCCCACCTCCGGCATGACGCGGTAGACGTAGGCGTGCGCGGCGGTGTCGCTGGACGGCGCGTGCTCACCCGCGACCAGGTTGCCGTCGAGGTCGCACACGACCATGTTCTCCGGGGTCAGGTCGTCGTAGGAGATCCCGGACGGCTTGATGACGAACAGGTCCTCGCCGGGGATGCGTCCGGAGACGTTCCCGGCGGTCCACGCGACGAGGTTGTTGCGCACCAGTTCGGCGTGCAGGTCGCAGACCGTCTTCCTCATGCGCTCGCCTCGTTCCTGATGGCGCGCAGCTTGTGCAGCATTCGTCCGTCCCCGAAGTAGTCGTGCAGTGTGCGGTATTCGGCGTAGAGCCGGTCGTAGGCGTCGGCCCGCTCAGCGTCGGGCACGTAGGCGTTCTCCTGCCGCGCGCCCATCGCGGCCGCGGCCTGCTCGATGTCGTCGTACGCGCCCGCCGCGACGGCCGCGTGGATCGCCGAGCCGAGCGCGGGGCCCTGCTCGGAGACGATGACCGAGAGCGGCCTGCGCAACACGTCGGCGTAGACCTGCATGAGGAAGCGGTTCTTCAGCAGGCCGCCGGCCACCACGAACTCCGCCACCGGCACGCCCGACGCCTCGAACGTCTCGACGATCACCCGGGCGCCGAACGCGGTGGCCTCGATGAGCGCGCGATAGACGTCCTCGGGCTTGGTGGCCAGGGTCTGGCCGACGATCACGCCGGACAGGTCGTGGTCGACCAGCACCGAACGGTTGCCGTTGTGCCAGTCGAGCGCGACCAGGCCGTGCTGCCCGACCCGCTGCGCGGCGGCCAGCTCGGTCAGGTAGTCGTGCACCGACTGGCCCCGGTCCGCGGCGAGCCGCGCGTACGAGGCGGGCACGGCGTTGTCGACGAACCAGGCGAAGATGTCGCCCACGCCCGACTGTCCCGCCTCATATCCCCACAGCCCCGGCACGATCCCGTCGCGGACCACCCCGCACATGCCGGGCACCTCGGCGAGCTGGTCGGACGGCATCACGTGGCAGGTGGAGGTGCCCATGATCGCGACCATCTGGCCGGGCCGGACCGAGTCGGCCGCGGCGGAGGTGACGTGCGCGTCGACGTTGCCGACCGCGATCGCGATGCCCTCGGGCAGCTTGGTCCATTCGGCGGCCTGCGCGGTCAGCCGCCCGGCGAGCCCGCCCAGCGGCGACAGCTCCTGCCCCAATTTGCCGACAAATCCGGAGAAATCGGGGTTGAGCGCGGCCAGGAAGTCTTCGGAGGGGTAGCTCCCGTCCTGAAATATGCCTTTGTATCCGGCGGTGCAGACGTTGCGCGTCTCGACCCCGGCGAGCTGCCAGATGATCCAGTCGGCCGCCTCGACCCATCGCTCGGCCCGGCCGTACGTCTCCGGGTCCTCCTCGAGCAGTTGCAGGCCCTTGGCGAACTCCCACTCCGAGGAGATCTTGCCGCCGTAGCGCGGCAGCCAGCTCTCCCCGCGCCGGGCGGCCAGCTCGTTGATGCGGTCGGCGTGCGCCTGCGCCGCGTGGTGCTTCCACAGCTTGGGCCAGGCATGCGGCCGCTCGGGCGTCAGGAAGCAGAGCGGCGTGCCGTCACGGGTGGTCGGCAGCACCGTGCACGCGGTGAAGTCGGTGCCGAGGCCGACGACCTGCGCCGGGTCGATCCCCGCGGCGGCCACGGCCTCCGGCACGGCGGTGCGCAGCACGTCCAGCCAGTCCTGCGGGGACTGCAGCGCCCAGTCGGGTCCCAGCCGGATCTCGGAGCCGGGCAATCGCTCCTCGATGACGCGGTGCGTGTACTCGTGCACGGCGGTGCCGACCTCGGCGCCGTCGCCCACCCGCACCACCACGGCGCGGCCGGACAGCGTGCCGAAGTCGACACCGATCACGTAGGTGTTGTTAGCGTTCACATAATCTCCCTTGGATCCGCCACGACAGGGTCGCCCCGGAGGTCAGGTTCGGCGTGCCGAGAATAGGCGCTGAAGCAGGATGAAGACGAACAGCAGGAGGCCGATGAAGATCTTGGTCCACCAAGAGCTCAGCGTGCCCTCGAAACTGATGACCGTCTGAATCAGGCCCAGGACCAGCACGCCCAGCACGGTACCAAGCAGGAATCCTGAGCCGCCGGTCAGGAGGGTACCTCCGATGACGACCGCCGCGATCGCGTCGAGCTCCATGCCGACGGCGTGCAGACCGTACCCGGAGAGCATGTAGAACGACAGCAGCACCCCGCCGAGCGCCGAGCAGAACCCGCTGATCGTGTAGACCGTGATCTTCGTCCGGGCCACGGGCAGGCCCATCAGCAACGCGGACTGCTCGCTGCCGCCGGTGGCGTAGACGGAGCGGCCCAGGCGCGTGTAGTGCAGCACGTACGCCGCCACCAGCACCACCACCACCGCGATGATCACGCTCGGCGAGATCCACAGGTCGGCGAACAGGTCGATCCTGGTCTGCGCGAACGCCGTGAACGTCGGGTCCTCGATGGGGATCGAGTCGGTGCCGATCGTGTAGCACAGCCCCCTGGCCAGGAACATCCCGGCCAGCGTGACGATGAACGGCTGGATCTCGAAGGCGTGGATGATGTACCCCATCACCATCCCCAGCGCGGAGCCGATGAGCAGCACCAGCGGGATCACCAGGTACGGCGGCCACCCGGGCCCCTTCATCAGGCTCGCCGAGATCATCGTCGACAGCGCGACCACCGAGCCGACCGACAGGTCGATCCCCCCGGTGAGGATCACGAACGTCATGCCGACGGCCACGACCAGCAGGAAGGCGTTGTCGATGAAGACGTTGAGTATCACCTGCCCGCTGGCGAAGCCCTCGTAGCGGATGCCGCCCGCGACGAACATCGCCACGAACAGGCAGGCGGTCACCAGGACGGGCACGTACTTGGCCGGGATCGTCCTGAGGCCGTTGAGCGTCACGGTCGTCATGCCGTCACCCGGACCTTCTCCTCCGCCGCCGGGCTGGGCGGCACGGCTCGGCGACGCCGGCCGAACACCTTCTCGCGGAACGACTTCGACTGGATGAGGCAGACCGCGGTCACCACGAGCGCCTTGAACAGCAGCGTGGTCTCCGGCGGCACGCCGATCGAGTAGATGGTGGTGGTCAGCGTCTGGATGATCAGCGCGCCGAGCACGGTGCCGCCGAGCGAGAAGCGCCCGCCCGACAGCGAGGTGCCGCCGATGACCACGGCCAGGATGGCGTCGAGCTCGACCCAGAGGCCGGCGTTGTTGCCGTCGGCGCTGGACACGTTCGAGCTGATCATCAGCCCGGCGACGCCGGCGCAGAGCGCGGCGAACGCGTAGACCATGATGATGATGCCGCGCGACCGGATGCCGGCCAGCCTGCTGGCCTCGGCGTTGCCGCCGACCGACTCGATCAGCATCCCGAGGGCAAGCCTGCGGGTGAGGAACAGGGTGATCGCCAGGACCACCGCGACCAGGAGGATGCCGAAGGGCACGGTCAGCCAGTAGCCGCCACCGATGATCTTGTACGCGGGGCTGTTGATGGTGATGATCTGCCCGCCGGTGATCAGCTGGGCCAGGCCGCGCCCGGCGACCATGAGGATCAGCGTGGCGATGATCGGCTGAATGCCGACGACCGCGACGAGCAGGCCGTTCCACGCCCCGAGCAGCACCGACAGGCCGAGCGCCAGCACCACGGCGGTGAACACGCCGGCGTCCTGGCTGATCTGCAGGCAGGCCAGCGCCCCCGAGATCGCCACCACCGAGCCGACCGACAGGTCGATGCCACCGGTCGCGATGACCAGCGTCATCCCGAGCGACACCAGGATCAGCGGGGCGCCGAACCGCAGGATGTCGATCAGGCTGCCGTAGAGGTGGCCGTCGCGCATCTGGATCGAGAAGAAGTTCGCGGTGAAGAACACGTTGACGAGGAGCAGCACGGCCAGGATGACGGCCGGCCAGAGCAGGCGTCTCATTCGGCTCGGCCTCCGCTCGCGCCGCCACTTGCAATGGTCTCCATGAGCACGTCCATGGTGAGGTCGTCGTCGTTGGGCAGCTCGGCGACCAGCCTGCGGTCGCGGAGGACGCCGACCTTGTGGCTGAGCCGCAGCACCTCCTCCAGCTCGGCGGAGATGAACAGCACCGCCATGCCGCCGTCGGAGAGCTGGGCGACCAGCCGCTGGATCTCGGTCTTCGCGCCGATGTCGATGCCGCGGGTGGGCTCGTCGAGGATGAGCAGCCGGGGCTCCAGGATCAGCCATCTGGCCAGCAGCACCTTCTGCTGGTTGCCGCCGCTGAGGTCGCGTACGAGGTGCTCCGGGTTGGGCGGGCTGATCTTCAGCGCGGTGATGTACTTACCGACCAGCTCGTCCTGCTGCTCACGCGGGACCGGCCGAGTCCAGCCCCTGGTGGCCTGCAGGGCCAGGATGATGTTCTCCCGGAGCGTGAGGTCGGGGATCAGCCCGTCCGACTTGCGGTTCTCCGAGCAGAACGCGATCCGGTGGTTCATCGCGGCACGCGGCGTGCGCAACGAGACGGCCGTGCCGTCCACGGTCACGTCGCCGGCGCTCGCGTGGTCGGCGCCGAACAGCAGCCGCGCGATCTCGGTACGGCCCGAGCCCAGCAGCCCGGCCAGCCCCACGACCTCGCCCTCGTGGACGGTCAGCGTGAACGGCTCGATCGCCCCGGCCCGGCCGAGCCCGCGCGCTTCGATGAGCGACCGGTCGAACACCTTGGCCTCGCCGTGCAGCTTCTCCAGCGCGGCGAGCTCCTGGCCGATCATCTTGGCGACCAGCTCGATCTGGCTGAGCTCCTTGGTGAGGTATTCGCCCACCAGCCGCCCGTTGCGCAGGATCGTCATCCGGTCGGAGATCTCGTAGACCTGGTCGAGGAAGTGCGACACGAACAGGATCGCGATGCCCTCCTCCTTGAGGCTGCGCATCACCTTGAAGAGCTGCTCGACCTCGACCGCGTCGAGGCTGGAGGTCGGCTCGTCGAGGATCAGCACCCGAGCCTCGATGTCGATGGCCCGCGCGATGGCGACCATCTGCTGGATGGCCGGCGAGTAGGTCGACAGGGGCGCCGAGACGTCGAGGTCGAGCTCCAGCCGGGCCAGCAGCTCCGCGGCCCGGGCCCGCATCCGGGGCCAGTCGATCCGGCCCCAGTGGCGCGGCTCGCGGCCGACGAAGATGTTCTCGGCGACCGAGAGGTTCGCGCAGAGGTTGACCTCCTGGTAGACCGTGCTGATGCCGGCCCCCTGCGCCGCCAGCGGGCTGCCGAACGCGACGGGCTCGCCGAGCAGTTCGATGGTGCCGGCGTCGATGGGGTGGACGCCGGTCAGCACCTTGATCAGGGTGGACTTGCCCGCGCCGTTCTCGCCCATGAGCGCGTGCACCTCGCCCGGCAGCAGTCGCAGGTCCACGCCGTCGAGAGCCTTCACGCCGGGGAACTGTTTGCCGATTCCGCTCATCTGCAGGATCGGCGCGGGTACGGCCATCTCGGCGCCCCTCTCCTCCTCTTGGGAGTGGGCCGGCCGCGCGGGCCGGCCCGGTCAACGGTCAGTACTGGCGGTTGGGCAGCGCGGCCTTGGCCTGCTCCTGGTTGAACGCCGTCTCCTCCGTGATCACACGGGCCGGTACGGTCTCGTTCTTGACGACCTTCTTGGCCAGGTCCATCAGCTGCGGGCCGAGGAGCGGGGAGCACTCGACGATGTAGTTGATCTTTCCGTCGGAGAGCGCCTGCATGCCGTCCTTGACGGCGTCGACCGTGATGATCTTGATGTCCTTGCCGGGCACCTTGCCCGCGCCCTCGATGGCCTCGATCGCACCCAGCCCCATGTCGTCATTGTGCGCGTAAAGGACGTCGATGTCCGGAGTGGACTTCAGGAAGGCCTCCATGACCTCCTTGCCCTTGGCCCTGGTGAAGTCGCCGGTCTGCGAAGCGACGATCTTGAACTTGGGATCGGCCCCGATGACCTCCTGGAAGCCCGACTTGCGGTCGTTGGCGGGGGCCGAGCCGGTGGTGCCCTGCAACTCGACGATGTTCACCGGGTCCTTGCTGTCCTTGTACTCATCCACCAGCCACGTGCCGGCCTTCTTGCCCTCCTCCACGAAGTCCGAGCCGAGGAAGGTCTTGTAGAGCGTGGTGTCCTTGGAGTCCACGGCCCGGTCGGTGAGGATCACCGGGATCTTGGCGTTCTTGGCCTCTTTGAGCACCGTGTCCCAGCCCGACTCCACCACCGGCGAGAAGGCGATGACGTCCACCTTCTGCTGGATGTAGGAGCGGATCGCCTTGATCTGGTTCTCCTGCTTCTGCTGGGCGTCCGAGAACTTCAGGGTGATGCCCGCGGATTTGGCCGAGTCCTGCACGGACTTGGTGTTCGCGGTGCGCCACCCACTCTCCGCGCCGACCTGCGAGAAGCCCATAGTGATCGCGCCACCGCCCGACGCGGCACCGCCCCCGCCACTGCCACCGCATCCGCCCACCGCCATCGCGGTGAGCCCGGCGAGCATCAAAGCCGAGATCCTCTTCAACACGTGGGGTCCCTTCTGGTGTGAGCGCTAACATCGAACCGCGTCGTGTCAGCGCCGCCCTGTCTTTCGTGTACGGGCTACCGCCGGGCCGTACTGGCCCGGGGAATGAGCGAGGGCGGGACCACGAGGCGTTCGCGCTCGTGGGAGCCTTGGCCCTCGATCTGCCGAAGGAGCACCTCGATGCTGTGCCTGCCCACCGCGCCGAAGTCCTGCCTGATGGTGGTGAGCGGCGGCGAGAAGAACTCCGACTCGGGGATGTCGTCGAAACCGACGACGCTCACCTGATCAGGCACTCTCACCCCCTGCTCGGTGAACGCCCGCAGCACGCCCAGCGCCATCTGATCGTTGGCGACGAACACCGCTGTGACGTCCTTCATGCTCGCCAGACTGCGGCCCGCCTCGTATCCCGAGCGTGGGCTCCAGTCTCCGGCGAGCGGCTCCGGGGCCGGACGGCCCGCCTGCTCCAGCGCGGCCCGCCACCCGGCCACGCGTCCCTCGGCCTCCAGCCAGTCGGAGGGGCCGCGGATCTGCCAGACCGTCTCGTGTCCCAGGGAGAGCAGGTGCTCGGTGGCCAGCCTGCCCCCCTCGACCTGGTCCACGCAGACGACCGAGGCCTCGCCGGCCTCGCCGCCCTCGACGGCGACCGTGGGCACCCCGAACGGGAGCTCGGCCAGCGCCTGGGCGGCCGACCGCTGCGGCGCGACCACGACGATGCCGTCGACGCCCTGATCCGTCAGGTAGTCGAGGGCGTCGTTGACGCCGAGCTTGTCGATGGACTTGAGGCTCACGATGCTGACGAAGTAGCCGGCCGCCCGGGCCGCCTGCTCGATGCCGTAGACCGTGCTGGCCGGGCCGTACAGCGTGGTGTCGAAGCTGACGACGCCGAGTGTCCTGGAGTGCTTGGTGACAAGAGCGCGAGCGACGAGGTTGCGGCGGTAGCCGAGCTTGTCGATCGCCTCCTGCACTCTCGCGCGAGTCTCGCTGCGCACGTTGGGATGCTCGTTGAGCACGCGTGAGACCGTCTGGTGCGATACCCCGGCCTCTTTGGCCACGTCGGCCATGACCGGCGGGCGACGCCCCTGGGTCGATCCCACTGCGTGCTCCCTTCCTGGCTTGGCATGACTGTGAACGTTAACAACAGGTCTCGTCAAGGGGTCGTCCGATTACGGTCGCGTCACACGAGGCCTCTTGACGTCGCGGCGCGATCCTCTTAACTTGGCGACCGTCCTGGTTGTGAACGCTCACCCGAAATGTTAACGCTAACATAGCTGAGGAGTCCCTAGCCATGCCGCGAACGGTGTTATCCGCGCTGATCAGGGGCCCGCGAGCCGGGTGACCTTCGTCCAGCTCACCAAGAGCCGTGCCCGGGCGGGGACCTGCCCTTCCCGCCCGGGCACGTTCACGACGACGACGCGGTGGAGTCGCGGATCACCAGCTGGCAGGGCATGCGGTGGACGCCCGGCGTGGCCCGCCCGTCGATGGCCGCGAACAGGTGCTGGGCGGCCGTCCTGCCGAGGAGCTCCAGGTTCATGTCCACGGTCGTCAGGGCCGGGCGCGTCTCGGTGGACAGCACCTCCCAGTTGTCGTAGCCGATCACCGCGATGTCGTCGGGCACCCGCCGCCCCCGCTCGCGGGCGCCCTCGACGAACCCGGCCGCGATCTGGTCGCTGCCGCAGAACACCGCGTCGATCTCCGGCTGTGACATCAGCAGCATCTCCGCCGCGTGCCGCCCCCACCGCTGCGACCACGCCCCCCAGAGCGCCTCCCCCGCCTGCGCGAGACCCGCCTCACCCAGCGCCAGCTCCACCCCTTCGACGCGGTCGCGCGCCGCCTTGTAGTGGGCGGGCCCGGTGACGTGCGCGATCCTGCGCCGGCCCAGCGCCACCAGATGCTGTACGGCCATCGCCGCCCCGCCCACGTCGTCCGGCACGAACGACACGTCCTCGGGATCCTCGGACGGCCCGTAGGCGTACACCACGGGAACCGGCAGGTCCCTGCTGACCGAGGACCGCGGGTTGGTGCTCTCGCCCACCACGATCAGCCCGTCGACGCGGCGCGACAGCAGCGCGCGCAGGTGGTGCTGCTCCCTGATGGCGTCGCCGCGGGCGTCGCAGAGCAGCACCGCCATCTCCCCGGCGCCGAACGCGTCCTCCGCCCCGAGCAGCACCGGTATGCCGAACCGGCCCGCGCTGTCGGAGGTGAGCAGCCCGACCGTGCGTGTCTGCCCGGACAGCAGCCCCCTGGCCAGCGCGTTCGGCTGGAAGGCGAGCTCCTCCGCCGCGGCGAGCACGCGCTGCCGGGTCGAGGCCCGCACGTCCTGCCGTCCGTTGAGCGCCTTGGAGGCCGTGGCGATCGACACCCCTGCCAGGGAGGCCACGTCGTTGATGGTCGCGCGCCTACCTGCCATATTTTCGAAACCCTTTTCAGTCACCGATATCTGGGTCAAACCCTAACACCCATTGACAGGCCCGGATGTTTCTTCTACGTTTCCGAAAACCTTTCAGTTCACGGGGGTCCCGAAGGAGACAACCATGAGACTACGGCTGGCTGGGATCGCCTTCCTCGGATTGTTAGCGCTCACAGCCGCCGCCTGCGGCAGCGGTGGGAGCGAGAAGCAGCCACAGGCGGCAGGCCCGGTCACGATCACCATGTGGACCCGCGCGGCGACGCAGGCCCAGAGCGAGCGGTTGGTGAAGGCCTACAACAGCAATCACAAGAACCAGGTGAAGCTGACCGTCATCCCGACGGACAACTACCAGCCGCGCATCGCGGCCGCGGCGGGGGCGAAACAGCTCCCGGACGTGTTCGCCGCCGACGTGATCTTCGTCCCGAACTACACCTCGCAGGGCCTGTTCATGGACATCACCGACAGGGTCGGCGCCCTGCCGTACAAGGACAGCCTCGCTCCTTCCCACATGAAGCTCGGCACGCTGGACGGCAAGCTCTACACCCTCCCGCACACGCTGGACCTGTCGGTCTGGTTCTGGAACAAGGACCTGTACGCCAAGGCCGGGCTCGACCCGGAGAAGGGGCCCAAGACGCTGAAGGAGTTCGCCGAGCAGGCCACCACGATCCAGCAGAAGCTGGGCAAGGACGGCAAGGTGCACGGCACGTTCTTCGGCGGCAACTGCGGCGGCTGCTACGTCTTCACCTTCTGGCCCTCGGTCTGGGCGGCCGGCGGCCAGGTCATGAACCCCGAGGGCACCACCTCGCTCAACGACCAGACCGCGATGACCGAGGTGTTCAAGACCTACCGCGACCTGTACGCGAAGAAGGTCACCGGCCCGACGGCCAAGGAGGAGCAGGGCCCGACCTGGACCGGCTTCTTCCCCAAGGGTGAGATCGGCGTCATGCCCATGCCGTCGACCACGCTCGGCACGATGCCCGCGGAGATGAAGATCGGCGTCACGCCCATCGCCGGTCCCGACGGCGGCGAGTCGACGTTCGTGGGCGGCGACTCGATCGGCATCTCCTCGACCTCCAAGAACGCCGACGCGGCCTGGGAGTTCCTGTCCTGGACCGTGTCCGACGAGGCGCAGGTCGAGGTCATGGCGAAGAACAAGGACGTGCTCGCGCGTACCGACCTGTCCAGCAACAAGTACTCGGCGGAGGACCCGCGAGTGGTCCTGATCAACTCGCTGGTCGCCAAGGGGCAGACGCCGTTCGCGCTGCGCTTCGGCCAGACGTTCAACGACCCGCAGGGACCCTGGCTGCGGCTGGCCCGCGAGGCGGTGTTCGGCGACGCCTCGAAGGTCCCCCAGTTGAACGCCGAGATCACGAAGTCCCTCCAGCAATGACTCTGCTTATGGCCTCACTCCGTTCGGCGAGTCGGTCGCTCAAGAAGCTCCCGACTTCGTCGGGAGCGCGACCTCCCTTCAGGCGGGCGGCACACACGGTGCCGTCCGCCCGATGGCGGGGCAGGCAGGCCCAGGGCTGGCTGTACGCCGCGCCGACCGCCGTCATCGTGGGGACCCTGTTCATCGCACCACTGGTGCTGGTCGTCTGGATGTCGCTGAACCGCTGGCCGCTGCTGGGCCAGGCGGTGTTCAACGCCCCCGACAACTACACCAAGATCCCGAACAACCCGCTGTTCTTCGACGCGGTGCTCTTCACGCTGAAGTACACCGCCATCACCACCGTCCTGCTGTCGGCGGTGGCGCTCGGCCTGGCCCTGCTGGTGCAGGAGCGGCGGCCCGGCGTCGCCTTCTTCCGCACCGCGTTCTTCCTGCCCGGAGCCGTCGGCTTCGCCGCCGCCGCGCTGCTGTTCTACGGCATGCTGAACAACGACTTCGGCCCGATCGGCCCGCTGCTCCAGAACCTCGGCATCACCAAGGAGCCGATCAAGTGGATCGGCACCCCGAACATGGCGCTGTTCTCCACGATCGCGCTGGTGCTGTGGCGTTTCGCCGGGTTCAACATGCTCATCCTGCTGACCGGCCTGCAGTCGATCCCCGTCGAGGTGTACGAGGCGGCCAGGAGCGACGGCGCGAACCGCTGGCAGATCTTCACCAAGATCACACTGCCGCTGCTGCGCCCGACGCTGGCGCTGATGCTGATCCTCAGCGTGACGGGCTCGCTGCTGGCCTTCGACCAGTTCTTCATCTTCACCAACGGCGGCCCGGACAACAGCACGACCTCGATCGTCATGGTCGTCTACCGCGACGCGTTCTTCCGCTTCGACCTCGGCGGGGCGGCGGCGCTGTCCGTCGTGCTGCTGATCGCCCTGGTCGGGCTCAACACGCTGCTGATGCGGAGGCTCAGGTGAGGTACTACCCCACGGTCACGGCGCTGGCCATCCTGTTCCTGTTCCCGCTGCTGTGGAGCGGCTGGGCGTCACTGGAGAAGCCGCAGAACTACCTGAACATGGCCGCGTACGGCGAGGGCGTCGGCACCTACGCCACCAACAGCGTGCTGGTGTCGTCGATGACCGTCGCCGGGACGCTGATCGTCTCCGCGCTCGGCGGCTACGCGTTCGCCCGGTTCGACTTCCCCGGCAAGAACCTGCTGTTCCTGGCCACGCTGGCGATCCTCATGGTGCCCTACGCGACGATCCTCATTCCGCTCTACGTGCTGCTCGGCTACCTCGGCCTGCAGAACTCGCTGCTGGGGCTGTCGCTGGTGTTCGTGATGTTCCAGTTGCCGTTCGCGCTGTTCATGATGCGCAACGCGTTCGAGGCGATCCCGCGCGAGCTGGAGGAGGCGGCGCTGGTCGACGGCTGCGGCACCTTCCGGGCCTTCTCCCGGATCCTGCTGCACGCCGTACGGCCGGCTCTCGTCACGGTCGGCCTGTTCGCCTTCCTGGCCTCGTGGAACGACTTCTTCGCGCCGCTCATCCTGCTCAACGACGGCTCGTCGTTCACCCTGCCGGTGGCGGTGGTCAGCATGACCCAGGGCACGTTCGGCGCCATCGACTACGGCATGCTCCAGGCCGGCGTCATGGTCATGGCCCTCCCCTGTCTCATCTTGTTCGTCATTCTGCAGCGCCACTACGTGCGCGGATTCATGTCGGGAGCTCTGCGTGGCTAATCCTGTCCTGCCCTCATCGGGCGTGCTGTCCCCCCTCGGCCTGGACGCGGTACGCCTGGCGCCCGGCTTCTGGGGCGACCGCGTCGCCCTCAACCGGGACGTCACCATCGCCCACTGCCAGGAATGGGAGGAACGCGAAGGCTGGATCGGCAACTTCCGCGGCCGTCTCCCCCGCAAGGGCAGGGAGTTCAGCGACTCGGAGACCTACAAGCTACTGGAGGCGATGGCGTGGGCCGACCACCCCGCGCTGCCCGAGCTGGCCGAGACCGTGGCCAGAGCCCAGGAGGGCGACGGCTACCTCAACACCCGCTGGACCGGCAACCGCTACACCGACTTCGAGTGGGGCCACGAGCTGTACTGCTACGGCCACCTCATCCAGGCCGGGGTCGCCAGGCTCCGCATGCACGGCGAGGACCGGCTGACCGAGGTGGTCATACGGGCGGCGGACCACATCTGCCGCCGCTTCATGGACACCTCGGAGACCTGCGGCCACCCCGAAGTGGAGATGGCGCTGGTCGAGCTGTACCGGGCCACCGGCACCGAGCGCTACCTGGAGATGGCCCGCCGCTTCGTCGAACGCCGCGGCCTGCCCGCCCTGGGCGAGATCCCGTTCGGCCGTGCCTACTTCCAGGACGACGTCCCGATACGGCAGGCGCAGTCGTTGCGCGGGCATGCCGTACGGGCGCTCTACCTGGCCAGCGGCGTCGTGGACGTGGCCGTGGAGACGGGTGACGGGGAGCTGCTCAAGGCCGTCGAGGCGCAGTGGGAGCGCGCGGTCGCCAGGCGCACCCACCTGACGGGCGGCATGGGCTCGCGGCACTCCGACGAGTCCTTCGGCGAGGACTACGAGCTGCCGCCGGACCGCGCCTACTCAGAGACCTGCGCGGGCATCGGGTCGATCATGCTGGCGCACCGGCTGCTGCTGGCCACCGGCGACGCCCGGTACGCCGACCTGGCCGAGCGGACGCTGTACAACGTGCTGGCCACCGGGGTGGCGCTGGACGGGAAGTCGTTCTTCTACGCCAACCCGCTGCGCGTGCGGGTGCCGGCCGAGCCCTTGGAGGGGGTCAACCACGCCGCCGAGGGCGGGCTGCGGTCGCCGTGGTTCGACGTGTCGTGCTGCCCGCACAACATCGCCCGCACGCTCGCCTCACTGGCCGCCTACGTGGCGACCTCCGACGCGGGCGGGTTGCAGATTCACCACTTCACGCCCGGCGAGATCACCCACGGGTCGCTCGGGGTGCGGGTGGAGACCGGGTATCCGTGGTCGGGCGGGGTGTGCGTGCGGGTGCTGTCGGGCGGCAGCGGGCGGATCTCGCTGCGGGTCCCCGCCTGGGCGAAGGGCGCGACGCTCTCGTACGGGCCGGCCGCGCCGTCCGACGCGAGCGGACCGGACGGTGCTCACGGACCAGGCGGCGCGAACGGACCGGGCGGGGGGCCGGTCTCGGGGCCCGGCTCGCGTCTGGGCGCCGGGCCGGGCGCGGCCACGTCCGGCATTTCGTATATGTCGGGAGCTCGGGAGGTCGAGCCCGGGTACGCGGTCGTCGAGGGCGACTGGCGGCCCGGTGACGAGATCCGCCTCGAACTGCCCATGGCTCCCCGGTGGACCTTCCCCGACCGGCGCGTGGACGCGGTGCGCGGGAGCGTCGCGGTGGAGCGCGGGCCGCTCGTCTACTGCGCGGAGTCCGTCGCCGACGAGCCCCCACTCGCCGACGTGGCCGCCCGCGTCTCGTCCCCACCCACTGACCGCCTGACCGGCCATCTGGCCGACCACCCCACAAACCACCCCACCGGCCACCTGGCCGACTCTCCGGCTGGGGCGTCCGCAGCCGCCCCCGCGCCGGAAGCGGCCGGTTCCGAGGCGGGCGCGCCCGTTCCCGTCGCGGGCGCGCCCGTCGAGCCCGCTGGGCCCGCGGTTGATCCCGTTGTCGAGGTGGAGGTCGCCGTTGTGCTCGGCGCTCCGGAGGCCAATGGCTGGCCGTACGGGACGGCGTCCGATCCGGTGGAGGGCGTGGACACCGTGCTGCGGCTGGTGCCGTACCACCGGTGGGGCAACCGCGGCCCCGCCACCATGCGCGTCTGGCTGCCCGCCGCCGAGTAGCACCCCCCATGGAGGACTTTGTGCGCAGAACCCTGCCGGGCCTGGTCGCGTTAGCCGTCGCGGGCAGCCTGCTCGGCGCCGCTTCCCCGGCCACAGCCGTCCAGGACGACCTCGGCATGCCGGTCTTCACCGGCGAAGATCCCGTCCCGGCCGAGCCCGTCCGCTACGAGCCGCGCAAGATGATGGCGGAGATCTACAAGAAGGAGAAGGGCGGCGACTCGTACTGGATCGACCGCATGCTGGCCCGCCCCGGCGACGACCCGGCGGGGACGTGGCTGATGTCGCGTGGCCGGGCGGTGTTCATGAAGGAGCACGACCCCTCGGTCATCGGCTTCGGCGGCAGCGTGGCGTACTGGGAGAGCATCGACAACCGCGACGCCTACACCGTGTCGCTCGGCACGGACCTCAAGGAGGACGTGAGCAAGCGGTTGCAGATGCCCAGCCACTGGACCGGCCAGTACGCGGGCGGCGGGCTGGCCGTGACCGTCAAGAAGTTCATCACGCAGGAGAACGTCGCGGTCACCACGCTGGCGGTCACCAACACGGGCACCGCGAAGGTGGACGTACCGGTCACGGTGACCTCGCCGTACACGAAGACCGCGGACGGCGACCGCGAGCTGACCGGCGTGGTGGCGGCGAAGAACCGGCTGACCACGATCTTCCCCCGGCTCAGCGGTGACGGCCTGAAGGTCGCGGACGGCACGCTCAAGGGGACGCTCGCCGTCGAACCGGGCAAGACCGTACGGACCAAGGTGCAGCTGGGGTTCGTCACCGAGGAACTGGCCGGGTCGCGGTCGGAGTACGACGGCTACAAGGGGCGCTCGCCGGAGAAGGCGCTACGTCGGCAGCTCCAGGACTACAACGCCTGGTGGGCGGAGAACCTGCCGTACATCGACGTACCGGACGAGAACATCAAGAAGTTCGTCTACTACCGCTGGTGGTTGATGAGGTTCAACTTCCTCGACGCCGACATTCCGGGGAACGACTTCCAGTTCCCGACGTCGGTGGAGGGGGCGCTCGGCTACAACAACGCGATCGTGCTGACCGTGCCGATGTTCCTTCAGGACCTGAAATACCTGCGGAATCCGATCTACTCGTACGGCCCCTGGGTCTCGGCCGGGGAAGTATCGCGTAACTCGAAATATACGGATAACCCGGGTGACCCGGAGAACTGGTCGAACAGCTACACCCAGTACATCTCGGCTTCGGCGCTGGAGAGCTACCAGCTCCACGGCGGGCAGCCCGCGATCCTGCGCAACCTCGCCCGCTACGCGGAGAAGGACGTCTACGGGCAGCTCAACGCCTACGACTCCAACAAGAACGGGGTCATCGAGTACGACTGGGAGGCGATGACCGGCAACGACGCCGACGCGGTGTCGTTCCACTACTACAACCGGGCGAACGAGCGGCTCGAAGGCGCCTACGTCTACGCCAACGCGATGGCGGCGGCGCAGGCGTACACGCTGATCGGCGACTCGGCGAAGGCCACCGAACTGCGCGGCGTGGCCGACAAGGTGAAGAACGGCATCCTCACCCTGCTCTGGGACGACCAGAACAAGCTGTTCAAGCACCGCGACCTGCAGACCGGCAACCTGATCCCGTGGAAGGAATCCAACAACTACATCCCGTACGCGACCGGCCTGGTCCCGACGGACGACCCGAAATATCGGGAAGCGCTCCGCCTATGGGCCGACCCTGCTGAATATCCGATTTTCCCGGCCTATACGGCTAATCAGAAGGACAAAGCGGAGGCCGCCGCGCAGGGCCATCCGGGGTCGAACAACTTCTCGCAGATCAACTCGACCCGGAACTTCTCGCTGTTCTCCAAGGCGCTACGCGACTACGCCTCGCCGTACATCACCGCCGAGCAGTACAAGCAGTTGCTGTACTGGAACGCCTGGTCGCAGTTCGTCGGCGGCGACACCCGCTACCCGGACGCCAACGAGTTCTGGTCGAACTGGAACCCGGCCACCAAGTCCATCGACTACCGCTCGTGGATCCATCACACGATCCTCGGCAGCAGCAACTGGACGGTCATCGAGGACGTCATGGGGCTGCGCCCGCGCTCCGACGGCAAGGTGGAGCTGTGGCCGGTCGACATCGGCTGGGACCACTTCACCGTCAACGGCATCAACTACCGCGGCAGCGACCTGAGCATCGTCTGGGACAAGCCCGGCGACGGCGCCACGCACTACGCGGGCGTGCCCGAGGGCTACTCGATCCTCATCGACGGCAAGCGCAAGGTCACGCTGTCCGGGCTCGCGCACGCCGTCTGGGACCCGGCGACCGGCAAGGTCGAAGGTGGGACGGTGCTGTACTCGGAGGCGGCCCGGTCGATGAAGGCTCCGGCCGAGGTGAAGCTGTCCGGCGACCGGGTCGAGGACCTGTTCCAGAAGGCCGGGGTCGATCTGCGCTCCACGCGCCCGAACCTGGTCAAGTCCGCCACCGCCTCGCACGGTGACCCGGCGGGCGCGGTCGACGGGTTCACGATCAACGAGCCGTACTGGGGCAGCAAGGGCTCCGGCCAGGCGCAGGACTGGCTGGAGGCGGACCTGGGCTCGGCTCGGCCCGTCGACCTGCTGCGGCTGTACTTCTACAACGACCGCAAGGCCGGCGGCTACAGCGAGCCCGCCCTGTACTCGGTGCAGTACCTCGACGGCGCCACCTGGAAGGACGTCCCCGGGCAGGCCAAGGAGCCGGTCTATCCACGGGCCAACCTCAACGACGTCCGCTTCAGGTCGGTCGTCGCCCAGAAGCTGCGCGTGCTGGTCACGCACCGGCCCGGCTACTCGACGGGCTTGAAGGAGGTGCAGGCGTACGCGACCGGCTCGGCGCCGCCGTCCGCGGGCAACCGGGCTCCGTACGTGCTGGCCGTACCGGATGCCACCTTCAACCGCCCCGGGCAGGCCAAGCTGGACGCGGTCGTCAAGGACGACGGGCTGCCGTCGGGGACGCTCAGCATGCAGTGGAGCGTCGTCGACGGGCCGGGACAGGCGTTCTTCACCGACCCGGCCAACCCGGCCACGGTCGCGTCATTCACCGAAGCGGGCACGTACCACCTGCGGCTGACCGCCAACGACGGCGCCAAGTCGGCGTCCGGCACCGTCGCGGTCACGGTGGGCGAGCTCGGCACGCAGGTGAACGTGGCGCCGTACGCGACGCCGACCGCCTCCTACACCTCACCGTGGGAGAAGGTGACGGCGATCAACGACGGCATCGACCCGCCGCGCTCCAACGACGGCGCCAACCCGCGCTGGGGCACCTGGCCGCAGCAGGGCACGCAGTGGGCGCAGCTCGACTGGCCGTCGCCGGTACGGGTGAACAAGGCGGACGTCTACTTCTTCGACGACGACGGCGGCGTCCGTGTCCCGGCGTCGTGGAAGATCCAGGCGTGGGACGGCGACTCGTTCGAGGACGTGACCGGCGCCGCTTCCTACCCGGCCGAGGTCGACGCCTACAACACGGTCTCGTTCAACACGGTGACGACGACCAAGCTACGCGTCGAGCTGGTGTCCGGGCAGGCGTCCGTCGGACTGCTGGAGTGGAAGGCGTACGCGGTGCCGCCGGACTCGGTGCGGCCCGTGCACGTCCCCACGGTGGCGGGCACGCTGCCGCGGCTTCCCGCCACGGTCGAGACGCTGTACGCGGACGGCGGCCGGAGCCAGGCGGCGGTGACGTGGCAGCAGGTGACCGCCGACCAGGTCAAGACCGGTGGCACCAGCTTCAAGGTCGCCGGGCTCGCCGAGGGCCTGCGCTCACCCGTCGAGGCGACGGTGTACGTCAGGACGAGTCCGGCGGTGACCATCACCTCGATGGCCGAGGAGGCGCTACGGACCCGGGCGGGCACCGCGCCGTCGCTGCCCGCGACCGTCGTGGCCACCTACAACGACGGCTCCAAGGACAGCTCGGTCGCGGTCACGTGGGCGGCGATCGATCCCGCCTCGTACGGCTCCCCCGGGACGTTCTCGGTGACCGGGCAGGTGGCGGGGACCACGGTCCCCGCGAAGGCGACGGTGACAGTGGAGTGATCCGGTAAATATTTCACCATTTTTCGGGTAGCTGATGGCTCTCGCGATCTCATGGAGGTAACTCGATGGGCTGGAGCTACCGAAAGTCAATCAAGCTGGGACCGTTCCGGCTGAACCTGTCACGCGGCGGCGTCGGGCACAGCTGGGGCAACCGGTTGTTCCGTGTCACCCGCACGGCGGACGGCCGCCGTACGGTGTCCGTCAACCTGCCCGGCGGTTTTCACTGGCGCAAGTCGACAAGCCGGCGCAGTTAGCCGGATATTTCCAAGGGCCGGAGGCGATCGCCTCCGGCCCTCTCGCTTGGGCTCACTCCGACACGGCATTGACCAGCCGCGTCCAGAACTGGGTGAGCTCGCTGCCGGTGTAACGACGGAAATGGATGCGCTCGTGTCCCCGGTAGACGGCCACCTCCGTTATCGGCGCATCCTCTTCGTCGAAATTGGTGTAGAGGCTCGTCCAGTCGTCGGGACCGGCTTGCCAGTCCGCGAAGGCCAGGTGGGCCGCATGCTCTTGGAGCGCTTCAACCCAGCGTTCCTCCCCCGAGGAGTGCATGAATTTCACACTGCCAGCATTGACCCCATGAGCAGGCAAAACACCTTATTTACTGACCTGGGCGGCTGAAGCGCCTCGAAAACACAAGACTGCCTCTTTCTCCGGAATCCCCCTAGATTCCTCGGCACCGCTACCCCGAGGAGAACGTTGTGGCTGAACTATGGGAACTGGCCGCCGGCGAGCTGGCGCGGCTGATCGGCGTCAGGGAGGTGTCGAGCCGTGAGGTGGTCCAGGCGCATCTGGCCCGGATCGCCGAGGTGAACCCGTACGTCAACGCCATCACGGTGGTGCTGGACGAGCAGGCGCTCGAAGCCGCGGACGCGACCGACCGCGCGCTGCGGGACGGCACGGCGCCGGGCCCGCTCTGCGGCGTCCCCATGACGGTCAAGGAGAACGTCGACGTGGCCGGCTCGGCGACGACACTCGGCATCGTCGCCCTCCGTGACGCCGTCGCACCGCGCGACGCCCCGCACATCGCCCAGTTGCGCGCGGCGGGCGCGATCCCGATCGGCCGGACGAACATGCCGGAGTTCGGCATGCGCTGGCACACCGACAACGCCCTGCGCGGCGCGACCCGCAACCCCTGGTCGGCCGGCCACACACCGGGCGGCTCCAGCGGCGGCGACGCGGCCGCGGTGGCGACCGGCCTGACCCCGCTCGGCATCGGCAACGACGGCGCGGGCTCGCTGCGCTGGCCCGCCCAGTGCTGCGGCGTCGCCGCGCTGAAGCCGTCGCTGGGCCGGGTCGCCCATGGAGGGCAGGCGTCGCCGTTCGGGTTCCAGTTGCTGGCCGTGCACGGCCCGATCGCGCGCCGCGTGGCCGACCTGCGCCTGGCCTTCGACCACATGTGCGGCCACGCGCCCGGCGACCTCTGGTACACCCCGGTGCCCCTGCGGGGCCCCGCCCCGGCGGCGCCGATCGGCGTGGCCGCGGTCACCGGACTCGACGCCGACCCCCAGGTCACCGCCGCCGTACGGCAGGCGGCCAAACTGCTCGCCGACGCCGGCTACCAGGTGGCGGAGAGCCTGCCGCCGGCCCTGGACCGAGCCTCCGAGATCTACACCCAGATCATGTCCTCGTACGGCCGCGTCCACGAGGAGCAGCCGCCCGTCGAGACGGTCGCCTCCGAGGGGTTCGTCCGGTTCTGGACCGCCTTCGAGGAGCCCTGGACGCGAGCGGCCGGCCGGGCGGCCTTCGACCCGATGATGGAACGCGCCGCCATCGCGCGAGCGTGGGACGAATGGACGGCCTCGACCCCGCTGGTCCTCGCGCCGATCTGCACGATCCCCGCGTTCCCGGTCGGCGCCGACCTCGATCCCGCGTGGGTGGCCGGGTGGCCGGCGGCTCTGCGCATGAGCGTGGTGGCCAACCTGCTGGGGCTGCCGTCGGTCGCCGTGCCCACCGGTCAGGCGGACGGGCTGCCGCAGGCCGTACAGATCATCGGGCCGCGCTTCCGCGAGGACCTGTGCCTGGACGCGGCCGCCGCCATCGAGGCCGGCACCCCGCGCCTGACGCCGATCCACCCCCGATAATCGTTGGACGTGTGTTGCATGCTGGACTCATGGAACACACTCCCGACGCCCGGGTGCTCATCGTGAACAACAGCGATCTATGCCGCGCATCCTCGTAGTCGGCATCAGCGGGGCCGGCAAGTCCACCATGGCGCGGGCCCTGAGCAGCCGCTTCGCGGTGCCGTACCACGAGATGGACGCCCTGCACTTCGCCGGCCCCGGCTGGGCCGTGAACGACGAGTTCGCCACGCAGGTGGCGCGGATCGCGTCGGCACCGGCCTGGATCTTCGACTCCTACGGCTATCCCGAGGTCCGTGACCTGCTCTGGGAGCATGCCGACACTGTGGTCTGGCTGGACTATCCCCGGCGAGTCGTCATGCCCCGGATCCTGAGGCGATCGCTGCGCAGGACCCTCCTGCGTGAGCGGATCTTCGGTGGTAATCGCGAGACCCTGACCGGCTGGTTCCGGCGCGATCACCCCGCGTGGTGGGCGTGGTCGCAGCACGGGGTTCGGCGGGCGGACATCCAGCAGCGCGTCCACGATCCGCGCTTCGCCCCTTTGCAGGTGATTCGCTTCGGCACTCCGGTGGAAGCCGCCGGCTGGCTGCGGAGTCAGTGACAGGTCTCAGCGGAGGGCTCGGGCCAACGGCGTGTCCGCGGCCGGGTCCAACGGCGCCGCCAGCATGAACGGCATCTGCGCCATGAACCTGGGCCGCTCACCGAGGTGCTCCTGCGCGGCGTGCACGGTCAGCGGATGCACCAGATAGGCGTCTCCCGGCGAGCCGGTCGCCGGCGCCACCGGCCGGTCCCGGCTGGCCGCGTCCAGCAGCGCGCCCGCACTGACATGGTCGTACACCTGCTCGCCCAGCGCCCCGAGGCTGTCGCGCTGCGATCCCACCCTGACCCGGGTCGGCGCGTCCAACTCGCCGACCTCCGAGAACAACATCAGCACCAGGAGGTTGTGCGCGCGGACGGTCACCTCCCAGGTGCCGTCGGGCCGCGGCAGGTTGAGGTCGACGTGCCAGCCGCGGTCGTCGGCCGGCGGCTGCCGGGGGAACCGGATCGGGATGTTGCCCACCGCGCCGCGCGGCTGCCAGCCGCCCTTCCCGCACAGCGCGTCCAATCCGGCCGCCAGCACGGGCGACCTGACCAGCTCACCGAACGGGCCGTGCCCGGTCATGTCCGCGGCCCACACCACCGGCTCGCGCCAGCCCTCGGAATCGTCGGGCGACAGGCCGATCTGCTTCCACAGCAGCTCCTGCGCCGCCTCTCCCTGCTGGCGCGTGCCGATCGTCAGCTTCACGAAGCCGTCCCGTACGAACGACTCCACCAGTTCCTCCATGGCGACCACGCTATTTCGAGCCGCAACCGGTTTTCGTGCGGGCGGTATTTCGTAAGGCGGCTTGCATTATTTCGGTAAGGTGCCTTACGTTTCTCAGGTGCCCGACACTCCGTACAACGAACCCGTCACTCCGTACAACGAGCTCGTCGCCCGGCTCGGCCCTCCACTCGGCGTTGAGGAGGCTCGCGCCCAATGGGGCCGGTTGGTGCGCGCCGCCCAGGACGGCGAGACCACGCCGATCACCCGCGAACGCTGGGAGTGGGCCGCCCTGATCCCGCTCTCCGAGGTGTCCGGGCCGCTGACCGGCCTGCCCGCCCTGCCGCTGTCAACGGTCCGCCGCAAGCTCGGCGACCTCGTACGCCAGGCCGCCCAGCCGTACGAGAGCGGCCCCGTGCTGCTCACCCGCCACCGCAGCCCCGTGGCCGCCCTGGTCGGAGCCCGCCACCTGGCCGACAGACCTCGTCTGGCGCCGGAGGACCTGCTCCGCGACGGCCACACCATCCTGCTGACCCACCTGCCGGCACCGGCCTACTCCGCCGTCGCCCGCGACCCCGACGGCAACCCGATCGCCAGCGGCCAGGGCGACAGCGTCGACGAGGCACTGCGACGCCTGCGCCCACCGGCCTGAGCGGGGCGGTGGATCACTTGCCGTCCTTGTCGGAGTCGGCCGAGAAGACGATCACCCCCAGGTAGCCGTCGTCCTCCTCGGTGACCTTCAGCAGCATGGTGTCCTTGTAGATGTTGTCACCGTCGTTGAAGGTGTCCCGCCCGGTGTGCGCCGCGTACGGCGACTTCGTGAAGACCTTGGTGTTGAGCGCCTCGTCGAACATCACCTGAGTCGTGAGCACGCGCGCGTTGCTGAAGTGCACCATCGCGTGGATGTGCACTGTCCGCCCCCGGTACCACCCCGGCCAGACGGTGGTGAACTCCACGATCCCCTTGCTGTTGGTGACCTGAGCCCCGCGGAGGTAGCGCTTGTCGTCCGTCGGGGTCAGGTCCATCGCACTGGTCTCACCCGTCGTAGCGCCCGTCGGGGCGCCCGTCGGGGCGCCCGAGGGCGGGCCACCGTTCGGCGGGGCGCCGGTCGGCGGATTACCGCTGGGCTGGCCGCCGCCCCCGGTCGACAGCGACTCCGCTCCGGAGTAGAGCCCGTCCGCGTCGCAGTGCCAGATCTCCACCACGGCGTTCCCCAGCGGCTTGCAGCCCTCGCTGTCCTGGACCTTGAACATCAGGCGCAGCCGCGTGCCCTTCCGATCCTCGCGGATGTCGCTGCGGACCTTGTCCGCGTCGAAGTAGTAGGGACCCTGAGTGGTGGTGGCGGTCAACGTGCACGTGTTGGCCTCGGCGAACAGGGCGGTGACGTCCTTGGACGCCGTCGTCGTCGTGGCCGTAGGAGACACGGTCGCCCCTGTGGAGGTGGTCGCCGCAGGCGCGTCCTGGCCGCAGGCGGCGAGCAGGCTACCGAGCCCGAGCGAACTGACACCGGCGATCAACCGCCGCCGGCTGACTCGCTGACCCTCATGATCGTGTCCCACGTGACTGCCTTCCGGAAGAGTGTTCTTGCTGACGAGGCAAAGGTACGATCCATGCCTTGGCACCCCATTTGCGGCAGATGAACTTTTCATGAGCCACAGCCCGTACAAAATAGGACAAGGCTCCATGAACGGTCATGGGGTTGCTACTGTCCTCATAACCGCGTGGGGGAACGAGGAGACGACGAATGAGTGACGCACCCCAACGGCCAGGTGTGTCGGCCGGTGTTCCCAGCGTTGCCCGCATGAACGACTACTTCCTGGGCGGTAAGGACAACTTCGCCGCCGATCGCGAGGCCGCCGAGAAGGTACTGGCCCTGATCCCGGACGCCAAGGTGATGGGCGAGTACGTCCAGGAATTCCGGGAACGGGTCGTACGCTACCTCGTCGAACAGGGCATCAGGCAGTTCATCCACGTCGGCTCCGGGCTCCCCACCAAGCAGAACGTCCACGAGGTGGCCCAGTCGCTGGACCCCGGCGCCCACGTCGTCTACGTCGCCGACGATCCGGTCGCGCTCAACCACGCGCGGGCGCTGCTCGCCACCAACGCGCGAACCGGAGTGGTCGAAGGCGACATCCTCCACCCCGACGCCATGCTGGATGATCCGGCCCTGGGACAGCTGATCGACTTCAGCCGGCCCGTCGGCGTCCTGATCGTTGGCTCGCTCCAGTACATTCCCGATGAGAACGACCCGTTCGAGAACGTGGCCCGGCTGTGCGAGCGACTGGCGCCCGGCAGCTTCCTCTGCCTCACCCACGCCGTCTTCGACGGCCGCCCCGAGATAGCCGAGCAGATCGCCGACGTCTTCCGGGAGGCCCTCAACCGCCCCAAGGGCGGCCCGCGCAACCGCGACCAGGCGCTGCGCTTCTTCGACGGGCTGGACCTCGTCGAGCCCGGCTTCATCTACGTCCGCCAGTGGCACTCCGACGCCCCGGTCTCCAAGCAGGAGGAGAAGAGGGCCTGGGTCCTGGCCGGAGTCGCCCAGAAGCCACCCTCCGTCACGTGACCCCTGACGCCCCACGGCGTCCCCTTCCACGGCTTCACGCGCGACCGTGTAGGACGAAACGGTAGTGTTTCCCGCTCGGAGATCCACGGGGTCTCCGAACGTGAATTCGATCTTTGGGGCGGCGCCCGTTGGCTACGATCTGGTTCGGTGTTCTGGGGCCGCTGGAAGTCCGGGCGGACGACCGCCTGGTCAGGTTGCACGGCCCCCGGCAGGAAAAGGCGCTCGTGGCGCTGCTGCTGGACGCCGGCCAGGTCGTCACCGTGGACCGGCTCCTCGACGTCGTCTGGGAGAAGCCGCCGGCTTCGGCACGGCGGCAGATTCAGGACCTGGTGACCCGGCTGCGACGGACGCTGGTGGGCGTGGGGGCGGCCGACGATCTCATCATGACGGTACGAGGGGGCTACCGGTTGCGGCTGGCTTCCGGTGGACTGGACTCCCGGACGTTCGACGAGTTGGTCACGAAAGCGCGGGAAACGGCGCCTTCGGATACGGCCGAGGCCGCCGCCGCGTTCCGGCGGGCACTGCTGCAGTGGCGGGGAGAGCCGCTGACCGGTGTCGGCGGTCAGTACTTCGAGAACGCCGCCAGGGCTTTGACCGAGCGCCGGCTGGCCGTCTGGGAGGAGTGCCTGGCGCTGGAGCTGACGCTGGGCCGCCACCACGAGATGACCGGAGAGCTGCTGGCGCTGGTGGATCGGCACCCCTTCAGAGAGTCCCTGGTGGGATTGCTGATGCGCGCGACGGCCGAGGCGGGACGGCTGGCCGACGCTCTGGAGATCTATCGGGGGTTACGGGTGCGGCTGGCCGACGAGCTCGGTCTCGATCCCGGCCTGGAGCTGCGGCGGCTGCATGACACGCTCCTGCGCTCGGAGACCGGCGGCGGGGCGAGAACCGTTTCGGCGCCCGCGCCCGCTCGTGTCCCAGCGATGCTGCCGCTGGACGCGTACGGATTCACCGGGCGGAAGGCTGAGCTGGCCTGGCTGGACCGCGTGCTGGCCGAAACCGGCCGGCAGCCGACCGCGGTGGTCGTCTCCGCCGTGTCGGGCACCGCGGGCGTGGGCAAGACCGCACTGGCGGTGCACTGGGCACACCGGGTGCGCGACCACTTTCCCGACGGCCAGCTGTATGTGAACCTGCGGGGCTTCGATCCCGACGGGTCGGTGATGACCTCGGGCGAGGCGGTGCGGGGGTTCCTGTCCACGCTGGGGGTGGCGGCGGAGCGGGTTCCGACGACCGTTGACGCCCAAGCCGGCCTCTATCGCAGCCTGCTGGCCGGACGCCGGATGCTGATCATGCTGGACAATGCGCGCGACGCCGAGCAGGTCCGCCCCCTGCTTCCGGGCTCCTCTGGCTGTGTGGTGGTGGTGACCAGCCGCAACCAGCTACCCGGACTGATCGCCGCAGAGGGCGCCCGCCCGCTGCCGCTGGACCTCCTGCCCGCAGACGAGGCCCGGGGCCTGCTGACCCGACGCCTGGGCGCGGATCGGGTCGCCGCCGAACCGGAGGCTGTGGAGGAGATCATCACCCGGTGCGCGCGGCTGCCCTTGGCGCTGACCGTCGTGGCCGCCCGCGCCGCCGTCCAGCCGGGATTCTCCCTTCAGTCCGTCGCCGACGAATTGCGCGCGCCCTCCGGCCATCTGGACGCGTTCGA
>NZ_JBEZYD010000058.1:0-64894 GCF_040638335.1 Nonomuraea sp. NPDC026600
ACTGCACTCGGGAGGGTGTGGGAGAGTAGGTCACCGCCGGACAATCTTTGATTCAGAAAGGGCTCCACGCATACGCGTGGGGCCCTTTCTGCGTTTATAGGGGCGGTTTGTGGCAAGCACGCCGGTGGCCCCAGGTACCGAAACCGCTGATCATCGGGTGGCCGGCGTGGGGGAGCGCTCCATATGGTCAGTAGGGTTGAGGAGTGGACTATCGTGCGGTTGAACGCGCGATCATGGAGCGAGGCGTCGAGTGGGACTTCGAGCCGACGCTGGACCGGATCGCGGCTCTCATGGACCTGCTCGGCTCGCCCCAGCAGGCGTACCCCGTCATACACATAGCGGGCACAAACGGTAAGACGAGCACGGCGCGCTTGACCGAGGCGCTGCTCAAGGAGCGCAACCTGCGCGTGGGTCGATTCACGAGCCCGCATCTCGTCTCGGTTCGCGAGCGCATCACCGTCGACGGGGAGCCGCTGAGCGAGGAGCGTTTCGCCGAGGCGTACGAGGAGATCGCCCCTTACGTTGAGCTGGCCGACACGCAGGGCCGGCGGATCCAGTTCTTCGAGTTGCTCACGGCCATGGCCTTCGCCGCGTTCGCCGACACTCCGGTGGACGTGGCGGTCGTTGAGGCGGGCATGGGCGGCTCCTGGGACGCCACGAATGTCGCGGACGGCACCGTGGCGGTCATCACGCCGATCTCGCTCGACCACACCGACAGGCTCGGGCCCGACATCCCGAGCATCGCCGGGGAGAAGGCGGGCATCATCAAGCCCGGTGCCACGGCCATATTCGCCCAGCAGGAGGTCGAAGCCGCCCAGGTGCTGATGCGGCGGGTCGCCGACGTCGGCGCGGTGGTCGCGCGTGAGGGGCTTGAGTTCGGTGTGCTGGCGCGTGAGGTGGCGATGGGCGGACAGTTGCTCACTCTGCGCGGCCTCAAGGGCGTCTACGAGGAGGTCTACCTGCCGCTTTACGGCGAGCACCAGGCGAGCAACGCGGTCTGCGCGCTGGCCGCTGTGGAGGCTCTGACGGGGGGCGACGACCCGCTCGACGTCGAGCTCGTACGGGCGGCGTTCGCGCAGGCGTCGTCACCGGGGCGGATGGAGATCCTGCGCCGCGATCCCACGGTCGTCGTCGACGCGGCGCACAACCCGGGCGGCATGCAGGCGTCGATCGAGGCCATGCAGGAGGCGTTCGACTTCGCCAAGGTCGTCGGCGTCGTCGCGGTGATGCGTGACAAGGACGTGCACACCCTGCTCGACCTGCTGGAGCCGATTCTCGACGAGATCGTCGTCACGCGTAACTCCTCTCCCCGGTCGATGTCGCCCGCCGAGCTGGCGGCAGTGGCCGTACCCCTGTTCGGCGAAGACAGGGTGCGGATCGTCGAACGTATCGACGAGGCCATCGACATGGGCATCGGCATCGCCGACGCTCAGGGCGAGTTCAGTGGCACGGGCGTGCTCATCACCGGGTCGGTCGTGACGGCGGGAGATGCCCGTCATCTGCTCAAGGCGGACGGTGTGTGATGAACTTTCAGGTCACTCCAGGCATGCGCCGGCTCGGCGCCAGCGTGCTCGGCATGGAGGCCATCGTCGCCGGATTGATTACGCCGGTGGCGATCAACAGCGGCGTCGAGACGGCGGTGGCGGTCACTGTCGGTATCGGGCTCGCGGTGCTGTGCGTGGTCGTCGCCGGGCTGCTCAAGCGGCCCTTCGCGTACGTCGCGGGCAGCATTCTGCAGGTCCTGGCCATCGGCACGGGGTTCCTCGTGCCGACGATGTTCTTCCTGGGAGTGATCTTCGCGGCGCTATGGATTACCGCGATATTCGTCGCTCGCCGTGTCGAGGGCGTGACTTCCCGCTAAAGTCGGCGAACATGGCCGTCCCCCCGATCCAGCGGTCCCTGAACGCGTCAAGCGCGGGACCCAGCGCAGGCGTCAGGTTCCCGTGGTTGCTCGACTCGGTGCTCGGGCTGCTCATCCTCGTCGCGTTGCCACTGGCGATCATCGCGATCCCCAACACCGTGTCCGTGGTCTCGGGTCTGCTGCCCGACGGCTTCGACAAGCTGGCGCTGATGCGCGCGCACGGGCTGGCGCTCCCGGCGATGATTCTCACGGTGCCGCTCGCCGCGGTGGCGCTGCGCCACGTCAAGGTCCCGCACATGCTGCTCGGCGGGCTCGCCGTGCTCGCCCTGGCCGATGCCGCGGGCGGGTTCGCGGGCTCGACGTTCCTGGTGGCGGTGCTGCGGGTGCTGCACGGGGTCGGCGCGGGCCTGCTCATTCCCGCCACGCTGGTGGCGGCCTGGGAGCGTCCCATGGCGTTGCGCGCCATCTGGACCGGCATGCTGGCGTTCAGCCTGCTCACCGCCCAGGCGCTCGCGCTGTGGCCGCTCGACGACGTGGACGACTGGAGGGTCACGCTCCAGCCGTACCCCCTGCTGACGGGCATCGCCCTCGCGCTGGCGGCCGTCTACTTCGTCGTCTGGCTGCTGCAGGGCCAGCCGCAGATGCCCACGCCGCGGGCAAGCGAATCCAGCCGCCTGCTGCTCGCGAGCGTGCCCGCGGTGGGCATCGCCGTGGTCGCCATCAGCACCGCGAGTGAGGAGTGGGGGGCCGGCCTGGTCATCCTGCTGGCCGTGCTGGCGATCGTGGCGCTGCTCGTGATGGCCTACCTCGGCAGCCGCGAGGGACGCACGCTGGCGTACGTCATGGTCGCGGTCGGCATCGTGTTGCTGCCGAGCCTGGCTCAGGTCACATATGTGGAGATGCGCGGCCTGGGCGGGCCGGGCCTGCTCGGTGGGCCGGGCGTGACCGGGCTGTGGATCCCGTTCCTGGTGGCGGGCCTGCTGGCGCTGGCCGCTGCCGTCGCGGTGCGGCTGTTCGCGGGAGCGCGGTGGCTCGTGCCGCTGGGGCTGCTGGCGATGGTGGTCGGCCTGTGTTCGGTGCGGGTCGTGGTGCCGGCGGCCGACGGGCTCGTGCTGGTGATCCCGTTCACGCTGCTGGCGGCGGGCGCGGCGGTGGCGCTCACGTCCGCGCTCAACCAGGCGGGCATCGGGGCGGCGCTGTTCGGGTTGGCGCTGTGTTTTCCCGGTGTTCTGGCTGGTTATCTGCTGGCCACCGGGGTGCAGTTGAAGATGCTGCGTGGGGTCACGGTGGCGCAGCAACTGGTGGACCGGTTCGTGGGCACGTTGCATCTGTGGTCGCTGATCGGCGGGTTCCTTGTGGTGGCGGTCATCGTCCTGTCCGAGTTGTTCACGCGGCGGGCGGCTCCGGTGGTCGAGGCGTCGTCGGTGGACGGTGAGCCGGCTTCTTCGGCCGATGATCTGGTTTCTTCGCCGGGTGCGGAGGTCGCTGGGGAAGTCACGGAGGCTGCGGCGGAGTCCCGTGCGCTGAGGGGTGACGGGTCTGAGCGTCGCCGACCGCCGTCGGGGGTGGATGCCATTGAGGTGCCTGCCCAGCCGGGGGCCGGGGATGAGGATTGGCCTACCGGGGCGATACCGCGCGTCTCCGTGTCCGATCCGGCGAACGACTTCTCCGGTCGTGGGGCGGTGGCTGCCAGGAGAGAGCGGGCGTCCGGCTCTGGCGACGCCGGGAAGGCGGCCTCCAGCGCCGCCGACGGCGCGGCCGGAGGGGATGCCGCGGGTACGGAGGGGGCGGCCGAGGAGACCGGTCCGGTCCCGCCCGTCCCGCCCCAGGCCCAGTCGCCCGAGGACACCACCTCCCCGTAGGGCCGCTTCCCAGGGATGCCGCCTGCCTGTGGGCCGAGTGTTCCTGGACGGTGAGTGCCCGAAACCGCTGCTGGTGGCTGAGGCGCCGGTGAGGGGCCGTACAGGCGCGGTTGGGTGGATGGTGCTCCGGTGTTCGGGGTCGCATGGATACGGGTGGTCGGCGCGGGTTGCCCGGCGCGGATAGGTGGCGCGCCAGTGGGTGGGTCGTACAAGGTGGCGCGAGGAGAGCGGGTCGCGTTGGTGCGCTCGTACGTGGGCGTCGATGCGGCTTGATGGCGGGAAACGGGGGAGCCGTCGTGGGGCGGTAAGCTGAGCGGCAGCCACCTTGACGCGAGTGGTCTGCGTCCCGGGGCCGATTCCCCTGTGGGAGCCAGGCCGGTGCATGTGGCCGCCACTCCGACCCACACCCTGTTCGAAGGAGAACCTCAAGTGTCCGAGCGCACTCTTGTCCTGATCAAGCCCGACGGGGTGAAGCGTGGCCTCATCGGTGACGTGATCGCCCGTGTGGAGCGCAAGGGCCTGAAGGTCGCGGCGATGGACCTGCGCACTCTCGACGTCGACACCGCCAAGGCCCACTACGCCGAGCACTCCGAGCGGCCGTTCTTCGGTGAGCTGGTCGAGTTCATCACCTCGGGGCCGCTGGTCGCGCTGGTGCTGGAGGGGCCGCGCGCCGTCGAGGCGTTCCGCGCGCTGGCGGGGCTCACGGACCCGGTCAAGTCGGCGCCCGGCACGATCCGCGGCGACCACGCGCTGGAGATCGGCGAGAACATCGTCCACGGCTCCGACTCGCCCGAGTCGGCCGCGCGGGAGATCAAGATCTTCTTCCCGGACCGGTTCTAGCTCTTCCTGTTCCTCCCGAGCGCCCGCCACGATGGCGGGCGCTTTTTTGTGCCGTTTCGCGCCGCCAGGACCCGCCGTACGGGACCGCACGCGTCGTCGAGGTGGCCGGGTTCTTTTACGATCTTGTACGGCCGGCCCGGTGAGCCCCACCCGGCGCACGGGCAAGGGGTCTGTCCAGGGGCACGCTCCTCCGGTGGAGGTGGCCGGGCACCGTGACGTGCGCGTCGTCAGCCGTGTTCCGTGGAGAGCGCTGAGCCGGACGGGGGGTGCGTCAAAACGGTGCAAAACGGAGGACGAATGTTGTCCGTCGTCTGCGGTGGCATCGGGGCTCCCGGATGGGCTGAAGAATTTGTGGGGCACAGGGGGCTCATTGCGTGCCCTGGTGGGTAACGTCACGTTACGATTCGAATTCGATCCGTAGTCATTCGCGAACGACGTTACGGAAGGCTCCGTTCCCCATGGGCAGCAAGCTCGCGTTTCTCGGCCGTGATATGGCGGTCGACCTCGGCACCGCCAACACGCTGGTCTACGTGCGCGGCCGGGGCATCGTGCTCAATGAGCCGTCGGTCGTCGCGATCAACACGGTCACGGGGAAGATCGTCGCGGTCGGCATCGAGGCCAAGCGCATGATCGGGCGGACGCCGGGCAACATCGTGGCCGTCCGGCCGCTCAAAGACGGCGTGATCGCCGATTTCGATGTCACCGAGCGGATGCTTCGATATTTCATCCAAAGGGTCCACAAGAGGCGGCACTTTGCCAAGCCGCGCATCATCATCGCCGTGCCCAGCGGCATCACGGGGGTTGAGCAGCGGGCGGTGAAGGAGGCCGGCTACCAGGCCGGGGCGCGCAAGGTCTACATCGTCGAGGAGCCGATGGCCGCGGCGATCGGCGCGGGGCTGCCGGTGCACGAGCCGACCGGCAACATGGTCGTCGACATCGGCGGCGGCACCACCGAGGTGGCCATCATCTCCATGGGCGGCGTGGTGACCAGCCAGTCGATCAGGGTCGGCGGCGACGAGCTCGACCAGGCGGTGATCACCTTCGCGAAGAAGGAATACTCCCTCATGCTCGGCGAGCGCACCGCCGAGGAGATCAAGATGGCCATCGGCTCGGCCTGCCCCATCGGTGAGGACTCGCATGCCGAGATCCGCGGTCGTGACCTGGTCAGCGGCCTGCCGAAGACGATCGTGGTGTCCGGTGAGGAGATCCGCAGGGCCACGGAGGAGCCGGTCAACACCATCGTCGACGCCGTCAAGACCACGCTCGACAAGTGCCCGCCGGAGCTGTCCGGCGACCTGATGGACCGCGGCATCGCGCTCACCGGCGGCGGCGCGCTGCTCAAGGGCATGGAAGAGCGCGTCAGGGCCGAGACGGGGATGCCCGTCCACCTCGTCGAGAACCCCCTCGACTCGGTGGCGCTCGGCTCGGGCAAGTGCGTCGAGGAGTTCGAAGCGCTGCACCAGGTACTCGTGCCGGAGTCACGTCGCTGATGAGAGAGTCGCGCCGCGCCCGGCTGATCCTAGGAACGCTGCTCACGGTGGCGCTGGTCATCCTGACCGTCGACCACCGGGCCGGCGCGGCCTCGCCGCTGTGGCCACTGCGCGCGATGGGTTCCTGGTTCTTCGGTACGGTCGAGGAGGCCGGCGGCTCCGTGGTCCGGCCGGTCGGGAGCTTCTTCCACGCCATCGTCAACGCCCCCGGCGCCCAGAACGAGCTCGACCGGGTCAAGGCCGAGAACGCCAGGCTGCGGGCCGGCCTGGCCGCGGGCCGGCTCGACGCCGCCCGGTCCGCGGAGTTGAAGCGCCTGCTCGGGATGGCGGGGCTCGGCGGCTACAAGATCGTGACGGCGAACGTGGTCGCCAGGCGCGGCCAGCCCGGCTTCGAGGACGCCGTCCAGATCGACGTCGGCACCGGTGACGGCGTACGCCCCGAGATGACCGTGCTCAACAGCGACGGGCTGGTCGGCCGGGTCATCCAGGCGTCCGCCGACTCCTCGACCGTGGTGCTGATCAGCGACCCGGGCTCGGCCGCCGGCGCCAGGCTCGAAGGGGGCCAGGAGATCGGCGTCGTGCACGGGGTGGGGGAGTACGGACGGCTCGTACGGTTCCGGCTGCTGGACTCGACGGCGGCGATCAACCGCGGCGGCCGCATCGTCAGCTTCGGCTCCCAGCGCGGCGCGCCGTACGTGCCCGGGGTGCCGATCGGGGTGATCGAGCGGGTGGAGGCGACGCCGGGCGAGCTGACCCGTATCGCGTACGCCAGGCCGTACGCGGACCTGACCGCGCTCGACGTGGTCGGCGTGGTGGTGGGGGCGCCCGCCAAGGACCCGAGGGACGCCGTGCTACCACCCAAGGAGGGGCCGGGATGATAGTCGGGCTGTGCGTGCTGGCGGCGGTGTTGCTGCAGGTCATGCTGGTCAACCGGCTGGGGTTGCCGGGTGGGGGAGCGCCCGACCTGGTGCTGCTGGCCGTGGTGGCGATGGCGCTGCTGCGCGGGCCCGTGGCGGGGACGGTGATCGGGTTCTGCGCCGGATTGCTGGTCGACGTCGTGCCGCCGACGGCGCATCTGGTGGGGCAGTACGCGTTCGTGTTCGCGCTGGTCGGCTATGTCGCCGGGCGGGGGGTCGGCGGCGCGGCCACCACCGTCGTCCTGTGCGTGCTGATGGCGCCGCTGGTGGCCGCCGCGCTCGGCGGCCTGATCGCGGATCCGCGGGTGACGCTCTCGACTCTGACCGACCAGGTTCCGGTGACGGTCGTCTACACGCTGATCGTCTCGCCGCTGGTCATCTGGCTGGTCACCCGCGACAGGCCGCAGCCGAGGTTCCCGCAATGATCAGGATGCGGACCCGGCTGGTCATGCTCCAGGTGATCGTGATGGGGGTGCTGGCGGTGCTCAGCCTGCGCCTGTGGCAGGTGCAGGTGGTGCGGGGGCAGGAGCTGGTCACCAGGGCCACGGAGACCAGGACGCGTTCGGTGATCGTGCCGGCCGTGCGCGGGCAGATACTCGACTCCTCCGGGCGGCCGCTGGTGCGCAACCAGACCTCGCTGGTCGTCTCGATCGACAGGACCGGGCTGATCAGGATGCCCGAGCAGGGCGTTCCGGTCCTGCGCAAGCTCGGTGAGGTGCTGGGCGAGCCGGTCAAGCAGCTGCAGAAGCGCATCACGCCGTGCGGGCCCGGGGTGAGCAAGCCCTGCTGGACCGGCTCGCCGTACCAGCCGATCCCGGTGGAGGAGCGGGCGGACACCCGCGAGGCGCTGCAGATCTTGGAACGGCAGGAGGAGTTTCCCGGCGTCTCCGCCGAGGTGCAGTCCGTCAGGCAGTACCCCGGCGGCAAGGCCGGCGCGCAGATGCTCGGCTACCTGCAGCCGGTCACCGCGGCCGAGTTGGAGAAGCGCGAAGGGTTGAAGGCCGCTTTCTCCGGCGTCGATCTGGTCGGGCGCGACGGCCTCGAGTACATCTACGACGACGAGCTGCGCGGCAAGGCCGGGCTGCGCCGGGTGCAGGTCGACAGGATGGGCAAGGCCATCGGGGTGGAGGAGCAGGTGGCGCCCATCAGCGGCGACACGCTGGTCACCAGCATCGACGCCCGCGTGCAGGCCCTGGCCGAGGAGGCGCTGCAGCACGCGATGAAGAACGCCCCCAAGGCGGACGGCGCCGCCGCGGTCGTGCTCGAACCCAAGACCGGGCGGGTGCTCGCGCTGGCCAGCGCGCCCGGCTACGACCCGGCCGTCTGGGCGGGCGGCATCTCGGACCGCGGCTATCAGCGGCTGCTGTCGGACTCCACGGGCAAGCCGCTGGTGTCGCGGGCGCTCAACGGGATGTTCGCGCCCGGCTCGACGTTCAAGGTGTCGTCGGTGACCTCGATGCTGCGGGCCGGATACCCGCTGAACGGCACCTACGACTGCCCGGGGGCGGTCATGGTGGGCGACCGGGCCTTCCACAACTTCCACGGCATCGGCCTCGGCTCCATGAACCTGCACACCGCACTGGTCAAGTCGTGCGACACGATCTTCTACAGCGCGGGCTACGCCCAGTGGCTCAAGGACGGCGGGCTCAATCCCAAGAGGACGCCGAAGGAGGTGTTCGCCAACACGGCCAAGGGGTTCGGGTTCGGCAAGCCGACGGGCATCGACCTGCCGGGCGAGTCGTCCGGGCGCATCCCCGACCGCGCCTGGAAGAAGAACATGTGGGCCCAGACCAGCGGCAACAGTTGCCGGCGCGCCAAGACCGGCTACCCGGAGGTGGCCGACAAGTCGCGGGCGGACTTCCTCAAGCGGCTGGCCAACGAGAACTGCCTCGAAGGCTTCCTGCTGCGGGCGGGCGACTCGGCCAACTTCTCGATCGGCCAGGGCGACGTGCTGGTGACGCCGCTCCAACTGGCCAGGGCGTACGCGGCGCTGGTCAGCGACGGGAAGCTGCGCAGCCCGCGCATCGGCTGGGCGACGGTCCGGCCCGACGGCGCGCTGGTCAGGCGCATCGACGTGCCGGTGGTCGGTGAGCTGCCGCTGTCGAAGAAGGAACGCCTCTACATCAAGGACGCGCTCAGCGATGTGCCCTCCGACGGCACCGCGGCGGGGGCGTTCGCCGGGTTCCCGATGAACAAGGTGCGGATCGGCGGTAAGACCGGCACCGCGGAAGTGTGGGGCAAGGAGGACACCTCCTGGTTCGCCTCATTCGCGCCGACGAACGATCCGCACTTCGTCGTGGTCGTGATGGTCTCGCAGGGCGGGATGGGCGCCTCCACCGCCGCGCCCGCCGCACGCGAGATCTACGAGGGCATCTTCGGCTTCGGTAAACACGGCAAACCCGCGCTGCCCGCCGGCCGGCCGGTGTCCAAGCTGCCGAAGATCGCGGCCGACGGCACAGTGGCGGACGGCACGGTCACCGAGGGCACGGTGGGCACGCGCACCACGGTGGCGGACAGCACAGGGGAGGGCGGCACGGGCAAGGACACCATGGGGGAGGGCGTCACGGAGGCAGGGGGATGATGGACCGCACGCTGATGGGCGGGCGGCGCTCGTTCGCCCGGCGGGCGGTGGGCGCGCAGTCGGCCATGTGGCGGCTCGACGGGGTGATGCTGGTCGCGGTCGCCGCGCTCTGCGTGATCGGCACGCTGCTGGTCTGGTCCTCGACCCGCACCTGGGCGCCCGGCTCGACGGGGCTGGTCAAGAAGCACCTGCTCAACGTCGTCATCGGGACGCTGTTGTGCTCGGCGGTGACCGTTGTCGACCATCGCGCGATACGGGCGTACGCGCCGCTGGCGTTCCTGCTCTCCCTGGCCGGGCTGGGACTGGTGATCACGCCGCTGGGTGCGACGATCAACGGCTCGCACTCGTGGATCCTGCTGGGTGGCGGCTTCGCCGTGCAGCCGTCGGAGTTCGCCAAGCTCGGCCTGCTGCTCATCATCGCGATGCTGCTGGCCCAGCCCGGCGAGGGCACCGATCGGCCGCGCGGGCTGGACGTCGGGTTCGCGTTGTTCGCCGCGGTGCTGACGATGGGGCTGGTGATGTTGCAGCCCGACCTCGGCACCACGCTCGTGCTGGCCGTGATCACGGCCGCCGGGCTGGTGATCGCGGGAGTGCGCAAGAGGTGGATCATCCTGCTGACGCTGATCGCCGGGGCCGGGGTGTTCTGCGTGTTCGCGTTCCAGATGCTGGAGCCGTACCAGATCGCGCGTTTCACCGCCTTTCTCGACCCGCGTGTCGATCCGCGGGGTGTCGGTTACAACAGCACGCAGTCGCTGATCGCCATCGGCTCGGGGCAACTGTTCGGCAAGGGGCTGTTCGACGGCGGGCAGACGACCGGCCGGTTCGTGCCCGAGCAGCACACCGACTTCATCTTCACGGTCGCGGGGGAGGAGTTCGGGTTCCTCGGCTCGCTCACCGTGGTGCTGCTGCTCGGCGTGGTGCTGGTGCGCGGGCTGAGGATCGCGAGGCTGTGCGACGACAGGTTCGGCTCGCTGGTGGCCGGGACGATCGTGTGCTGGCTGGCCTTCCAGACGTTCGTCAACATCGGCATGACCATCGGCATCATGCCGATCACCGGGCTGCCGCTGCCGTTCGTCTCGTACGGCGGGACGGCCACGTTCGCGAATCTCATCTCGATCGGGCTGCTTCAGTCGATCAGAATCCGCGAACAGACGTTTAATTAGAAGTATGTTTCTGGCCTACTGCGACGAGTGCGAGGAGCGCTTCCTCCTGCCCGCCAGCCATGTCACAGCCGTGCACAACCTCGCCAGCGGCGTCATCGCCGTCGAGCTGACCTGTTACGAGGGACACAAGATCATCGTCCTCAGCGGGAACGACATCGACATCCCGGGATCTGCCACGGTCTGAGCGCCGCTACGCTGGGTGCTATGACTGTCGAGTCGATTTTCCCCCGCCTGGAAGCGCTGCTGCCCAAGGTGCAGAAGCCCATCCAGTATGTCGGGGGTGAGCTTAACTCGACCGTGAAGGACTGGGATTCCGCCGATGTGCGGTGGGCGCTCATGTATCCGGACGCGTACGAGGTCGGACTGCCCAACCAGGGCGTCGCGATCCTCTACGAGATCCTCAACGAGTTGCCCGCCACGCTGGCCGAGCGGACCTACGCCGTCTGGCCCGACCTCGAGGCGCTCATGCGCGCCGAGGGCATTCCGCAGTTCACCGTGGACGCCCATCGGCCGGTGCGCGCCTTCGACGTGTTCGGTCTGTCGTTCTCCACGGAGCTCGGCTACACCAACATGCTGAACGCGCTCGACCTGGCGGGCATCCCGCTGCTGGCCGTCGAGCGGGGCGACGACGATCCGATCGTGCTGGCGGGCGGCCACGCGGCCTTCAACCCCGAGCCGGTCGCCGACTTCCTCGACGCGGCCGTGCTCGGCGACGGCGAGCAGATCGCGATCGCCATCTCCGAGGTCATCCGCGAGTGGAAGGGCGAGGGCAGCCCCGGCGGGCGCGACGAGCTGCTCATGCGGCTGGCCGAGTCCGGCGGCGTCTACGTGCCGAAGTTCTACGACGTCGACTACCACCCCGACGGCCGCATCAAGAGGGTCGCGCCCAACAGGTCCGACGTCCCGTGGCGGGTGCACAAGCACACGGTCATGGACCTCGACGAGTGGCCCTACCCGAAGAAGCCGCTGGTCCCGCTGGCCGAGACCGTGCACGAGCGGTTCAGCGTGGAGATCTTCCGCGGCTGTACGCGCGGCTGCCGCTTCTGCCAGGCGGGCATGATCACCCGCCCGGTCCGCGAGCGGTCGATCACCACGATCGGCGCCATGGTCGAGAACGGCATCAAGGAGTCCGGCTTCAACGAGGTCGGCCTGCTGTCGCTGTCGTCCGCCGACCACTCCGAGATCGGCGAGGTGGCCAAGGGCCTGGCCGACCGCTACGAGGGCACCAACACCTCACTGTCCCTGCCCTCGACCCGGGTCGACGCGTTCAACATCGACCTGGCCAACGAGTTCTCCAGGAACGGCCGGCGCTCCGGCCTCACCTTCGCCCCCGAGGGCGGGTCCGAGCGCATGCGCAGGGTGATCAACAAGATGGTCACCGAGGAAGACCTGATCCGCACCGTCACCACCGCCTACTCGCAGGGCTGGCGGCAGGTCAAGCTGTACTTCATGTGCGGGCTGCCCACCGAGACCGACGAGGACGTGCTCGGCATCGCCGACCTGGCCAAGAAGGTCATCAAGGCGGGCCGCGAGATCACCGGTTCGCGCGACATCCGGTGCACCGTCTCCATCGGCGGATTCGTGCCCAAGCCGCACACGCCGTTCCAGTGGGCGAGCCAGGCCGACCACGAGACCGTCGACCGGCGGCTCAAGGCGCTGCGTGACTCACTGCGCGGCGACAAGAACTACGGCAGGGCCATCGGCTTCCGCTACCACGACGGCAAGCCGTCGATCGTGGAGGGCCTGCTGTCGCGCGGCGACCGCCGGGTCGGCGCGGTGATCCGGGCCGTCTGGGAGGACGGCGGGCGCTTCGACGGCTGGAGCGAGCACTTCTCCTACGAGCGCTGGATGACCGCGGCCGAGAAGGCCGGCATCGACGTCGACTGGTACACCGTGCGAGAGCGCGAGGAGAACGAGGTCCTGCCATGGGATCACCTCGACGCCGGGCTCGACCGCGAATGGCTCTGGCAGGACTGGCAGGAGGCCGTGTCCGGGACCGAGGTCGAGGACTGCCGCTGGACTCCGTGCTACGACTGCGGGGTCTGCCCGACCATGGGCACCGACATTCAGATCGGCCCGACAGGTAAGAAACTCCTTCCTCTCACGGTGGTCTAGCCGCGCTGAGTGCGCGGTCAGTGCCTCGCCGTACATGATCCGGGACGTTGCGGCTCCGGAGCGGCATATCCTGAGACGAAGGAACTCTTACACGGGAAGGACGACCAGCTCTGAAACCTGTTCCCGATGGGCCTCCGCCCGCGCCTACGGTGCAGCGCCTGCGTGTGCGCTACGCCAAGCGCGGACGCCTGCGCTTCACCAGCAGCCGTGACATCTCACGGGCCGTCGAGAGGGCGGTCCGCCGTTCCGGCATTCCGGTGGCTTTCAGCGCGGGCTTCTCACCCCATCCGAAGATCTCCTACGCGGGTGCGGTGCCGACCGGCGTCGCCAGCGAAGCCGAATATCTCGAGATCGGCGTCACGAAACCGTGCGAACCCGCACAGATCCGTGATGCCTTGGACGGCTCGCTGCCGCCCGGTCTTGACGTGCTCGACGTCGTAGAGGCCACTGTTGGTGGGCTGGCCGACCGCTTGGAGGCATCTGAGTGGGATGTGCGGTTGCCCGGCGCCGACTGGGAGCTCGCGGAGACGGCGGTGGCGAAATTCCTCGCCGCCGAGGCCGTGGAGGTCGAACGCCTGACCAAGAAGGGGCCCCGACGCTTCGACGCCCGGGAGGCGGTGCTGAGGCTCGAGGTGCCCGAGGGGACAGACAGAACCGCAGCTCAGGTGCCCGGACAGTCGTGTGTCATACTGCGCATGGTTGTTCGGCACGTGATTCCTGCCGTACGACCCGACGATGTGCTCACAGGGCTACGCCTTGTGGCCGACTTCGCGCCGCCGGTTCCCCCCGAGGTGACCAGGCTGGCGCAGGGGCCGCTTGACGCCAGCACCGGTGCGCTTGCCGACCCGCTCGACCTGGACCGCGACATTACGCGCGGCGGCGAGAGGGGTTCGGCGGGTGAGCACGTCGACGGTTAAGGAAGTGCCTTGCGTGAGCGGGGTACGACCGCTGACAGGACTTGGCGCCTGTGCCCCTTCCGAGGGGTGCGGGCGGACAACGAGACACGAGAGCTCCTGCGCGGCGCGGCGACGCGCCCGGGGGCTGACGGGAGAGCGCCCGCATGCTCGAGAACGAGCCCAATGGGGCCAATGGCCCCGGCGGGGAGACAACTGAAGAGCCCGCGGTGACCAGGCGTCGCCGTTCCGCAAGCCGGCCGGCGGGACCGCCGCCCGAGCTGCCCGACGAGTCGTCCGTGACGGCCCCGAGCGTGACCACGGCCACGGTCCCGGCCGAGCCCGTGAGCCCGGTCGAGACCGCTGTGGCGCAGGCCGCGCATGACGTCGTGGCCCAGGCCACCGATGGCGCTGTGGCACAAGCCACTGATACCGCTACCGAGGAGAAGCCCAAGAGGGCGACGAGGACTCGGTCGACGGCGACGACGACGCGCCGCCGTACCAGCAAGAAGGCCGCGGAGGCCGACGGCGAGGTCGCGGAGAGCGCGCAGGACACCAGCGGTGGGGTCCCTGAGAGCGTAACCGCCACCGGCGATGCGGTCGTGAGCGCCCCAGAAGCGGCTGAGGGGGGTGAGCAGGCCGTCGAGGCCGCTCCCGCCAAGCGTCGCCGCACCCGTAAGAAGACAGAGCCTGAGGAGGCCGCTCAGAGCGTCGAGGCGGATTCGGGACGGTCCGCCGAGGTCGCGGCAGGCGTCGGTGAGGTGGCCGCCGAGCGGTCCGGCAGCGCTGATGCCGAAGAAGACGTCGTCGAGCTCCTGCCCGAGGACGAGCCGCTGGACGACGAGCCCGCCGGCGAGGACCTCGACGAGGACGACCGGCCGAGCCTGTTCGCCGACCCGTTCGGCTTGTCCGCGCACACGCAGCGCCAGCAGGGCACCGCGTTCCAGCGCCCAGCCGCCATCTTCGCGCCGCTGTTCCAGGCCCCGGACCCGACCCAGGCCAAGCCCGCCGCGACCCGGCGTCCCGAGCCGCAGCCGCAGCCCGAGCCGCCGGCCCCCGAGCCCGAGGAGGCCGCGGAGGCGGTCACGGACGAGGAGGCCGACACCGCCGACGACGAGCAGGAGGAGGAGGGCGGCAGCCGCCGCCGTCGCCGCCGCCGTGGCGGACGGGGCCGTGGCAAGGCGCGCGAGCGTGACGACTCCGACGACGAGTCGGACGAGTCCGACGAGGACCAGGGCGACGAGCCTCAGGAAGAAGAGGCGTCCAGCTCGCGCCGGCGGCGCCGGCGCAGGCGTCGCGGTGCCGACGACGGCGCCGAGCCCGCCGTCGACGACCCGCCCAACACCGTCGTGCGCATCCGCGCGCCCCGCACGGGCCGCGCCGCCGCGCACGACGTCTCCGCCGACGGCGTGCAGAGCGTGCGCGGCTCCACCAGGCTCGAGGCCAAGAAGCAGCGCCGTCGTGAGGGCCGCGAGCTCGGCCGCCGGCGTCCGCCGATCATCACCGAGTCGGAGTTCCTGGCCAGGCGTGAGTCGGTCGACCGGATGATGGTGGTGCGCCGCCAGGGCGACCGCACCCAGATGGCGGTGCTGGAGGACGGCGTGCTCGTCGAGCACTACGTCAACCGCGAGGCCAGCCAGTCCTACGTCGGCAACGTCTACCTCGGCAAGGTGCAGAACGTCCTGCCGTCGATGGAGGCCGCCTTCGTCGACATCGGCAAGGGCCGCAACGCCGTCCTGTACGCCGGCGAGGTGAACTTCGACACCGCGGGACTGGAAGGCCAGCCCAAGCGCATCGAGGCGGCGCTGAAGTCCGGCCAGTCGGTGCTGGTGCAGGTCACCAAGGACCCGATCGGCCACAAGGGCGCCCGCCTGACGTCGCAGATCAGCCTGCCGGGCCGCTACCTGGTGTACGTGCCCGACGGCTCGATGACCGGCATCAGCCGCAAGCTGCCCGACAAGGAGCGCACCCGGCTCAAGAGCATCCTGAAGAAGGTCATGCCCGAGAACGCCGGCGTCATCGTGCGTACGGCCGCGGAGGGCGCTTCGGAGGACGAGCTGGCCCGCGATGTGGCCCGCCTGTCGGCGCAGTGGGAGAACATCCAGAAGAAGGCCAAGTCGGCCAGTCCGCCCGAGCTGCTCTCGGCCGAGCCGGACCTGACCGTCCGGGTGGTCCGCGACGTCTTCAACGAGGACTTCACCTCGCTGGTCGTGCAGGGTGAGGAGGCGTGGGAGACGGTCGACGAGTACGTCAAGTACGTCGCGCCGCACCTCGGCGAGCGCCTGTCCAGGTGGGACACGGAGCAGGGCGACGTGTTCGAGTCGTACCGGATCGACGAGCAGCTCAGCAAGGCGATGGACCGGAAGGTCTGGCTGCCCAGCGGCGGCTCGCTGGTGATCGACCGCACTGAGGCGATGAGCGTCGTCGACGTCAACACCGGCAAGTTCACCGGGCAGGGCGGCAACCTCGAAGAGACCGTCACCCGCAACAACCTGGAGGCGGCGGAGGAGATCGTCCGCCAGCTCAGGCTCCGCGACATCGGCGGCATCATCGTGATCGACTTCATCGACATGGTGCTGGAGTCCAACCGTGACCTGGTGCTGCGGCGGCTGCTGGAGTGCCTGGCGCGCGACAGGACCAAGCACCAGGTGGCGGAGGTGACCTCGCTGGGCCTGGTCCAGATGACGCGTAAGCGGGTCGGCCAGGGGCTGCTGGAGGCGTTCTCGACGCCGTGTGACTGCTGCAACGGGCGGGGTCTGATCGTCTCCACGGAGCCGGTCGAGTCCAAGCCCGAGCCACGCGGCACCCAGGGCAAGATGGCCATCGAGAAGGCGGTCACCGACAAGGTCTCCGCGGCCAAGGACTCCGGTAGCCGTGATACCGTGACCGATGCGCTTGAAGACGTCCCGGCTGAGGACGACCAGGCGGGTCAGACTTCCGGCAGGGGGCGGCGACGCTCCCGCCGAGCAAAGTCAGCCGAGTAGCCAGGCGCTCCCGCAAGGGAGCGCTCCTCGGCGGACTACCCCGACGATCCGTCCGGTTCGACCAGGGCACCGTTAATCCGGTACTCTTGAGAATCGGTGCGTCCAGCGGCGTGCCCTGTTCGCGCGCCTACTCGGTTCGTCGGTTCCAGACAGCACCGAATGCCGGGCGCAGCATTCAGAAGTCAGTAGAAGGGTTCCGCGGTGTACGCGATCGTTCGTTGCGGCGGCAGGCAGCAGAAGGTCTCCGTCGGTGACGTCCTCGAGGTGGACAAGGTCGCCGGCGAGGTCGGCTCTTCGGTTTCGCTGCCCACGGTGCTCGTCGTCAACGACGGCGATGTGACCACGGAGGCGGGCAAGTTCATGGTGAGCGCCGAGATTCTCGGTGAGACCAAGGGCCCGAAGATCCGCATCCTCAAGTACAAGAACAAGACCGGTTACAAGAAGCGCCAGGGTCACCGTCAGCGGTACACCCAGGTGAAGATCACCGGTATCGACCAGGCCTGATCGGGAGCTAGAGAGATGGCACACAAGAAGGGCGCGTCGTCCACCCGGAACGGCCGTGACTCCAACGCCCAGCGCCTGGGCGTCAAGCGCTTCGGCGGCCAGCTGGTCAACGCGGGCGAGATCATCGTCCGGCAGCGTGGCACGCACTTCCACCCCGGCGACAATGTCGGGCGCGGTGGCGACGACACGTTGTTCGCGCTGGCCCCCGGCCACGTGCAGTTCGGTCTCAAGCGCGGACGCCGCGCCGTGAGCATCGTTCCGGTGGCGGAGTAGATTTTTTAGAGTTTCCTGCTCAGGGGCGGATCGGGTTCTCGATCCGTCCCTGAGTGCGTTTATATGGCGTACGGCTCAGCGCGGTGGACGTGGCCGGGGGCCGTGACGTGCGCGTTCTTGGCCCCGGTCCGTGGACTGGGTTATGTGATGGGCCTTGATCGGCCTAGGAGGAGGGGCCGGGATGGCTGACTTTGTGGACCAAGTGGTGTTGCACATCAAGGCGGGTGACGGGGGCAACGGGTGTGCGTCCGTTCACCGGGAGAAGTTCAAGCCACTGGGCGGGCCCGACGGCGGTAACGGCGGGCGCGGCGGCGCGGTGATCCTTGAGGTGGATCCCAGCACCTCCACACTGCTCGAATACCACCACAGGCCACATCGCAAGGCCGACAACGGGAAGCAGGGCCATGGGTCCAACCGGGACGGGGCCAACGGCGGGGATGTCATCATTCCGGTGCCCAACGGGACGGTCGTCAAGGACGCCGACTCCGGTGAGGTGATCGTCGACCTGGTGGGCGTCGGGACCCGATACGTCATCGCCGAAGGCGGCTACGGAGGGCTCGGTAACGCGGCGCTGGCCTCCACGAAGCGCAAGGCGCCCGGGTTCGCGTTGCTCGGGGAGCCGGGGGACGCGCTCGACGTCATGCTGGAGCTCAAGAGCGTGGCCGACGTGGCGCTCGTCGGGTTCCCCAGCGCGGGGAAGTCCTCGCTGATCGCGGCCCTGTCCGCGGCCCGGCCGAAGATCGCCGACTACCCGTTCACCACCCTGATCCCGAACCTGGGCGTGGTCACCGCGGGTGAGACCATTTTCACTGTCGCCGACGTGCCGGGGCTGATCCCGGGGGCGTCGCAGGGCAAGGGGCTCGGGCACGAGTTCCTGCGCCACGTCGAGCGGTGCGACATGCTGATTCATGTCATCGACTGCGCCACCATGGAGCCGGGACGCGACCCGATCACCGACTATCAGGTGATCGAGGCCGAGCTCGAGGCGTACGGCAAGCTCGAAGACCGCCCCCGCATGGTCGTCCTGAACAAGGCCGACGTGCCCGACGCCCGTGAGCTGGCCGATCTGGTCAGGGGCGAGTTCGAGGAGCGGGGGCTGCGGGTGTTCACCGTCTCGGCCGCCACCCACGACGGGCTGCGGGAGCTGACGTTCGCGATGGGCGAATGGGTGGCCGCCGCCAGGGCCGCCAAGCCCGTCGAGGAGCCCACGCGCCTGGTGCTCAGGCCCAAGCAGCTCGGCGAGGCCGGGTTCAGCGTCCGCCGGGTCAACGACAACCTCTTCCAGATCACCGGTGAGAAGCCCGAACGCTGGATCAGGCAGACCGACTTCACCAACGACGAGGCCGTCGGCTACCTGGCCGACCGGCTGGAGCGGCTGGGTGTCGAGGGGCAACTGGTCAAGGCCGGGGCCACCGCGGGCGCCGAGGTCGTCATCGGGTCGATGGAGGGCGGGTACGTCTTCGACTGGCAGCCCACGCTCAACGCCGAGTCCGTACGACAGGGACCGCGCGGCTCCGACAACAGGTTCGGCTAGAGCCGCCGCAGCGGCGGCCTCAGGCCCCCGCCGGGGGCGGGGAAACCGGGCGGAGACGGGTGGCCGGGCTCAGATAGGCTTCGAAGCGTGCGGGAACAGATCAGCTCAGCGTCAAAGGTCGTCGTCAAGGTCGGTTCGTCGTCGCTCACCACCCCTCAGGGGATGATCGACGTCGACCGGGTCGACGCACTGGTCGACGTGCTGGCCACCCGCCGCCGCGCCGGGACGCAACTGGTCCTGGTCTCCTCGGGGGCGATCGCGGCGGGCCTCGGCCCGCTGGGGCTGACCGCGCGCCCCCGCGACCTGGCCACCCAGCAGGCCGCCGCGTCCGTCGGCCAGGGTGTGCTGGTCGCCCGCTACACCTCCTCCTTCGCCCGCTACAGCCTGCGCGTCGGGCAGGTGCTGCTGACCGCCGACGACATGATGCGCCGCGCGCACCACGCGAACGCCCAGCGCACCCTCAACCGGCTGCTGGAGCTCGGCATCGTGCCGATCGTCAACGAGAACGACACCGTCGCCACCGACGAGATCCGCTTCGGCGACAACGACCGCCTGGCGGCCCTGGTCGCCCACCTCATCCACGCCGACGCGCTGGTCCTGCTCTCCGACGTCGACGCCCTCTACAACGGCCCGCCGAGCCGCAGCGGGTCGCGGCGGCTGGCCGAGATCCGCGGTCCCGAAGACCTGGTCGGCGTCGAACTGGGCAAGAACGGCGCGGCCGTCGGCACCGGCGGCATGGTCACCAAGGTGCAGGCCGCCAGGATCGCCACCGGCGCCGGGGTGCCCGTCGTGCTGACCGCCGCCGCGCACGCCGCCCAGGCGCTGGCCGGGGCCGATATCGGGACATATTTCCACCCGGGCGGCCGGCACCCCGGCACCCGGTTGCTCTGGCTCGCCCACGCGACCACGGGACGCGGGCGGCTGCTGCTCGACGCTGGCGCGGTGGAGGCCATCGTCGCCAGGCGCAAGTCGTTGCTGCCCGCCGGGGTCACCTCGGTGGAGGGCGACTTCGCGGCCGGAGACCCGGTGGACCTGTGCGGGCCGCGCGGCGCAGTGGTGGCGCGGGGGCTGGTCAACTTCGACGCGGGAGAGATCCCCGGGCTGCTCGGGCGCTCGACCCGAGACCTGGGCAACGAGCTCGGTCCAGAATACGAACGCGAGCTGATCCACCGCGACGACATCGTCATACTGGAAGCCCACAACTAAGCAGCCGGGGCGCTGACAGTACCCCGGCAGAGGAGCGTGTGATGTCCGAGGAGTTCCTGAAGGTCGCCCGCGCGGCGCGAGAGGCCGCCGCCGAGCTGGCCCCGCTGCCGCGGGCGCCCAAGGACCGGGCGTTGCGCGCCATCGCCGACGCGCTCGTCGCCCACACCGCCGAGATCGTCGAGGCCAATGCCAAGGATGTGGCGCAGGCGCGGGAGCAGGGCACGCCGGAGACCATGATCGACCGGCTGCGTCTCGACGGGCGCAGGATCCAGGCCATCGCCGAGGCCGTGCACCAGGTGGCCGACCTGCCCGACCCCGTCGGAGAGGTGATCCGCGGCAGCACGCTGCCCAACGGCCTGGAGCTGCGCCAGCTCAGGGTGCCGCTGGGTGTGATCGGCATCATCTACGAGGGCCGCCCCAACGTCACCGTCGACGCCGCCGCGCTCTGTCTCAAGAGCGGCAACGCGGCGCTGCTCAGGGGCTCGTCCAGTGCCTATTCGTCCAACACCGTGCTGGTGCGGGTCATGCAGGAGGCGCTGGAGCGCACCGAGGTGCCCTCGGGGGCGGTGCAGCTCGTGCCAGGTCTCACGCGCGACTCCGTCAAGGAGCTGATGCGGGCCCGCGGCCTGGTCGACGTGCTGATCCCGCGCGGTGGCGCGTCGCTGATCAACTCGGTGGTCGAGGAGTCGACGGTTCCGGTGATCGAGACCGGCGTCGGCAACTGCCACGTGTACATCGACGCCGACGCCGACCTGGACCTGGCCGTCGACATCCTGATCAACGCCAAGGCGCAGCGGCCGTCGGTGTGCAACGCGGCCGAGACGTTCCTGGTCCACGCCGAGGTCGCCGACGCGTTCGTGCCCAGGGCGCTCCAGGCGCTCAAGGACGCGGGCGTGACCGTGCACGGCGACGACCGGATCGCCGCTTACGGCGAGGTCGAGCCGGCCACCGAAGAAGACTTCCTCGCCGAATACCTCTCGCTCGACATCGCCGCCGCCGTCGTCGGCTCGCTGGAGGAGGCCGTCGCCCACATCCGGCGCTACGGCTCGGGCCACACCGATGCCATCGTCACCCGGTCGCAGCGGGCGGCGCGCAGGTTCGTGTCGCTGGTCGACTCGGCGGCCGTCGCGGTCAACGCCTCCACCCGGTTCACCGACGGCGCCGAGTTCGGGTTCGGCGCGGAGATCGGCATCTCCACCCAGAAGCTGCACGCGCGTGGCCCGATGGGCCTGCCCGAGCTGACGTCCACCAAATGGGTCTATACCGGCGAAGGGCATCTACGCACGTCAGCCGGTACGGTCATTCCCAGGTCAGGCGCCTGACGGGATTGGGCAGCGGCGGCGTGTCGGTGTGACCGGTCAGCGGAGGAGCTCGGTTGACTGGACATCATGGAGATGGTCATCGCCCTGGCCTGCTCGGCCGCGGTGCTGTTCGGCGCGGACCGGCTGCTGCTGTGGCTGGAGAGCCGCGGCCACATCCACTGGCGAAGGAAGGGCCGGAAGGACCTGTCGACGGAACCCACGGCCGAGCTCGACAGCATGCTGTCCGAGCAACCCCGCCAATAAAGCTTCGGCGCGCCGCAAGCGCTGTCAGCGTTCCCAGCGCTAGGGTTGTGTCCCTTATGGGCGCGCCGGGCGGGGAGGGACGGTGACCAAGCTCGGCAAGGTCGGGCCGTACACCCTGCTCGAGAGGCTCGGCCGGGGCGGCATGGGCGAGGTCTACCTCGCCAGCTCCCGCCGTGGCGAGCGCGTCGCCCTCAAGGTCCTGCACGACCTGGCCGAAGACCACTCCATGCGGGTCAGGCTCGAACGCGAGGTCCGGGCCCTGCGCCGGGTCGAGAGCCCGTACGTGGCCAAGGTGCTCGACGCCGACCTGTCGTGCGACCGGCCGTACCTCGTCATGGAGCACATCGAGGGCTCCACGCTGCTCGATCGGGTACGCCACAGCGGCCCGCTCAACATGGCGCAGCTGGTCGAGCTGGCGCAGGGCATCGCCACCGCGCTCGCGATCATCCACGCGGCCGGGGTGGTGCACCGCGACCTCAAGCCCGCGAACATCCTCATGGGCGCCGAGGGCCCGGTCCTCATCGACTTCGGCATCGCGCAGGTGCACGACGCCACCCGGCTCACCATGACCGGCACCTTCCTCGGCACGCCCGGCTACACGGCGCCCGAGATCTTCGCCGACGAGCAGGTCGACTCGCCCGCCGACATCCACGCGTGGGCGGCGACGGTGTCCTTCGCGGCGACCGGGCGGCCGACGTTCGGGCGGGGGACGGCCGAGGCGCAGATGTACGCGGTGCTCAACGGGCAGGCCGACCTCAAGGGCGTGCCGGTGGCGCTGCTGTCGCTGGTGCGGGCCGCACTGAACCGCGAGCCGGGCAAGCGCCCGACGGCCGCGCTGCTCGCCGACCGCCTGTCACGGCTGGCCAAGGTGACCAGCCCGCCCGAGCCCGATCCCGCCCGCGCGGTGTCCCCGGCCGAGGAGGGCGCCGCGGTACGCGGCCGTACCGGCGAGGAGGCCAAGCCGCGCACGCGTACGGCGGCGGAGGACGTCAAGCCGCGTAGCCGCACCGGTGAAGAGGCCAAGCCGCGGAGCCGGACCGGTGAGGAGGCCAAGCCCCGCACGCGTACGGCCGACGACGGGAAGGTTCCCGCTCCACGTACACGGTCGAACGCGGACGGGAAGGTCCCGGCGCCTCGAGGCCGTACGAGTACGGACGGAAAGGTGCCCGCACCCCGGGGCCGCATGGCCACGGACGGGAAGAGCGCGGTGCTGCGGAGCCGTACGGGCGAGGGCGTGAAGGCGACGCCCGTACGGAGCCGCGCGAGGGTCGTGACCGGGAAGCCCCGGATGGCGGGCACCCGCAACACCGGGCTCAGGTCGGAGTCGGGCGCCACCGCGTTGCCCGCGGGCAACGCGGCGCTGCTGCTGCTCGCTGTGCTGGCAGTGCCGTGTGTGGTGGCGTCGGTGATCTGGCCGATCGCCACGATCGGGATCACCGCCGTGTTCGTGTTGCTGACCAGAACGCTCTGGATGAGCCACTGGATGGTCAGGAAGCGCGTGTCACGCCGGGTAAGGGTGACCCTGCGTGTGGTGCTCTTCCCGTTCGCGTTCGCCGGGGCGACCGCGACCGCCGTGGCGTGGCCGGGCGTGCCCGTCGCGATGGCGGCGGGTGGCGCGCTCTGGCTGATCGGTGGCGGTCAGATCGACTCCGACTGGTGGCAGCAGCCCGCGCCGGTCACCGCCGCGGGTGTCGTGTTCGGGATGCTGTGCGGCGGCATCACCGGACGCGAGATCGAGCGGGTCGGCGCTCGTCTGCCGGACCTGCGCAGGGAAGGGCTGCGCGCACTGGCCGTGCTGGGCGGGTTCGTCGCCCTGTGCGCGGCGGCGGTGCGCGCTATCGCGTTGCTGCTTTGACCACTGAACGCTGCTTTGATCGCTGAACGCTTCTGTGACTGTTGAGCTAGCCTTCGCCGCCGTCGCGGCGGGAGAAGCGGTTGAAGATGCGCTCGCCCGCGTTGACCGCGCCCTCTGCCACGTCGCGCAGCACGCCGATGAACGGATCCTGCGACTGGGACCACGACGCGCGGTAGGACTCGGCCGCGGCCTTGATCTCGTCGGTGACGCGGGCGTTGGGGTCGTCCTCCCTGCGCGGGTAGTCGCCGCCGATGATGCGCTCGTACTCGCCGCCGCGGTGCCACTTGTCGAGCTCGGCCACGCGCACCACGGCGAACGGGTGGGTGGTGCCGAGCAGGTTGAGCACCTTGAGGAAGCCGTCGCGAAGGTCGCCCGCGGTGTCGTATTCCTGGTACTGCTCCAGGAACGCCTCGATGTTCATCTCGTGGGTGTAGGCGCCGCCGGCCAGCTTCATCAGCGCGCGCTTGGCCGCGTCGGGGTCCTGGCCGGTGAGCAGGCCGCCGCGGTCGGAGGACAGCTCCGACTTGCGGTACCACTCCTCCAGGCCGGCGACGATCGCGCGCAGGCCGATGTAGCCGAGCGGGATCCAGGCGACGCGGGTGGCCAGGCGGGTGAGGATGTCGAGCATCGTCCGGTAGACGGCGTGACCCGACAGGATGTGCGAGGTCTCGTGTCCGATGACGAAGCGCTGCTCCTCCTCGTTCATGAGGTTGAGCAGGCCGGTGGTCACGACGATGAACGGGTCGTCGAAGCCGATGGCCTTGGCCTGGACCTGCGGGTCCTGCTGAACGTAGATCTCGGGGATCCGGTGCAGGTCGAGGACATAGGCGGCATCGCGCCCCATGTCGTAGAGGGAGCGGAACTGGGTCTCGCTCACGCGCACGGCCGACGCCAGGTACATCAGGCGCAGGCGGCGCTCACTGATGAGGCCGGACATCTGCTTGAGAACCGTGTCGAACCCACTCAACTTACGCAGAGCGACCAGCGCGGACCGGTCTGCGGGGTGTTCGTAGGCACGAGACGAGATGCCGGGCAGTTGGACGCGGTTTCGGTCCGGGGTGGTCGTCATGCCCGGCATGCTACGTCGGCAGCCGGGACGGTGCGCGTTCATCCTCACGTTCGTCACCGCGTAGGTCCGCGGGGGGTGCCATGATGGTGCCGGATAGCTTCCGCGTAGGGTCCTTTCATGATGAACGCGCCGAGTGTCCAGGGATTGCGACGCGTGGGTGTGATGGGTGGGACGTTCGACCCGATACACCACGGTCACCTGGTCGCCGCCAGCGAAGTTGCCCACCACTTCGATCTTGACGAGGTTGTCTTCGTGCCTACGGGGCGGCCGTACCAGAAGACGGAGCGCGAGGTGTCCGCGCCCGAGGACCGCTATCTGATGACCGTGATCGCGACCGCCTCGAACCCCCGTTTCTCGGTGAGCCGGGTGGATGTCGACCGTCCCGGACCCACTTTTACCATCGATACTTTGCGTGATATTTCCGAAATATATGGACCGCAGGCCCAGCTCTACTTCATCACCGGAGCCGACGCCCTCGGGGCGATCCTCACCTGGCAGGACGCCGAGGAGCTGTTCGAGCTCGCCCATTTCGTGGGATGTACGCGGCCTGGTCACACACTGCACGATCCGGGCCTGCCGCCGGGAAAGGTGACTCTGCTCGAGATCCCCGCCCTGGCCATCTCCTCGTCGGAGTGCCGGCAGCGGGTGGAGAAGGGTGAGCCGATCTGGTACCTGGTGCCGGATGGAATTGTGCAGTACATCAACAAACGCGGCCTTTATCATGCGGAGGGCTGAAGGTACTCGTGCCGTACGTGGGGCTCCGGAGCGCTAACGGGTACCCTCGACATAGGGGCATGTTGCCGACACAGGAGGACCGACCCGCATCGTGACCGCATCCGAAAGAGCCGTTCAGCTGGTCCAGATCGCCGCCGAGGCCGCGGCCGACAAGCTGGCCGATGACATTCTCGCCTACGACGTGAGCGAGCAGCTCGTCATCACCGACGCGTTCCTGCTCTGCTCCGCCACGAATGATCGCCAGGTCCGCGCCATCGTCGACGAGATCGAAGACAGGCTGCGCATCGAGGCCGACGCCAAGCCGGTACGCCGTGAGGGTGAGCGCGAGGGCCGCTGGATCCTCCTCGACTACCTCGACATCGTCGTACACGTGCAGCATGAGGAGGACCGCACCTTCTACGCGCTCGAGCGCCTCTGGAAGGACTGCCCGGCCATCCCCCTGCCGGAGAGCGTGGCGCACGCCAACATCCAGCGGGCTCGCACTTGAGCAAGAGGATCGTCTGCCTCAGGCACGGCCAAACGCTCTGGAACGTCGAGCACCGCTTTCAAGGCCACTCCGACATCCCGCTCGACGAGACCGGCTTCGCCCAGGCGGCCAGGGCCGCGTCGCTGCTGGCGTCGCTGCGGCCCACGGCCATCGTCTCCTCCGACCTCCAGCGGGCCAACGACACCGCGCTCGCGCTCGGCCGGATCGTCGGCCTCGAGGTGTCCGTCGACAAGGACTTCCGGGAGCGCGGCGGCGGTCTGTGGGAGGGCCTGACCCGCGACGAGATCGCCGCGCGCTGGCCGGAGGAGTACGTGGCCTGGGAGGCGCCCGACGGCGAGCCGGTCGGCGAGGTGGCCCGCCGGGTGGCCGTCGCCATGCGCCGCTGGGCGGACCGGCTCGACCACGACGGCCTGCTGGTGGTGGCCTCGCACGGCGCGGCGCTGCGGCTGGGCATCTGCGAGCTGCTGGGGCTGCCCGAGGAGCTCTGGCCCGCGCTGGGCGGGCTCGGCAACTGTTCCTGGTCGGTGTTGCAGGAGGGGCGTAAGGGGTGGCGGCTGCTCGAACACAACGCGGGCACCCTGCCTGAGCCCGTCAACAGCGACGACCGGCCTGACGCCTAGCCTCTGCCCGCTGCGCGTAGAACGTGGTGCGGCGGGTTCCGGGCTGGTTCGGTGGTGTGTACGGCGTACGCATGCCCTTGGTTTGTGGAATGCCAGGAATTATCGCTCTAGTGCGGGCGACGGAGACGATGTGGTGTTATGTCGTTCGGTGCACTAGAGCGATGAGGAGATTTCGCGGTGGATCGAGGTGAGGTGCCCTACCTCCGGATCGTCCGCGAGCTGCGGCGGCGAATCGCCGCAGGGGAGCTGGTAGCGGGGGACCGGATCCCGTCCACGCGGCAGATCATGCGGGACTGGGGTGTGGCTATGGCCACGGCCACCAAAGTCATTGGAGCGCTCCGGGACGAAGGGCTGGTACGTCCGGTGCCGGGGATCGGCACCGTCGTGGTCGACCAGGCCGACCGCTTGCCAGATCCGGATGGATTGACCGGGATTGACCGTCTAGCCGACGGCGGCCGCGGCGGGACGCTGGAATTCGCCCGCCGGCCCGTACCGGACCTGAGCAAGCAGCGCATCCTCCGCACGGCCATCAAGATCGCTGACAGCGAGGGGCTCGCCGCCGTCACCATGCGCCGCATCGCCATCGAACTCGGCGCTTCGGCCATGTCCCTTCACCGGCACGTACGGAACAAGGTCGAGCTCGTCCACCTGATGGCCGACGCCGCCTACGGCGAGGTCCCGCTGCCCGCGCAGCCGCCGTCCGGCTGGCGCGCCCAGCTGGAGGTGTCGCTGCGGCTGCAATGGCGCCTCTACTGCCGCCACCCCTGGCTGTCCCAGGCCATCCCGCTCACCAGGCCCGAGTTCGTGCGTAACGGGATGGCGCACACCGAATGGGTCCTGCGTGCCATCGACGGCCTCGGCCTCACCCCGAACGCCATGCTGCACGCCAGCGTGTCCCTGGCCGGGTTCGTACGCGGGGTCGCGGCGAGCCTGGAGGCCGAGGTCCAGGCGCAGGCGGAGGCCGACGACGAGTGGATGCGGGCCAGGGAGGGGCAACTGGCCGAGGTGCTCTCCTCCGGCGGCTTCCCGACCATGGCCAGGGTCATCGTGCAGCCCGGACTCGACCTCGACCTGGACTCGCTCTTCGAGTTCGGGCTGCGGCGCCAACTGGACGGGCTGGCCGTTCTGGTGGCCGGGGTGGCGCACGGACGACGCGATTAGGCGAATCCAAAGGATGGCTATATGCTCTCGGAGCGCCGCAACGAGCGAACTCGTAGCGGTGACCAGGGGCTATAGCGCAGCTGGTAGCGCACCTCCATGGCATGGAGGGGGTCTGGGGTTCGAATCCCCATAGCTCCACGAGTCGGCGGGGTTTTCTTGGTCGCATGTTCCCCTTCGGGGGCATGCTCCCCCGGGCCGACTCGTTTGTTTACATCGGGGGATAACCCCCGAACCCCCAGCGTCGGGCCAATGGGCCTCGCTTCGCGAGGGCTGTTTTTTGCCAGTCGGGCCAATGGCCCGACCCCCTGTAGGGCCTCGCTTCGCTCGGGCGTTTTTCTTTTGGGTGCGGGCTTCGCCCGCGTGTTCCCTGTTGGCCGATTTGGGCTGGTTTAAGGTTGCTCGTCATTTCGATGTTGACTGGAGCGACCTCGAATTCGCCGGAGGTCCGGGGCATCGTTAATCGGGCTCTTTGGTTTTTTGGGGATTTTTCTCGTTATCGGTGACGACACGCCCATTTCATAAGAGCTGCTGTCATATTAGGGCTCGCATTAGGAGCCCCCGGTTCGGCCCGTAGCATGCGTCACGAGTAGATGATCACTGCGGATTTCGCCGTCTTGACCTGGGGTGCACGTGTCTGAGCATGAGAAGAGAGCTGGGTTCGGGCGGCGGCTGTCCAGGATCGGGCTGGGTCTTGCCATGACCGCCGGCTTTGTGTGCGGGCCAGGTGCGGGGGTCGGCTCAGGTGCCCAAGCGCCGTCACCGGTCGTCGCGGTCGATCCGGTGGGTGGCGTGGCTCCCGCTGGTCCGGCCGGTGGCGTTGCCCCTGCTGGCCCGGTCGATCGCGTGGCCCCCGCCGGCCCGGTCGGTGGCGCGGTCGCCAAGGGGCCGGGGCGGAGTGCGTCGGGGTTCGCCGCGCGGGTCGCGGAAGGGGTTCGCAGGCAGGTGCGTGCGGCTCGCTTGGGGAGGCCGGGTGGTGGCAGGAGAGCGGTCTGTCCGCCGACCTCCGTCATCTGTAATGAGAACAACAAGCCCGGTAACCCTGCCAGCGAATGGGACGTCGTGGGGGCGGGCAGCGGCACCATCCGGGGCTATGCGACGCAGATGAGTGCCGTCAAAGGGGAGACCGTACGGTTCAAGGTCGACACCGTCTCGTCCGATTATCGCCTCGACATCTACCGCATCGGTTATTACGGCGGCATGGGGGCGCGGTTCATCACGACGGTCCAGCCGTCCGTCTCCCTGCCCCAGCAGCAGCCCAATTGCTTGAGCGATTCGGCGACCGGGCTCATCGACTGCGGGAACTGGGCGGTGTCGGCCTCCTGGCTGGTGCCCAACGACGTCGTCTCCGGTGTCTACATCGCCAAGCTGGTGCGGGAGGACGGGACCGGTGCCAGCCACATCATTTTTGTGATCCGGGATGACACCAGGGGCGCGGAGATCCTGGTGCAGACCTCGGACACCACCTGGCAGGCGTACAACAGGTACGGCGGGAACAGCCTGTACTTCGGCAGCCCGGCGGGCCGCGCCTTCAAGGTCAGTTACAACCGTCCGTTCATCACGCGCGGCACCAGCAGCATGGACGCGCCCGAGGGTTTCTTCTTCAACGCCGAATACCCCATGATTCGCTGGCTTGAGGCCAACGGCTACGACGTGAGCTATTCCAGCGAGGTGGAAACCGCCGCGCACGGTGCGGAACTGCTGGAGCATCGGGCGTTCCTCTCCGTCGGGCATGACGAGTACTGGTCGAACGAGCAGCGCAACGCCGTCGAGAGCGCCCGCGCCGGTGGCGTGAGCGTGGCGTTCTTCTCCGGTAACGAGATCTTCTGGAAGACCAGGTGGGAGCCGAGCATCGACGGCACGGCCACGCCGTTCCGGACGCTCGTCTGCTACAAGGAGACGCACGCCAACGCCAAGATCGACCCCAGCCCCCTATGGACCGGGACGTGGCGCGACCCGCGATTCTCGCCGCCGTCGGACGGGGGCAGGCCGGAGAACCGCGTGAGCGGGACCTCCTTCGTCATCAACGGCACCGTCAACGACGCGATGACCGTTCCGGCGGAGTACGGCCCGATGCGGCTCTGGCGCAACACCTCCGTGGCCAGCCTGCAGCCCGGGCAGACCGCGACGTTCCCTGCGGGAACGCTCGGGTTCGAATGGGATCAGGCTCCCGACGATGACTTCTCGCCGCCGGGGCTGGTGCGGCTCTCCCGGACGACGCTGACCACGTCCACCAAATACCTGCTCGACTACGGGAGCACCTACGGCGCCGGGACCGCGACGCACAATCTGACGCTCTACAAGGTCTCCAGCGGCGCGCTCGTCTTCGGCGCCGGCACGATCCAGTGGGCGTGGGGCCTGGACGCCGTCCATGACCGGGCGGGCACCCCCACAGACGTCAGGATGCAGCAGGCGACGGTCAATCTCCTGGCCGACATGAGAGCCCAGCCGGTCAGCCTCCAGCCGGGTCTCGTCGCGGCGACCGCGTCGACCGACACCATTCCCCCCACCACGGTGATCACCAGTCCGGCCGCCGGGGCGTCCGTGCCGTCCGGAAACATCCTGATCCAGGGAACGGCGGCCGACACCGGGGGAGGAGTGGTGGCCGCCGTGGAGGTGTCGATCGACGGCGGTACCCAGTGGCGTCAGGCGACGGGCCGCGCCAACTGGCAGTACGGAGCGTCCTTCCAGACCGGCGGCTCCAAGACCATCATGGTCAGGGCGGTCGACGACAGCGGCAACCTTCAGGCGCCTCCTACCTCGAGGACCATCACCGTCACCACGGGCTGCCCGTGCAGCATCTGGACGCCGTCCACCGTGCCCGCCGTGACCTCGACCGACGACCTGAGCTCGGTCGAGGTCGGGGTGAAGTTCCGGGCCTCGTCCGCGGGAGCCATCGCGGGGATCAGGTTCTACAAGGGGGGGGGCAACACCGGCACGCACGTCGGGAGTCTGTGGGACAGCAGCGGCCAGTTGCTGGCGAGAGCCACGTTCACCGGTGAGACGGCGAGCGGCTGGCAGCAGGTGAACTTCTCCACCCCGGTCGACGTGAGCGCCAACACCACCTACGTGGCCTCGTACTTCGCGCCCAACGGTGGATACGCGCGGAACCTCTCGTACTTCACGAGCCCGTTCGTGAACGGTCCGCTCACGGCTCCGGACAGTGCGAGCAGCGGCGGCAACGGCGTGTACAGGTACGGGGGGAGCAGTATCTTCCCCAACAAGACGTTCTCGGCGAGCAACTACTGGGTGGATGTCGTCTACACGACATCCGCTCCGCCGCAGACGAACAGCCTGTGGGATGACACGACGATTCCGACGGTTCAGTCGGCGGACGATCCGTCGGCCATCGCGGTGGGCGTGAAGTTCAGGGCGACGACGAGCGGCCGGATCCTGGGTGTCCGGTTCTTCAAGGGGGCGCAGAACACCGGGAGCCATACCGGGTACTTGTGGACCAGCGGTGGTCAGTTGCTGGCGTCGGCGGCGTTCAGCAACGAGACGGCGAGCGGTTGGCAACGGGCGGACTTCGCCACACCGGTCACGATCACCGCCAACACCACCTATGTGGTCTCGTACTTCACGACCTCGGGGTTCTACTCGGTGGACCGGCAGTACTTCGCCACGCAGTACACCAACGGCCCGCTCATCGCGCCGGACAGTGCGAGCAGCGGCGGCAACGGTCTGTACCGGTACGGCGCGGCGAACGGCTTCCCCACGAAGAGCTACCAGGCCAGCAACTACTGGGTGGACGTGGTGTTCGCCGCCGGTGCTGGGTAGGCGGTTGACGGCAGTTGGTTTAGTGATAAAACAAACTAAAGAGCGTCGATGGCAGGGGGATCGTCGTGCGAATGCGTCGTCTCAGCGCAGCGTTCCTGGCGATCCTGCTGGCCGTCCTCACCGTGGGCGGGCCGCCCGCGAGCGCCGCCCGGAGCCGGTCGCACGAGGTCACCTACGACCGCTACTCGCTGAAGGTCGACGGGCGGCGGGTCGTGGTCCAAGCGGCGGAGTTCCACTACTTCCGGCTGCCGAGCCCGGGTCTGTGGCGGGACGTGCTGGAGAAGTTCAAGGCGGGCGGGTTCAACGCGATCTCGCTCTACTTCGACTGGGCCTACCACTCGCCCGAGCCGGGCGTGTACGACTTCACCGGCGTACGCGACGTCGACCGGCTGCTTCGGGAGGCCGAACGGGCCGGTCTGTACGTCATCGCGCGCCCAGGACCGTACATCAACGCCGAGACCACGGGCGGTGGCTTCCCCGCCTGGCTGAAGACGGTCGAGGGCCGGGGCCGGTCCAGCGATCCCGGCTACACCGCCGCGTACCAGGACTGGCTCGGCCACATCGACCCGATCATCGCCCGGCACCAGATCACCCGCGGCGGCTCGGTGATCGTCTACCAGGCGGAGAACGAGTACGCCGTCAACACCGACCGGCAGTACATGGCGGACATCCAGTCGAAGGCCCGCGCGGACGGGATCGACGTGCCGATCAGCCACAACCAGTGCTGTGACAACGCGTCCTGGACCACCGACTGGTCCACGGGCCTGGGGGCCGTCCAGCTTCCCGGCGTGGACGACTACCCGCAGTCCTTCGACTGCGCCAACCCGGCCACCACCTGGGGTCCGTGGGGTGAGGGCGTCACCGAGCGGGCGAGTCAGGGGAGCCCGGTGTTCGCCGCCGAGTACCAGGCCGGCGCCATCGACACGCTCAACGCCGGGTATGAGGAATGCAGGGAGCTGACCGGGCCCGCCTACATGCGGTTCTTCCACAAGAACAACCTGATCACCAGCGGCGCGACCATGTTCAGTTACTACATGGGCTATGGCGGCACCAACTGGGGCTGGCTCGCCCAGCCCAACGACGCCTACACCTCCTACGACTACGGCGCGGCGATCACCGAGACCCGGCAGTTGACGGACAAGTACGACGAGTTCAAGCGGCAGGGCTACTTCCTGCGGGCCGTCACCCCGATCGCCGAGACCGACCCCGTCACCGCCCCTGTCTCCGGCAACCCGGCGGTGACCACGGTGGCCCGCGCCAATCCCGGGACCGGCACCCAGTTCGTGCTCGTCCGGCACGCCGACCGGGCCGCCGGCTCCACGGACTCGGCCACGCTCGCCTGGACCACGCCCGACGGCGGCTATTCCGTGCCCGTCCAGGTGCGCGGCCGCGAGGCGAAGGTCCTGGTCGCCGGGTACGACCTCGGCGGGCAGCGGCTCGTCTACTCCACCTCCGAGATCATGACCCACCTGGCCACGGGCGGCCGGGACCTCGCCGTGCTGTACGGGAGCGACGGGTCCGCGGGCCGGACCGTGCTGCGTTACTCCTCGGCGCCCGTGGTCAAGGTCCTCGACGGCGCGGTCACCTCGGCCTACGCCTCGGGTGATCTCACCCTGGACTACACGCACACCGGTCTGGCCCGGGTACTGATCACCGGTGGTGGCCGGCGTCCGCTGCTGCTCCTGCTCGGCACCGAGGCGCAGGCGGCGACGTTCTGGCAGGCCGGCTCGGTCCTCGTGCGCGGCACCTCGTTGCTGCGGTCGGCTGATGTGCGTGGGGACACCGTCAGCCTGCGGGCCGACAGCGCGCGGGCCGGTGACGTCGAGGTGTTCGGCGCCGCTCGTGACCTCGTCGTCAACGGGGAGAAGGTGGCGACCACCGGCACGCCCAGTGGTTCCCTGCTGGGGTCCCTGCCCGGCCCCCGGCCGGTTCGGCTGCCCGCTCTGACCCGCTGGCGGACCACGGCGGAGGCGCCCGAGGTGCGGCCCGGCTTCGACGACTCCACCTGGACCGTGGCCGACCACACCACCACCGCGATCCCGTACGCGCCGAAGACCCAGCCCGTCCTGTTCGCCGAGGAGTACGGGTTCGACTACGGGAACGTCTGGTACCGGGGCAGGTTCACCGCCACCGGCACGGAGAGCCAGGTGGCGCTCAACGCGATCACCGGCCGGCGCGGGACGTACCTGGCCTGGCTGAACGGCCGCTACCTGGGCTCGGCCGCCGGCGGCACCCAGGCGGACTCCGACACCCGCAACCCCGATCCGGGCCCCGGGAACTTCGCCATTTCCGCCGGGCTCCTCAAACCGGGCGAGCAGGCCGTCCTGGCGGTCCTCGTGCAGAACATGGGCCACAACGACGACTGGACCGCCGACGACAACCGGTTCAAGCAGCCACGCGGCCTGTTCGGCGCGGCCATCAGCGGGTCTTCGGCGGCGATCTCCTGGAAGATCCAAGGCGCCCGGGGCGGCCGTGAACTGGTCGATCCCGTACGCGGTCCGCTCAATACCGGCGGCCTGTACGGCGAGCGGGCCGGCTGGCACCTGCCCGGATACCGGGACGGCTCGTGGCAGGAGACGTCCACGCCGTCGGCCCGGACTCCGGGTGTGCGGTGGTATCGGACCACGTTCGGGCTGGACCTGCCCGGCGACCAGGACACGCCCATCGCCCTGCGGTTCGGTGGCGAGCTTCCGGTCGGCGCCCGGGTGCTGGTGTTCCTGAACGGCTGGAACCTCGGCCAGTACTCCGGCGATCTCGGCCCGCAGCGGGACTTCTCCCTTCCCGAGGGCGTACTGGATCACCAGGGCGGCAACACGCTCGCGCTCGCGGTCACGACGGCCACCGGCACCGCCCTGGGCCCGGTGAGCCTGGTCACGGCGGGCAACGTCCGCTGACGCTCGTATTTACCGCAAGCGAAAGAAAGTTTCTAGGAGGATGGTGTCAGGAAAGATTTCTTCCTGGCACATATTGACCTGGTCCGTGAGCACTGGCAACTCTGGTACGGGAGAGCCCAGGGTGAAAGGACCCCCGATGGTCACTGTCCGCGCGTTCGCCTCGGGGGATGAGACCTCCCTGATCGACACCTGGAACCGCAGCATGCCAGGCGATCCGACGACCTCCGGATGGTTCCGCGACTGCGTACTGCTCGACCCGAACTTCGATCCCGAGGGACTGCGGGTCGCCGTGATCGACGGGCGGGTGGCCGGCTGCGCGTACGCCGTGCGCAGGCTCACCCCGCTCGCCCCGGGCACCGGCCTGGAGCTGGAGACGGGCTGGATCCCGTTCTTCTTCGTCGCGCCCGAGCATCGGAGGACCGGGCTCGGGCGGTGGTTGCTCGGCGAGGCGATCGCCTTCCTCGAGGCCCAGGGCAGGACCAGGATCGACTTCTCCTCCTACACGCCCAACTATGTGCTGCCGGGAGCCGACGCCGAGCTCTACCCCGACGGGTTCCGGCTGCTGGGCGGGCTGGGGTTCGAGACGCTCTACTCGCCGGTCGCGATGGACCGCACCCTGGTCGGTTACGCGACGCCGGACGAGGTGCGCGCGCTGCGGGCCGAGCGTGAGAGCGAGGGGTACGAGTTCCGCAGCCCGTACGACGGGGAATTGCCGGAGCTCATCCGTTTCGCGGCCGACGTCTTCAACCCGGACTGGGGCGAGGCGATCCGGCAGCACCGCGACACCAAACGCATGATTATCGCGAAAAATAAGGGGATAGCTGGGTTCGCGGTATACGGGGCCTACCGGGGGATTCCTGAGCGGTTCGGGCCGTTCGGGGTTGATCCGGAGGAGCGGGGCACCGGGCTCGGCAAGATCCTGCTCCATCTGACCATGACCATGATGCGGGCCGAAGCCCTGCACAGCTCCTGGTTCCTGTGGACCGGCGAGGCCAGCCCGGCCGGCCACCTCTACACCAGGGCCGGCTACCAGGTCACCAGGCGTTTCCACGTGATGAGGCGGTCGGCGTGACCCACGTGCTCGCCATCGGCGCCCACGCGGGCAGGCTGTGTCGTCGTGGCGCGCTCAGTGGTAGCGGCGGGTGAGTTCCGCGGCCGTGGTGGCGATGCGCTCGCGGAGCTCGGTGGGGGCGAGGACTTCGATGTCCGTGCCGAGCCGGAGGAACTCGCCCGTCGCGTGCTCGATCGACTCGATCGGGACCGTCACCCGAGTCCAGCCCTCGCCGTCGGGCGGCTGCGCGGTCTCCTTCGCCGCCGCGACCACACCGGGTGTCATCAGGTTGGCCAGCAGCCGCATCCCCTGCGGCGACAGCCGGACCACCGCCTCGCCCCACCGCAGCCGGGCCTCGAACTCGGCCAGATACGCCTGCCAGTAGGCGGCCAGGTCGAAGCCGCCGGGCCGGGTGAAGCGTTCGGGCAGCGGGTGCAGGCTGAGGATCTGCGACACCCGGTAGGTGCGCACCTGGTCACCGGATCGCGCCACCAGGTACCAGAGCCCGGCCTTGATCACCAGCCCGTACGGCTCCAGCCGCCGCTCGACCTCCTGGGGCGTCTTCCAGCGGCGGTATCTGACCTCCAGGACACGCTCGTTCCACACGGCGTCGGCCACGGCGGACAGGTGCGTCACCGGCTGCGGGTCGCGGTACCAGGTCGGGGCGTCGAGGTGGAAGCGCTCCTGGATCCGCCCGGCCCGGTCGCGCAGCTCGACCGGCAGCGCGGCCATCAGCTTGAGCTGCGTGGCCGTCACCACCGCGCCCAGCCCCAGCTCGGCCGCGGGACCCGGCAGCCCGGCGAGGAACAGCGACTCGGCCTCGTCCGTGGTCAGCCCGGTGAGCCTGGTGCGGTAGCCGTCGAGGAGCTGGTAGCCGCCCTTCGGCCCGGCGTCGCCGTACAGCGGGATGCCCGCGGTGTGCAGCGACTCGACGTCGCGGTAGATCGTCCGCACCGAGACCTCGAGCCGGTCGGCCAGCTCCTGGGCCGTCATGCGCCCCCGCGTCTGCAGCAGCAGGAGGAGCGAGACCAGCCGGGAAGCGCGCATTTCACTGACACTACCTGTCAGTGACCCCGGTCTACGTTCGTCCACATGAACGACTTCGACTTCTTGTCCGGCTCCTGGAACGTCATCAACCGCAGGCTCGTCAAGCCGCTGACGGGCAGCGACGAGTGGGACGAGTTCCCCGGCACCAGCGTGGGCAGCCGCCACTTCGACGGCGCGGCGAGCTTCGACGAGATGAAGTGCCCGAGCAGGGGCTTCACCGGGCTGACCATCCGGATCTTCAACCCCGCGACGGAGCAGTGGTCCATCTATTGGGCGAGCACCTCAAGGGGAGTGCTCGACCCGACGCCCATGGTCGGCCGCTTCGACGGTGACCGGGGCGAGTTCTACGGCGAAGAGCAGCACGACGGCACGTCGGTACGCTGCCGGTTCATCTGGACCGTGCTCGGCCCGGACGCGTGCCGGTGGGAGCAGGCCTTCTCGGCGGACGGCGAGCAGACCTGGGAGACGAACTGGACCATGGACTTCACGCGGGCGTGACGCTGTCCAGGACGTCGTCGAGGGCTCGGCGGGCGGCCTCGCCGTCGGGCACCGTACTGCCGTACACGTACGAGAGGCCGCCGTCACCGGTGTGCACCGCCACGATGCGGACATAGGCCGGATCCTTGGTGGCGCTCTTGAACACCACCCGGAACGACGCCGTGGCCGCCGGCCGGCCGCCGACCTCCAGCGCCCGGGTACGCAGCCCGTCCCGGCCGCCCACGTCGGGCAGGAGCCGCCGGGCCGTGTCCAGCGCCACGTCGTCGGCCCTGGCCTGCAACTGCTCGGAGGTGGCGGCGCCGCCGATGCCGCCCTGCTGCTGCGGGAAGGCGACCACGACCGCGCCGCCCGCCGAGATGCCCGAGGTGTACGACGGCCGGTCGGCCTTCTTCCAGCCTGCCGGGATCAGGTAGGAGACCTGGGCCTTGGTGTCGGTGACCCGCGCGGGCGCTTGCGAGCCCGGCTTGGCGGGTGGCTTGGCGGTGCTCCTGCTCCACAGGAGGGCCGCCACGGCCACCGCGGCCACCAGGATCGCGATCCCGCCGACCACGATCACCCACCACCAGCTCGACCTCGGCGGCTTGGCCTCGTACTGGGGGACGTCGGGGAGCATGTCGGGCGTGTACGGCAGGTGCTGGGTGTAGGGGGACTGGCCGGGGTCGTGGCCGGGTTCCTGGGGTGGTGGCCCGGGTTGTGGCCAGCGATGTCTGATGGTCCGGTTGGGGTCGGGGCCGGGTGGGTCCGGCTGCTCAGGAGTCATGATCAGCCCTGCGGATTCTGCCAGCCGGGCCGCTCAGGGTCCTGCCAGCCCGGCTGCGGGGACGGGGACGGCTGAGGCGGGGACTGCGGCTGCCACTCGGGCGGTGCCTGGGGTTGCGGCTGCTGCCGGCCGTACTGCTGCTGGGGCTGCTGCCAGTTCGGTGCCTGTGGCTGTTGCGCCGGGGTGCGGCGGGCGATCACGGCCCAGATCAGCAGCCCCACCCCGACGGCGGTGAAGAGCATGCCGATCAGGGCTGTCACGAGATACACCGCGGTGATGTTACTCACGCCGACCGCCTCGATCACGCTCTCCAGCGTGAAGATGCGCACGATGTCGTAGACCTCGCCGAGCAGGAGCACGATGCAGCCGGCCATCCCCAAGGTGGCCGCCCGGCCGTGCTCCGCCTTCGCCTTGGTCATCAGCACGACGCCCACGAGCAGCAGGGCGATCATCCCCAGCGCGAGGATGACGTACGGCACGTTCGAGAATGTCATGTTCCCGTCTTTCCGCTCTGTCACGCACGTCTTCGGCTCCGCGCAATATGTTCGAGACGCGACGTTACGTGGATTGGCGCGCGCTTTCCACTGCCTTGGTGATCGAGCGGAGGTCCATGTCGCCTTGGTAGCGGACGCCGTTCAGGAACAGGGTGGGCGTTCCTCGGACGCCGCTCGCGCGGCCCGACTCCTCGTCCCGCGTGATCGGAGCCGCCTGCCCGGGTATGTCGGACCACGGCTCGACGTCCAGTTCGTCGGCGTAGCGGGCCAGGTCGGTGTCGGTCAGGAAGCGCTGGTTGTCGTAGAGGGTGTCGTGCATCTCCCAGAACCGGCCCGCCCTCGCCGCGGCCTCGGCGACCAGCGCGGCGGGATACGCCCGAGGGTGGATGGTGCGGAGCGGGAAGTGCCTGAAGACCAGCCGCACGTCGCTGTTCTTCTCCAGCAGCTCGTCCAGGATCGGATGGAGACGTCCGCAGTAGGGACATTCGAAGTCGCCGTACTCCACGATGGTCACCGGCGCGTCCGCCGGTCCCCGTACGTGGTCGTCCGGTCCCACGGGCTCGGCCAGCAGTACGGGCAGCTCCTCCTCGGGCTCCGCGTCGGGCGGCGCGCACACCCCGCCCCGGTCCCAGGCCATCCGGAAGATCGCCCCGCCCAGCAGCGCCGCCAGCAGCGATCCGGCCAGGATGCCGATCTTCGCCTGGCTCTGCACCGCCGGGTCGTCGAAGGCCAGGTCCACGATGAACAGCGCCACCGTGAACCCGATGCCCGACACCGCCGCCCCGCCCAGCAACTGCCCCCACACGAGGTTCCCGGGCAGGATCCCCCAGCCGAACTTCAGCGGCAGCCAGGTGCCCAGCGAGATGCCGACGAACTTCCCCAGCAGCAGCCCGGCTACCACCCCGAGCGTGATGGGCGACGTCACGGCCGTGCGCAGCGCTTCACTGTCGAACCGGACCCCCGCGTTGGCCAGCGCGAACACCGGCACGATCACGTAGCTGCTCCACGGGTGGAGCAGGAGTTGCAGCCGCTCGTTCACGGACACGGCCCGCCGCAGCGTGCGCGTCGCCTCCCTGGCCGCCGCCGCGCTCGGGTCGCTGGTGAACTCGTGCACGGCCTCATCGGCGCGCAACAACTTGTGGTCGCTGGGCGCGTAGACGAACACCAGGATGCCCAGCGCGATGCCGATCAGCGTCGGATGCACGCCGCTCTCCAGCGTGGCCACCCACAGCGCGAACCCGAGCACGATGTACGCGGGCGGCCGCCAGATCTTCAGCCACCGCAACGTCATGATCGCCGCCAGCAGCGCCGCCGCGACCACCAGCGCGACGACGTCCAGGCTCTCGGTATAGAAGATCGCGATGATGATGATCGCCAGCACGTCGTCGACGATCGCCAGCGTCAGCAGGAACACCCGCAACGGCTCCGGGCAGCGCGCCCCCACGATGGCGAGCATGCCCAGCACGAACGCGGTGTCGGTGGCGATCGGCACTCCCCACCCACCGGCTCCGGGCCCACCCGCGTTCAGGGCCAGGTAGACACCGGCGGGCACCATCATCCCGCCCAGCGCCGCCACGGCCGGCACCCCGATCAGCCGCCGGTCCCGCAACTGCCCGAGCCGGGCCTCGTACGAGATCTCCAGGCCGATGACGAAGAAGAAGACGGTCATGAGGCCGTCGTTGACCCAGTGGCGCAGGTCGAGGTCGAACGCGGCGCTGCCGAACGACAGGCCCATGGTGGTGTGCCAGAAGGATTCGTAGGTGTCGCCCCAGGGCGAGTTGGCCCACAGCAGGGCCAGCAGGGTCGCCCCCAGCAGCACGCTGGTGCTGCCCGTCTCGGTCTTGAAGAACGCCCGCAACATGGTCTGACCCCCGAAGCCTGATCATAGGCTCCATGGCCGACTTGGCTCGCTACCGGTACAAACGGGACCGCTGATGGCCCCTGCCTCCGCCGCTCCACCGCGCTTCAGGCGGTGGAGCGGCGAGCCGTTGGTTCGAGCGGTTCCGGAGAGGGGCTGCTCGGGACGGGATCGCGCCGCTACCGGATGCTCATGAATTCGGGGTGGGGGTGGGGGTTTCCGAGACCGATGATGTCGGGTCGGGGGTCGGGGTGTCCGTTGGTGTCTCGGTCGGGGTCACGGTCTCCGTGGGGGTGGGGCAGACGGCCGGGGTTCGCCACTTCGGCTGGCCTGTCAACCACTGCTTCGGCGGCCACCAGTCGCGGTTGCGCCAGGAGACCTTGGTGGGCCGCGACAGATCGAAGACGTAAGCGGCCGTGGCCGTCGTCTCGCCGCTGCCGACGGTGGGCGTGATGGTGGGGGTGAGGGTTTCAGTGACGGTGGGGGTGGGGGTGGCGGTTTCGGTTGGGGTAGAGGTGGCGGTTTCGGTGGGGGTTTCGGTTGGGGTGGGGGTGGGGGTTTCGGTGGCAGCGGTGGTTGTGGCGGTCACCGATACCCAGTCGCCTTCCTTGATCGCGCTGGTGCCGCGGCGTCCCGCGATCGTCCGAGTGGACTCGCCGATCGCGTACACCTTCTCGAAGCCGTCCTGGCTCTTCACGGTGATCGAGTCCTCAGCGACCGCGGTCGCCTGCCCGGTCTGGGCGAGCAGCGTGATGACGCCGCAGCCGTCGTCGGTCGCCACCGCGAACTCGCCGTGCATCGCGCCGACGAAGCCCCAAGGGTTGATCGGCGGTAATGCGGGCGCGGTGGATGACGGCGTCTCGGTCGGTGTCTCCGTGGGTGTCTCGGTGGGGGTCTCGCTGACCGTCGCCGTGGGAGTGGGCGACTCCGCCGGTGTCGTCGCCGCTCCCGACGCCGCCGCCGCGGACACTCCGATCCCTCCCGTCGCCGCCAGCGCGATGGTCGCGGTGACGATCAGCGATCGTGGGACGCGCCTGCGTGGCTCGTCCGGTCTGATCGAAAGTTCCTCGTTTGGTTGGTCAGAACTCGTTGGCGTCACTATGTCCTCCAGCTGAGTTGTTCCGATTCAATCCCTGTCGATCTAAAACGGGAGTAAACCGGACGCCTGCCGCATCCGAGGCTCGTACTCGGGCCGCGATCAGCGAGGTCCAGCCCCAGCCCAGAAGCGCGGCGGCGCGCAGGCTCAGGCTCACCGGTCCCGAGTCCGCGGGGCCGTCGCTCGCCAGCGTCCCGCCCACCAGCAGCGCGGGGAGCGCCACGCCGGTGGCCGCGCAGGCGAACGCCCACCGACGATCTCCGTACGCGGCGAAGCGGCGGGTGAAGACGAAGCAGGCGGCGGTCAGCGAGCCGAACACCACGATGGCCCCGACGTTGTGCAGAACGGAGCTCAGGCCGAAAACGTGGGGCGGGTCGGCGGGCGCGCCGGGCGGGTAGCCCCACGCGGGTTCGGTCACGAAGATCCCGGCGATGACCAGCCCGATCCCGTAGGCGCCGATCAGGATCGGTCCCCAGGTCCCGCCGGGACCGGGGCGCAGCGACCGCCACAGGCCCACGGCGGCGGCGATGAACAACAGCCCGGTGATCGTGAAGTTGGCGATCTGGATCCATCCCAGATCCCCCAGCCCCAGCATGCTGAGCGGGTGCCGGCGGGGGTCGAAGCCCGCTCGGGTGTAGTCCTGGACCAGGACCACAAGGATGAACAGCGGCCCGGCTACGGCGCCGCACGCCAGCAAACCCCTGGTCGATGGCATGGCCCTCCCTTTCTCACGCGACCAATTTAGCAATGCTAAGGATGACTTAGCGCTGCTAAGGTGTCAATTGATGGACAGTGACAAGCGGCCCCGGTTGAGCCGCGAGACGATGATCGAGACGGCGCTGCGACTGCTCGACGAGGTCGGGCTGGAAGGGCTGACGGTGCGCCGTCTCGCCGCCGAGCTCGGCGTACAGTCGCCGGCGCTCTACTGGCATATCCGCACCAAACAGCAGCTACTCGACGGGATGGCCGACGCGATCATCCTGGGCGCCGGGATGGGTCCGCCCCGCGACGGCGAGTCCTGGCAGGAGTGGCTCGGCCGCCGCGCCCGCGCCTACCGCGACTCGCTGCTCGCCCACCGCGACGGCGCCCGGATCGTCTGCACCGCGGCTCAGCTCAGCCCGGCGACGGTCCGGATGTTCGACCAGGAGTTGGCCGCCATGGTGGGCCGCGGATTCACTCCGGCGCTGGCGCTGCGGACGATCACCAGCGTCGCCCACTACGTCAACGGCTTCGTCCTCCAGGTGCAGGGCGAGCGCCGGGAGCCGTCGGCTCCGCCGGAGGACCTGCTCGCCGCCCTGACCGGTCAGCTCGACGGCGGCATGTCGGCCCCGCTGATCGCGGCCCTGCTGGAGGGCGGCAACCCCCTCGGGGAGGAAGCCTTCGAACACGGCCTGCGCGCACTCATCGACGGCACGGCCGCGGCCCTCCACACCTCCGGAAGGCAGTGAACGGCAATGAGCCCGGGCCCCGCGCGGCCCGGGCTCATTGGGTCATTACCGGGTGATCTTGACGTCGTCCACGCCCGCCTCGACCAGGCTCGCCCCTGACGCGTCGGCGGCCTCGATCAGGACGCGGACGCTCTGCCCGGCGAAGGCGGAGACGTCGGCACTGGCCGTACTCCAGGCTCCGTCACGATTACTCGCGGCCCCCAACTGCTGGAACACCGTGCTGGTAGTGCTCCCCACCACCTTGACGCGGAAGAAGTCGGCGGTGGAGGCGTTGCTGCCGTGCGCGAGATACCACGACAGCGACAGCCTGAGCGTCCCGCTGGACGGCAGCGTGATCGGCGGCGACTGGATCGAGGTGGTGCCGCCGTCCAGGTCGTTCGCGCCCGCGCTGGACCCGGCCAGCCTGCCGGTGACCAGGTCGTTCGTGCCGCTCACCGTGGTGCCGAGCTGCTTGGTGCCGCTGGACGTCGTCGCCTCCGGGTCGCCGCGCTCCCACTGGCCGGTGGTCGCGGTGTCGGTGCCGCCGGCGTTGGTGGTCCAGCCGGTGGCGGTCTCGAACGTGTCCGACCAGACGGTCGCGGGCGGTACGGCGGTGGCGATCGTCCAGACGGAGTACGCGATGGCGTCGGCGTTGCGGTCGAGCGCGGTGTCGTTGATGTTGGCGCTCGTGTCGCAGGAACGGTGGTAGCAGACGTCGAACGCCTGGCCTGACGTACCGCCCCAGAGCTGCGCCTGCGCGCTCGACTTGATCCCCTCCGCGCCCGTGAACGTGCCGCCCGCCGCGATGCCGACGGCGATGAACGGGCCGTAGTCGGAGCGGCCGTCGAAGTCGGTGCCGCGGGTCGGGACGCCGATGGAGGAGAAGTACGCCGCCAGGGTCTGCTCCAGCTCCGCCGACCCGGCCGGGCCCGGCCCGGAGCCGACGCCGTCGGAGTTGTCGCCGTCGTAGAGGAAGTAGCCGGGGTTGGGGGAGCCGACCATGTCGAAGTTCAGGTACGCCTTGATCTTGGCGCGTTCGGTGGCGGCCAGGTTGTTCACGTAGAACTGTGAGCCGCGCAGGCCCAGCTCCTCGGCGCCCCACCAGGCGAAGCGCAGGTGCTTCGTGGGCTGAAGCGCCTGGCGCGAGACCTCCAGTGCGGTCTCCAGGATCGACGCCGAGCCCGAGCCGTTGTCGTTGATGCCGGGGCCGGCGGTGACGCTGTCGAGGTGGGCGCCGGTCATGAGGATGTCGTTGGGGTCGCCGCCCTGCCAGTCGGCGATCACGTTGTAGCCGGTGGCGCCGTTGTAGGTGAAGGGTTGCAGCGTCGTGGTGTACCCGGCGGCGTCGAGCTGGCCCTTGACGTAGTTGGCCGAGGCCAGGTAGCCGGGCCGGCCGTGCGCGCGGGTGCCGCCGTTGTTGGTGGCGATCGTCTGCAACTGCGCCAGGTGGGCCTTGACGTTGGTGAGGGAGATGTTCGGCGGGGCGGCCGCGACGGCCGTTGACGCGGGCGCGCTGAGTGCCAGTGGTACGGCCAGTGCGAGAGCGCCTAATGCTGCGAGGAGCTTCATCGGGTGCCTCCGTGGGGGTGGACAGAGGGGAGACCGCTCGGTAGATCCCGGTCTGGGACGTTGGGCAGGCGCGGACAGCCCCGTAACAGCCGCGCTGCCTGAACGTAACCAGCGGACCTCATCCTGAGAAGACCCATTTGTCACAACTGTCCAGCCACGGTCAGTCAGCCCGAGTGGCCTCAGGCCCGTACGGTGAGGACGGCGCGGGCCTGGCCGCCGTTCTGGCAGTAGACGACCACCGAGTACGTGCCTGCTCGGACGGCCTTGAACGACGGCGTCCAGGCGACGGTGGACACCGGGGCGACCGCTCTGCGCGGGCTGAGCGCGTTGGAGGCCACGCCGCGGACCGTGGACTCGCCGCACACCGCCGTGACCGTCACCTGCCGGCCCACCCTGACCGAGGCGGGGCTGACTCCGGCGCCCGCGTTGATCGCGGACAGGGCGATGCCGCCGGGCTGCTGCGCCGGAGGAGCGCCGGTCGGGGCGGTCGTGGGCGTCGTGGTGGTGGTCGGCTTGGTCGTGGGCGCGGCAGTCGGGAGTGTTGTGGCCGGGGGTGTTGTGCCGCCGCCGAAGGTCACGTCCGAGCAGGAGTAGAACGCCTCGGGGCTGTCGCTGCGCTGCCAGATGGCGTAGATCAGGTGGCGGCCCTGCTTGGCGGGGAGCTTGCCCTGGAGGGTGTAGGCGCCGTCCGTCAGCGCGGGGTCCCGCTGGGTGAGGAACGGCTTCGACTCCAGGTCCGACCACTTGAGCGGCTTCGAGGGGTCGTAGCCGTCCTTGGTGACGTACAGGTCGAAGGAGCCCTTGTGCGGAGCGGTGGCCCGGTAGCGGAAGGTGAACGCGGCGCCGCTCGACATGCCGGTGGCGGGCCAGTCGGCGCGTGCCTGATCGAAGCCGCGGTACTTGTCGCGGCCCGCGCTGCACAGTTTGCCGTCCGGGATGATCTCGCGGTGCCTGCCGGCGGCGTTCGCCAGGTTGACCTCGTTCCAGTCGTAGAGCGGCTGGGTGCCGCCGAGTTCCACGGCCTTCTTGCAGGCGGCGGACTTGGGGCTCTCCGGGTTCTCGCTGAAGCAGACCATGGTCCGGCTGGGCGGGTTGTTCATGGTGCCGTGGGCGCCGGCGGCTCCGGGCGCGACGGTCAGGACGAACAGCGTGGGCGCGGTCAGAGCGGCGGCGGCGATGGCCTTGCGGTTGATCTGCATGTAGATCACGTTGAAGCATGGAAAAGGGTGAAAAATGCTCTTTAAACCGCTCTTAAGGTTGGCTTAGGCGGCTTTTCAGTACGGCGGATCCAGACCTGCACCTGGGCCCCGCCCAGCGACGAGCGGTCCAGCCGGAGCGACCCGCCGGACGACTCCGCCAGCCGGCGGGCGATGTCCAGGCCGAGCCCGGTCGAGCCCGCGCCGCTGGTGCCCCGCTCCAGCGCCGCGGCCGGATCGGCGATGCCGGGACCGGCGTCGGAGATCAGGATGCCGACCGTGTCCTTGCCCTCATGCAGGGACACGCTGAACGCGGTGCCCTCGGCCGTGTGCCGGAACACGTTGCCGAGCAGCGCGTCCACCGTCGCCGTCAGTTCGGCCGCGGGCACCGGCACCCGTACCGGCAGCGTCGCGCCGATGAGCTGCCACGGCCGCTGCTGGTCCTCCGCCAGCGCCGACCAGAACGTCAGCCGGTCACGCAGCACCTCGGCCGCGTCGCAGGCCCGGTCGGTGCGCGACGGCCGCCTGGCCGCGGAGATGATCGTGTCCACCTCGCCCTCCAGCCGGGCCAGCGCCTGCCTGCTCGGCTCGGCCTGCGTGCCGAGCTGGTCGAGGCTGAGCCGGAGCGCGGTGAGCGGCGTACGCAACCGGTGGGACAGGTCCGCGGCCAGCTCGCGCTCGGCGGCGAGCAGGTGCGTGACCTGGTTGGCCATGGCGTTGAACGCCGTGGCAGCCGCGACCAGCTCCGGCGGTCCCTCGGGATGGATGCGCTCCCTCAGGTCGCCCGCGCCCAGCGCGGTGGCCGCCGAGCCGAGCCGGCGGGCCGAGCGGACCACGCGGGCGCCCAGCCGGTCGCCGACCAGCACCGAGCCGAGCACGAGCACCACGGCCACGCCGGTCAGCACCGCCCAGGATGTGCCGACCCCCCGGTTCAGGTCGTCGGCCGGCACGAACACCTCGATCACCGCGCCCCGGTCACCGTCCAGCGCGACCGGCCGGAGCAGCACCTGGCCCGCCGGCAGTTCGACGGTGCCGGCCCTGGTCTGCGCCGCCGCCCGCGCCACGTCGGCGGCCGGGGCGCGGGACGTGCCCGCGGTCGGGCCGCCCTTGACGTGGATGGCGAGCAGGTCGCGCCGGCCCGCGTCGGTGCGGGCCATCGCGTGGGCGAGGTCCTCCGTCCTGGTCGTCAGGGCCAGTACGGGGACCAGCGCCGACGCTTGGCGTTCCGCGCCGGCCACCGCCCTGCTCCGCGCGGTCTCCTTGACGATCAGGGCGAGCGGCACCAGGAAGGCCAGCGCCACCATCGAGGTGACGGCGACCATCAGCACGGCCAGGGCCCGCCTCATCGGGGTGCGGACAGCATGACGCCGACACCTCGGACGGTATGCAGATAGCGGGGTTTCGAGGCGCTTTCGCCGAGCTTGCGGCGCAACCACGACAGGTGCACGTCGATGGTCTGGTCGTCCCCGTACGCCTGGTGCCAGACCTCGGTCAGCAGCTCCTTACGGGTGACGACCCGGTCGGCCCGGGTGGCGAGGTAGGCGAGCAGGTCGAACTCGCGCCTGGTCAGCGTGAGCGGCCCGCCGTCCAGCGCCGCCGCCCGCCGGTTGGCGTCGACGACCAGCCCGCCCACACGCAGCACCTGCGGCGGCGGCGCGGACCTCGCCCGCCGCAGCACGGCGTCCAGCCGAGCACTCAGAAGCCCACCGGAGAACGGCTTGACCAGGTAGTCGTCGGCGCCCGCCTCCAGCAGCCGGACGATCTCGGTCTCGTCGTCGCGGGCCGTGGCCACGATGACCGGTACGTCGGAGATGCCGCGCACCATCTTCAGCGCCTCCGAGCCGTCGAGGTCGGGCAGGCCGAGGTCGAGGATGACGGCGTCCGGCGGGTGCTGCGAGATCTCCCGCAGCGCGTCCAGGGCGCAGCCCGCGCTGCGCACCGCGTGCTGCCGTCCGGCCAGCTCGCGGATGATCGCCGATCGGACGAATTCATCATCTTCAACTACAAGAACCGTCGCCATTCACCCCACCCATACATAATTCGTTCATGCGTCGCGCCTTTAGATACGTCGTGATCTGGTGTGGAGCCACTGTGATCGCGATCTCAGTGTCGTGGTTCGGGGTGCGCGGCGTCTTGCGTACCGAGTTCGTGGACGATGTCCAAGTTGAGCCGTTCGTGGCGCAGGCGGTCTCGGACGGCGACCGTACTCCCAGCAAAACGCCCACGCCCACCCCAAAGCCCACGCTCGCCCCAAAACCCACTCCCAAGCCCGCGCCCAAGGCCACCCTCACCCGCACGGCCACGCCCACCCGCACCAAGCCCGCGGTGCGGAAGACGCCGACGCTCGCACCCACGACGGCCCCGAAGAACCTGCGAGTGGTGTCGGTGAAGGGTGGGGAGGTGGCGTTCACGCTGGGCCCTGAGGGCTGCCGCCTGGTGTCGGCCACGCCCAGGGGCGGCTACACCGCCAAGGTCGCCAGGAACACCGGCTGGATCAGGGTGGACCTGGTCAAGGGCGAGCACGGCTCGGGCGTGTGGTGCATCAGCGGCGAGCAGCGCACCGACACCTGGGAGTACTGATGCCCACTACTGCGGACGGCGTAGCCGAGCCATCGACTTGGGGCCGATTCCGATCACCGCGCGAGGTGCCAGCGTAAGGGCATGGACGCACTGCGGAAAGCGCTGGGAGCCCTCTCGGTGGCCTATGCGCTGATCTTCTTCTACGCGGCGCTGCTGCACACCGGGCTCACGCTCGGCCCGCTGCACGAGCCCGTGATCGTACCGGCGGCGATAGTGGAGACGCTCTGCGGCGCGGTCCTGCTCATCGGCGCCCGCGGCGCGCTGACCGGCCGGCCGTGGGCGTGGGACGGGCTGATCTACACGCACGCGGGGGCGCTGGCCGGGGTGCTGATGGGGGTACTCGCGCTGGCGTTCGGCGCGGCCGAGACGACCACGCTGAACACCTGGTATCACCGCACGATGGCGACGCTGCTCATCGCGGGCCTGGCCGGCGCGCTCTACACGTCGAGGCTGCGCAGGTAGGCGTCGGCCTCGGCGATGTGGTCCTCGGTGAAGACGCGGATCCCGCTGAGCTCCAGCAGCGCCGTGGTGACGCCCTGGCCGGGTGTGCGGCGGCCCTGGAACGTGCCGTCATAGATGGTCAGCGCGCCGCACGAGGGGCTGCCCTCTTTCAGCACCGCCAGCCGTACGCCGAAGGACCGGGCGACGGCGAGTGCCGACTGCGCGCCGGACAGGAACTCGGCCGTGACGTCGGACCCGTCGGCGGTGAGCACGCGGGCCGCCCCCGACAGCACGGCCGCGCCGCTCACCCCGCCCTCGATCTCGGCGGCCGGGCGGGGGACCGGCAGCCCGCCCTCCACCTCGGGGCAGAACGGCACCAGGCGGCCCTCCTCGCGCCAGGCGGCGAGCAGCACGTCGGCGCTGGTCTTGGCGCCGCCGTCATAGCGCACCCGCCGGCCCATCAGGCAGGCGCTGACGAGGACTCTTTCCATACTGCCGATCCTATGAGCGCGATCGGCACCAGCGAGACGGCGGCCAGCGCGATCGCGCAGCCGAACGCGTAGGTGAACGGCTCCGCGACGCCCGCTCTGGTGAAGACCTGCAGCAGTACGGCCAGCAGCGCCACGCCGAACGACGACGCCAGCCGTACCGAGATGTTGCTCAGCGTCGAGGCGGCCGGCATGGCGGCCCGCTCGACCGTCTTGAACGCGGCGGCCGCCACGGACGGCGCGACCAGCCCGTGCCCGAGACCCAGCACGAACATCGGCACGAGCCCGCCGAACAGCACGAACCCCAGCACGCCGAGCGTCGCCAGCACCACACCCGCCGCCCCGACCCCGCGCGGCCCGCTCCGGTCGGTGAGCTTGCCGGCGATCGGCATGGTCAGGGCGGCGCCGGCACCCATCGGCGCCAGCAGCAGCCCCGCGTCGAGCGCGTCGCCGCCCTGGGCGAGCTGGCTGTAGAGCGGGACGAGCACGGTCACGCCGAACAGCGCGGCCGAGTAGCAGATCAGCGCGGCCACCGCGGCCGCGAACGTGCGGTCCCTGAACAGCCGCAGGTCGAGCAGTCCGCCCGGAGTCCGCACCGCCCGCACCGCGAACACCGCCACCAGCGCGAGCCCGCCCCACAGCGCCGGATGGGCGAGCGAGGCGCCGTTGCCCACCTCCGACAGGCCGAAGACCAGCGCGGCCAGGCCGGGGGAGAGCAGCGCCAGACCGAGCACGTCCAGGCGGCCGCCACCGCTCGGCCGCCCGCCGGGCAGCAGCTTGATCGCGGCGAGCAGGGCGATGACGCAGACGGGCAGGTTCACCAGGAACAGCCAGCGCCAGTCGAGGTTCTCCACGATCACGCCGCCGAGCAGGGGCCCGAGCACCGGGGCCAGCATCGCGGGCACCGAGACCATGGCCATTCCCCGGCCCATCCGGTCCTGGCCCGCGGCCTGGGCGATCATCGCCTGGCCGACCGGCATGAGCAGGCCGCCGCCCAGCCCCTGCACCGCGCGGAAGGCGATCAGGGCGCCCACCGACCAGGCCGCGGCGCTCAGGGCGGAGCCGCCGGCGAACAGCACCAGCGAGGTCAGCCAGACCGCCTTCGTCCCGAACCGGCCGACCGCCCAGCCGGTGACCGGAATCGACATGGACAGGGCCAGCAGGTAGCCGGTGATCACCCACTGCATGGTGGACAGCGTCGTGTGGAAGTCGCGGGCCAGGGCGTTGACCGCCACGTTCATGATCGTCGTGTCGAGGATCGTCATGATCACACCCAGCAGGACCACCAGGCCGGTCGTCTTGAGAGGATCTCGTACGCTGTATCGCATGCCGTACAACGTAACACAATTCGTACGGTGTATCGGCTCGCTTAGACTGAGCCCGTGAGTTCCGTCTGGTCGCGGCCCGCGCCGCAGCGACGTCCCGCGCTGACCCGGGAGGCGATCGTGGCCGCCGCGATCGCGATCGCCGACGCCGAAGGGCTGGGGGCGGTCTCCATCCGGCGGGTGGCCACCGAGCTGGGCGCCCGCGCGATGACGCTCTACTCCTACATCGAGCGCAAGGAAGACCTGCTCGACCTGATGGCCGACGAGGTCGCCGCCGAGGTGCTGGTCGACGAGCCGCTGCCGGAAGACTGGCGCGCGGCGATCCTGACCATCGCCCGGCGCGAGCGGGAGGTCGTACGCCGGCATCCGTGGCGGGTCGACCTGGTCGCCCAGCGCGTCTCGGTCGGGCCGAACGGCCTGCGCCATGTCGAGCAGTCGCTGGCCGCGCTCGACGGGCTGGAGGTGGACCAGCTGACCAAGTGGCGGATCCTGGCCACGGTCGACGACTACTCGCTGGGCTACATCATCCGCGAGTCGCTGGAGCGCGCCGCACCCCGCACGATGGGCGTCAACGACGCCGAACGGGCCGCCATCGCCGAGCCGTACATGCGGGAGCTGGTCGCGAGCGGCGCGTTCCCCCGGCTCGCGCCGCTGATCGAGGGCGGCGTTGCGGGCGCCGACGACACCTACGAGCGGGGGCTCAACTGGCTGCTGGACGGAATCGAGGGCGACCTACCCGGGCGATAGCCTTTTCCCGATGAACACCACCGTCGCCACGATCGTGATCGTCGGCTCGCTGCTGCTCGCCCTGGCGAGCCTGGTCACCGCGATCCGCAACCGGCCCATGGGCATGGTCCTGCTCATCGGGTTCGCCGTGCTGGAGGTGGCGGTGCTGGTCCAGGCGGGCATCGTGATCGCCGCGGTCGTCGGCGGTCAGGGTCCGGCCGCGAAGGCCACCCTCTACGGCTACCTCGGCGGCCAGGCGGTCATCCCGCCCGCGGGTGTCTTCCTCGCGCTGGCCGAGCGGAGCCGGTGGGGGCCGGCGATCCTGGTCGTGGCCGGGTTCGCGATCGCGGTGATGACGGGCCGGTTGCTGCAGATCTGGCAGGGCCTCCCGTGACCGCGCCGTCCCTCGGCAGCGGGCCAGGGCGGGCGCTCGTCGCCGTCTACGGGCTCTTCGCGCTCGCCGCGGGCTCGCGGGCCACGGTGCAGATCGTCACCCGGTTCGGGGAGGCGCCGCTGGCCTACACGCTGTCGGCGTTCGCCGCGCTGGTCTACATCCTGCTCACCGTCGCGCTGATCCGTGGGGCGCGCACCCTCGCGCTGGCGGCGCTGGGGGTCGAGCTGGCGGGCGTGCTGCTCATCGGCACGGCCAGCGTCCTCGATCCGGCCGCCTTTCCCGAGGCGACGGTCTGGTCGGTCTACGGGAAGGGTTACCTGTTCATCCCGCTGGTCCTGCCGTTCGTCGGCCTCTACTGGCTGTTGCGCAGGCGTTAACCGACCACGGGTCTGGGCGGGGGCCACCGCCGCCCCCGCGCAATGAGCCGCCGCAGGGTACGCCGCCCGTCCTGTGACGGTCTGATGACAAGCCTCCCCGAGTATCTTGGGGGGTTTTGTCATAGTCAGGAATAAATGGGTGTTTCGGCCCTGTTAAGATGACGATTCATCCCATGACTTGATGAGTGGAGGACCGTCCCCGCATGAGCGTGCTCGCCGCCCCAGAGACCAAAGGCAGATCCCTCGTCTGGCTCCTCGTGCTGGGAATCGTCCTCGCGGCGCTCAACCTGCGCACCGCCGTGACCAGCGTGGGCCCCCTACTCGATCAGCTCGCCGGCGCGCTCGGCATGTCGAGCGTCGGCACCGGCCTGCTCACCACGCTGCCGGTACTGGCCTTCGCCACGGTCGGCGCGGTCACGCCCACGCTGGCCCGGCGCGTGGGCGAGCACCGGCTGCTGCTGCTCGCGCTCGTCACGCTCGGCACCGGCATGCTGGTGCGGTCGCTGGTCGGCTCCGCGCCGGTGTTCCTGCTGAGCAGCGCGGTCGCGCTGTCGGGCGGGGCCGTCGGCAACGTCCTCATCCCGACGCTGATCAAGCGCCACTTCCCGGCCAGAACCGGGATCATGACCACCGTCTACACCGTCGCACTCGCCGTCGGCACCATGCTCGCCGCCGCGGCCACCGTGCCGATCGAGCGCGCGTCAGGTGACTGGCACATCGCGCTCGGCGTGTGGGCGGCCCTGGCCGCCGTGGCCGCCATTCCGTGGCTTGTGCTCCTGCGCAGTGAGCCGGAGCGGCACACCGGCCGGGGGGACGCGGGCATTCGCCGGCTTGCCCGGAGCAAGCTGGCCTGGATGGTCGCGCTCTACTTCGGCAGCCAGTCCATGATCGCGTACATCATGTTCGGCTGGCTCGCCACCATCCTCACCGAAGGCGGCTACACCACCAGCCAGGCCGGGCTGGTGCTCGGCGTGTTCACCGCGTTGAGCATCCCGGTCTCGATCCTGGTGCCCGTCATCGCCTCGCGCTTCGCCGATCAGCGGCCCGTCGTCGTCGGGCTCGTCGCCTGCTACGCCGTCGGCTTCGCCGGGCTGTGGCTCGCGCCGATCTCGACGGCGCTGGTCTGGGTGACGTTCGTGGCGATCGGTATGGGGTCGTTCCCGCTGGCGCTGATGATGCTCGCCCTGCGCACCCGTACGCCGGAGTCCACCGCCGCGTTGTCGGCGTTCGGGCAGAGCGCCGGCTACCTGATCGCGGGTGCGGGGCCGCTGCTCGTGGGGGTGCTACACCAGATGACCGGTGGGTGGACGCTGCCGTACGCGCTGATCTTCGCGGTGCTGGTCGTGCAGCTCTTCACCGGCCTGTACGCGGGACGGAACCGGTACCTCGAGGACGAGTCCGCGCCGCTGGACGCGCTGCGGGACGACCAGCCCGTGCCTGCCAGAATAGGCGGATGAATTCGACAGTCGTCACCTTCCCCGACGGTCATGTCAGTGGCCGTTCGGAGATCGTCGGGGTCGTGCCGGCGGGGGGCCGGCACGGCCTCGTCGTCGCCGAAACCCCCTTTCACCCGCTTGATCACACCTGGCCGGACCAGCCGGCCGACCGGGGCACGATCGGCGGGCTGCCGGTGGCCGACTGCGTCACGGGGGCCCAGTCGGGCACCGGCGAGATCTTCCTCGGCCCCGACATCCCGGTACGCCGGGGCACCGAGGGCTGGGCCTGGCTGGTCGTCCACGTGACCGGCACCCCGCTGCCCGTGGGGACCGAGGTGGCGCTGGAGGTGGACCCCGGCCACCGGGCGGCGCTGTCGGCCGGGCACACCGCCTGCCATCTGGCCGCGCTCGCGCTCAACGCCGCCCTGGCCGGGCACTGGCGCAAGCCGGTGGCGCCGGACGGGCTCGGCCACCCGGACTTCGACCAGAGCGCGATCACCTCGTCGCGGATCTCCCCCTTCGGCAGCGAGGATGTCTACCGGCTCGGCAAGTCCCTACGCAAGAAGGGGTTCGCCGCCGACGGGCTGGAGCTCTCGCAGGTCACCGCGGAGGTGAACGACCGGCTCAAGGAGTGGGTCGCGGCCGACGCGGCGGTCTGGCTCGACGTGCCGGGGCCCGGGCTGACGGCCCGCCGTACGTGGCACTGCGCCCTGCCGGAAGGCGAGACGTCGATCCCGTGTGGTGGCACCCACGTCCGGCGTACGGCGGAGCTGGGGGCCGTTACGGTCGCGCTGTCCCTGGAGGATGCCGCGCTGACCATGCACACCACTACTTCTCTTTGACGTTCTGAAGGAAGGCCAGCACCCGCTGCCACGCGTCCGCGCAGGCCTCCTCGTGCTCGGCGGCGGTGGCGTCGAAGAAGCCGTGCGGAGCGCCCGGGTAGGTGATCAGCTCGTGCTCCACCCCCGCCGCCGTCAGCGCCTCGCCGAACTCGCTCACCTGCTCACCCGTTATCCCGTGATCGGCGCCCCCGAACAGGCCCAGGATCGGCGCGCCCAGCTCGGCCGCGTGCTGCGTCGGTCCTGGACCGTACGGGCCCGCGATGCCCGGCGCGCCGTAGAAGCCGATCACGCCCGCGAACCCGAAGCGCGGCGCCGAGGCGAAGAACGCGTTGCGCCCGCCCATGCAGAACCCGAGCGCCACCACCGGCCTGCCCAGCCGGTCGGCCGCGGCCATGATGTCGTCCTGGATCGTCTCCCTGCTGAGTTTGGAGACGTGCTCCATGATGGGGAAGCCCTCGCCCCGCTCGTCGTCGGTGGCGGTCCTGCCGTAGTAGTCGATCGCGATGGCTGGATGACCCTGTTCGGCCAGCCGTACGGCGAGCTGCTGGTAGAAGTCGTGCAGCCCGCGTACGTCGGGCAGGATGACCACGCCCGGCCCGCGGACGTCGTCGGGACGAGCCTCGAAGGCGGCGAACGCGGTGCCGTCGGCCGAGGTCAGCTTGGTGCCGGAGGACGTCGTGCCGGTGATGGGGGCGGCGTGGGCAGGTGGTTTCGCGTCATTGTCGTAGCACATGGTGCGGTGAAATTACCAAAGCCAGATTGATAAAGCTAGACTTGTCTTCGTGCTCGCGAAAGATCTGCGGCTCGCGGTCGGGCGGTTGGCCCGGCGTATCCGCCAGCTGTACACAAATGCCTCAGACGACGACGTTTCCTTCACTGAGCTCGCGGTCCTGTCGCGGCTGGAGCGGGAAGGGCCGCACACCTCGGCCCAGCTCGCGCACCTGGAGAAGGTGACCGCTCAGGCGATCGGCACGGTGCTGGGTGGGTTGCATCGCCGTGGCATGGTGTCGCGCGGGCCTGATCCGGTCGATGGGCGGCGGGTCATCACCGTCATCACGGATGCGGGGCGGGGTGCGCTGGACAGCCGCGAACAGCTCATCACCGAACGGCTGGCTGTGGTCGTCGACTCGCTCACCGAGGAGGAGCGGTCTCGTTTGGCCGCCGCTCTGCCCATCCTGGTCGTCCTGGCGGAACGCCTCTGATCTCTGTCAGCATGTGTTGACAAGCGGCTGCTTGTCAGCGCATGCTGACACTATGAAGGTCAACGAGCTGGCCGAGGCGGCCACTGATCGGGATCCCGGCGTGGGCTTGGCGGCCGTCGCCGCGCTGCGAGCCCTGCTGGAGGAGCTCGAGGCCACGCACGTGTCCAACGCCCGGGACCAGGGGTGGTCCTGGGAGCAGATCGCCGAGGCCCTAGGGGTCAGGCGGCAGTCCGCCCACCGCAAGCACGCCCGCAGGATCGGAAGGTAGCCGCATGCTCGAGAGATTCACCGGCCCCGCCCGCCGCGCGCTGATCAGGTCCGGCACGCTGGCCCTCGACGCGGGACGCCCGGCGCTCACCCCTGACCTCCTGCTGCTCGCCCTGGCCGAGATCCGGCCGTTCTCGCTGGACGGTTTCACCGTGACGGCTGAGGACGTTCGGCGGCATGTCGACCTCGGTGACCGCCGTGAGCTGCTCGCCACCTTGGGGATCGACCTGGACGCGGTGCACCGGCGTACCAGGGCGGGGACTTCCGACCCTTCGCGGTGGCGGCTGACGCGGTCGCGCCTCAACCCGCTGCGGGTGATGCTGTACGGGCCGTTGGGGGCGGTTCCGCTGGCCATGCACGCGCGGAAGGCGGTGGAGGTGGCGATGTGGCGGCCAGGGGCGGTTACGGGGGAGCGGCTGCTTTGGGGGCTGCTGGCGGACTACTCGAACGGGGCGGGGCGGATCCTGCGGGCCGGTGGGGTGGATCTGCGGGCGCTGGTGGAGGAGGCGGGGATACCGGTGGCTCGGACGGCTTGAACCGACCAACCCGCTGGTCAGGAGGGGACCTCGAGGTGGGCGATCTTCTCCGGGTTGGCGAGGAGGTAGATGGTGTCGATCTTGCCGTCCTTGATGAGCAGGGAGATGACGGTGATGACCCGGCCCGCGACCGAGACGACCATCGCGGGGGCGCCGTTCACGTTCGCCAGGCCGTACGACATGGTGGAGAAGTCCCCCACACCGATCGAGGCCATGAACTTGGCGATGCCCTCGGGGGTGGTGATGGACGCCAGGAAGCGCGTCACGTTCTCGGCACCGGTCAGGGCGCGCAGCGGGGAGCGGGCCTTGCCGCCGCCATCACTGATCAGCGTCACTTCACTGGACAGCAGGCCGATCAGCCCGTCCAGATCGCCGCTGGTGGAGGCGCGGATGAAGCGTTCGGTGATGCGCCGTCGCTCGCCGAGGTCCACGTCGAAACGGGGCCGCTTCTCCTGTACGTGATCGCGGGCCCGCCTGGCCAGCTGCCGGGTGGCGGGCTCGGTCCGGCCGATGGCCTCGGCGATCTCGGAGAACGGCAGGTCGAACGCCTCCCGCAACACGAACACCGCCCGCTCCAACGGCGAGAGCGTTTCGAGCACCACAAGCAGCGCCAGCTCGACGGAGTCGGCCAGCTCCGCGTGTTCGGCGACGTCGGGCGCGGTGCTGATCGGCTCGGGCAGCCACGGGCCGACGTACGACTCCCGCCGCGACTTCACCCACCGCAGCCGGTCGATGGCCAGCCGCGACGTGGTCCTGAACAGGTACGCCCTGGGGTTGGCGACGGTCGTCTCGTCCACGCCGGACCAGCGCAACCACGCCTCCTGCACCACGTCCTCGGCATCGGCCATGCTGCCCAGGATCCGGTACGCGGCGCCGGTCAGCAGGCTTCGGTGGTCCTCGAAAGTCGACATAGGACTAAAGACGTATCACGGTGGATCGTGTGTGACACGGGCGCCCCGGGATTCCGATACACTAGGTGCGCATCAAGGGGCTATAGCGCAGCTGGTAGCGCACCTCCATGGCATGGAGGGGGTCTGGGGTTCGAATCCCCATAGCTCCACTCGTTGACGGGGTTGTCTTGGTCGCATGTTCCCCCTTCGGGGGCATGCTCCCCCGGGCCGACTCGTTTGTTTGCATCGGGGGATAACCCCCGAACCCCCAGCGTCGGGCCAAAGGGCCTCGCTTCGCTCGGGCGTCTTATTCGAAGCGTGGGCTGCGCCCACGCACGCTGCCCGCTTGGCCTTGTCGGCACCGTCACTCAGTTGGCCGGCTCGGAACCTGATGGGAGCCACCAGGTTGCCCTCCGGGGCGCTGTTCTGGTCACGGTCGTAAGGGTTACTCGCGCCGCGGGTGCGGAAGTTATCCATGACGTGGCCTTGGATGGCTTGTTCGCCCACAACCAGAAAATCCCATTCGGTTGGCGTATCCTTGCGCGTATGATTCCTCGGCGATGGTCGACCAGTCAAGTTCTTATTTGTCGTAAGGAATAATGGCTCTCAGTGTCTATCGTGAATGGTAATACTCGCCCGTCGCATCAGACGTTCGAGGTCATCGAGGTGTAGCTGTAGCGAAGTGGCGCTTCTGCGGCACGGCGCATGGAGTCGTTCATGCGGTATCGAGCGGAAGCGAAGCCCAAACGACTTTCCCGCCAGTTGGCGGCCATCTGGTGCCCCATCGCTTAGACAGTGCTTCGACCAGAACGAGGCCGCGGCCGCCTTCGTCGTCAAGGGTCACGTCGCGGCACTGTGGTGGCTCCCGTTTGGGATCCCACACCTCGACCACCAGTTCACCGGCGAGCTGGTAGAAGCACAGGCAGACGACCTCCATGCGGTCGTACAAATCCGGGTAGCGCGTCTGCGGCGGAATGATGTTGGTGGCCTTGATCGCGTTTGTGACTATCTCGCTGACGACCAGCTCGGCGTCATCGACTACCGGCAACAGGTGCCATTTGCTCATCAAGAGCCTGGTGTGCATCCGGGCCGTGGCTACGGACGAGGCCATCGCGGGAAGTGGGATGCAGCTTACGAACTGATCTTGGGCGGTCTTGGCCATAGCGCCTCGCAACTTCTGGTGCACGACTGGCCGACGCTCCCTTTGCTGCTGTTGTCTACGTCCGCCAGTCGTGCGGTTCATAAGGGTCAGCCCGGCGCGCAGAAAGCGAGTGGGTCGTTCTGCGCTCCGGTTTGTCGGAGACCGGGAAATCCCCGCAACGTGACCTTGCCCTGCACCTGACCGAGGGGGCTATACCACTTCCCGCATAAGGTGGTTATGCATCCCATGCATAACCACTTACGAGGCGTATTGGGGGTCGTTTACACTCGGTTGTAGCCCCTGTCCAAGCAGCCATTTGCCAGCTTATTCCGTTTCGCTTTAATTCGAATTGGATAATTTACAGCTGGACTGGGTGTATTGGGCAGGTTCTCGGGCCAGGCGCAACACGAGGGGACAAGCATGACGACACGGCAGAGGCCTCGATCCTGTGCGGCCTGCGGGACGCGCCTGGCCAGCGACAACCTGAGTATCCGTTGCGGCCCCTGCCAGCGTCGACGTGATCAACCCGCGCGCAGCCGCCAGCCGTGCCGCCGGACTTCTGGGCCGACAACGCCTTGCAGCAAGCGTTCGCCTCCCGGCACATCGGGCGGGTTATCCGGACGTACCGTCACCATTCCTGGCACGGGAGGCCGCTCTCCCAGGAATGCGTGGCTGGGTGGTTGCGTCTCAGTCAGGCCCAGCTCAGCCGCGTCGAATCTGGGGCGCCTGTCCAGGACCTCACGCGTCTGATCGCGTGGGCACGGCTGCTGGGCATGCCGCCTGCTCGCTTGTGGTTCCAGATGCCGGAGAACAGGGAGATGACCGCACCGCGGTTCTTCCCAGGAGCAACAGGGCACGTCCGCTCGAACATCGTCCATCCTGTCTGGACAGCTGTCAGTGTCGGTGAGCTACCACCGGATGAAGCTGTCCTGACCGATGCCCGCCGCTACGTCGACGGGTCCGTCGTGGAGGTCCTGCGCCAGCAGCTCGATGAGAGCAAGGCCGACGACGGCAGGCTTGGTCCGGCCGCTGTCCTGCCGCAGGTGCTGAAGATGCTCGGCGCTATGCAGCACGCTGTCCGCGAGGTGAAGCCTGACGTCCGGCGGGCGTTGCTGGCGGTGGGAGCGGACGGCGCGGAGTTCGTGGGCTGGCTATACCGTGACCTCCGCGACCTGCGTACGGCCACGTACTGGTACGACCGGGCGATCGAGTGGGCGCAGGAAGCCGACGATAGCGCCATGCAAGGCTATGTGCTGCTTCGGAAATCCCAGCTGGCCTATGACCGACGCGACGCGCTGCGGGTGCTCACCCTGGCCGAGGCGGCGCAGCGGAGCACTAACCGGCTTCCGTGCAAAGTCCGCGCCGAGATTACGCAGCAAGAGGCCTTGGGCCTGGCCATGCTCGGCGAACCGCTGCGCATGGTCGAGCAGAAATTGGACGACGCCCGTCAACTGCTCGCACGCACGACGGGCGACGAGGCCGACATGCTCGGCGGCGCCTTCACCGACGGCACTCTCCGGCTGCGCAGCACCGCGTGCTACACCGAGGCGGGCAAGCCCGGCCAGGCGGCCGAGATGCTCGGCGACATCATCGCCGGCGACAGTCTTTCCGCACGCGATGCCGGTTATTTCCAGGCCAGGCGGTCAGCCGCGCTGGCCCTGATCGGGGAGCCGGACGAGGCGGCCATCTTGGGTCTGAAGGCGGCGCGGGTCGCTCAGGCCACGCGCTCGGGGCGGACGACCGTCGTGCTGACGGACATGATGCAGACCTTGAGCCGCTGGGGTGCGCGGCCGCACGTTCGGGAGCTGCGGGAGGCGCTACACGAGGGTCGCACTGCCTAATCCCCAGCCCGCACCCACTGCGCCACCGTCTGAATCACCGACGCCTGCCAGAGCTGGCTTTGGGGGTTGAGGTACTGCGGGTCGTCGTGGACGGCGAAACCGTGCTGTGATCCTTCGATCTCCACCAGGGTGCAGGGGGCGGTGAACTGGGGCACCGCCGCGCGTGAGGACTCGATGGGCACCAGCGTGTCCCCGGTGCCGTGGATGATGAGCGTCGGCGCCTTGATCTCTCCCAGGATCGTGTGCGGTTGCAGCCAGAAGACCTCGTTGAGCAGCGGACGGCCGTGCTTCAGGCTGGGAGTGAAAGCAATAAATCCCTGCTCGGTGAGCTGCTGGGCGGTTTCCTCGTTCAGGTAGTCGTCGTGCCAGTACGGCCTGCTGTCGATGGTGCGTTTCTTGTAGTCGAATTGTGGGTTGAGTAGTACCAGCCGCTGGACTTCCTCGGGCCGGTGGGCGGCGTAGTAGCCGCAGATCCCGCCGCCGAAACTGGCGCCGAGCAGGCTGATCCGGTTCGCCCCTGTCGCATCGTGTACATGGCGCAGCGCTACCCGAATGTCATTGAGGATCGTGGCCAGGGTCAGTTCCTCCTGGCGGCCTTCACTCTCACCGTGGCCGCGCAGGTCGAAGCGGAGCGAGGCCAGCCCGGTTTCAGCGAGCCCGGCCGCCAGGCGGGTGAAGAAGCCACTCTCCTCGCGGGTGACGCCGCCGCCATGGACGAGGACAACCGCGGATTCGGTCGATTCGCCGGGCGTTGCCAGTGTTCCGGCGAGGTGGAGGCCGTCGAGGGTGCGCACGGTGACGGACGCGCTTTGGACAGGCATGGCGCTCCTGGAGGTGATGGAAAACGCCATGGTCCCATCAACGAGGGAACGAGTGAACGACTCGCGGCGACAGCGAAGCGCGATCGTCTCCGTGAGGTACCGTCAGGATCCTGGCGACGTTGCAGCAACCCCTGGACCAGCGTTCCCGGGTCGACCCCAGTGAGTAGCCCCGACATTTCTGGCTCGATCCACCTCCTAGCGCTGTCCAAACTGACTGTCTCGCGCCACCGAACCCTGAGCTCGCGCCACCGAAGGTTGAGCGATGGATCGGCTGGCCACGATATGAGCAGCAGCGGCAGTCGTGACGTAATGTGTGCGGGGTGTCCGTCATCGCCATAGTCGCGGTAGTTCTGATCGCCCTCCTGCACGTCTACATCCTGGTCCTGGAGATGTTCCTGTGGACCGGTTCCCGGGCGCGGGCCGCCTTTGGTACGACAGAGGAGTTCGCGGCCTCGACCAGGGTGCTCGCCGGCAACCAGGGTCTGTACAACGGGTTTCTCGCGGCCGGGCTTCTGTGGGGCGCCTTCGCTTCTGATCCGGTCGGTTTCCAGGTGAGGGTTTTCTTCCTTGCCTGCGTCATCGTCGCCGGGCTGTACGGTGCCGCGACGGCGTCGCGCAAGATCCTCTTTGTCCAGACCGTCCCGGCCCTGGCCGCGCTGACGCTGGTACTCCTGGCCCGCTGAAGCCGGTGCGGCTACCCGTGGCCAGGTGTCGCCCAGCACGTCGCGCGGTGACCCTGCGCGGCCAGTGCGCCGAGGTGGGTGCGTACGACGTCCGGGCAGTCGGGTCCGCTCACCAGCTCAGGACGCAGTACCGCGTTGCTCGCTCGCGACTCAAGACGGTCACGATGCCCTCCGAGGGTTGAACACCCAGGTCCGCAACAGTACGAACCGCACGATGCCGGCCAGGCCGTTGGACACGATGACGGTGGCGAGCTCGGTGAGGGACGACGTGGCCGAGGGCAGCAGATCCAGGCTCACGGTGGTGATCGCGAGGGCGATGCAGAGGACGAGCAGGCTCTCCAGGTGGGTGCGTACCGCGCCCGCCCGGCTGGTCATCTCGAAGGTGAACCTGCGGTTGGCCGCCGTGCTGGCGATCGTGGTGAGGACCATGGCAGCCGCGTTGGCGGTGACGGAGGACACGATCATGCTCAGGATCGCGAACAGCAGCAGATAGGCGAGCGTGCTGACGAACCCGATGATCATGTACGCCGGCAACTGGCGGGCCATCCCGGCGGGCATCAGGGCCTGCCGGACCCAGGCGGCGAAGGAGCAGGCCCGATCGGAAACCCGTACTCGCTGCTCGTCATACCCGCCAACCGGCCCTTCGGCCGGTTGGCTTCCCGCCGTCTCGTCCCGAAGGGCCGTCTCCGTCATCGTGCTCACGACTATGACGATGTCCGGCCGCTCTTGGGCGGGCCTGATGTGACCATTAACGTCGGCTGAGAAGTACCGGCGGCGACGGGCAGGTCAGGCGCGCGCGGTATGACCGCCGAGGCCCGCCCAGCTGGAGAGGGCGAACGGAACCCTCAGCCGTTCATCTTGCTGGTCACCGTTTCGGGGTCCGGCGCCTTGATCGACACCTTGGTACCCCACCCGGTGAAGCGGCTGTCGATTGATGGTCTTGCCGTCGAATTCGCTCTTGTCGAACACCCCCGTCGCCGCGTACGAGGTCTTCACCCTGCTCACGAGCCCGGCGGAGGTGAGTGTGAGGGTGTAGGTGACCTTCTCGTTGTGCATGCGCAGCGGGATCGACCCGCCGAACCAGGGCGACACCTTCTCGAGCTCATCGAAGGTGATCTTTCCTGTGATGGTGCTCCTGGTCAGCCTGCCCTTCTTGATCAGCGTGGCTAAGGTCTTCGGCTCCACGGGGTTGATGACCTGCCCGTAGAAGCCGCCGGCACCGCCGTACATGCCGCCGCTCTTGAGCCAGGTCTTGCCCTCCGGGAGGCGGTCGTTGAACAGCCCGCCCGAGGTATAGCTGGCCTTGCCGACGGTGATACTCCGCTCAGGCTCGGATTTGAGCGCGTTGGTCTTGATGTCGGCGGCCGCGATGCCCTTGGCGTTGAACTGGAACGTACCTTTGCGGTCCTGCAGTTTGACCTTGTCGTCGCCCGAGAGAGTGGTGGTCTCGGTGAACCGCACACCGTGCCCAGAGATCAGCTTGCTCTTCAGGGCTTGGACGGGATTCTTGGGGGCGGCGGCCTGCGCGGGGGTGGCGGGCACCAGCAGAGCGCCGCAGGCCACCATGGCCGTGATCATCTTCTTCATGAGCCGTGATCATGCCGGAAGCGGATCACGAGGAGAGCACGCCACATATGACAACCCGTTCAAAGTAAGCCGTCATCATCTCCGCAAGGCAAAAGGCCCGGCTCCGGTGCGGATTCCAGAGGTCAGCTCCACTGTGCGGCGTACCAGATGCCGTACTTCTTGATCGTGGCGTGGACTTCGACCTTGCCGTTGTCGTAGTCCCGCACCGGCCCGGCGTAGGTGGAGTACTTGCCGGCGTCGACGGCGTCCCAGCCCGCTCGCCATTCTGCGGCGCTCGGGCTGGGACTGCCGACGGCGCTGTTGTCCCTCGAGTTGCTCAGGCCGTCCTTCAGACGAACGGAGATCCACTGGGTGCCATAGGAGTTGGAGGCCACCGTCCGGGCGCACATCATCCTGCCGCTCGCATAGACCTCCAGGTAGCCGACCACCGCCTGGGTCTGGCCTCCCTTGACGGGCACCTTGGCGAGCCGCGTTCCGGAGCAGCCGGCGGTCGCCGCGGACGCGGGACCGGCCGGTGTGGCCACGCCCGACATGGCCACACCGGCCGTGACGGCGATCGTGACCATTGTTCTGCGTAGTCTCATCTGAAGCTTTCTCCCTGATGTCGTGGCTCATACGTCTCGTAGGTCTTCGCACAGCGGGATCGCTGTCCGGAGACGGGCACCCACGTTAGAAGCCGCGATCCTCGTTCCGTCCTCGCCCAGTCCTCGCCTCTCCGGCCTTCCCCGCGAGCTGCGGATCCGCGGATGGCGAACGAGAGGTCAATCGCCGGGCGACGGGACCGAAACCGAAGACAGCCGGGCGCGGGCCAGCGCGGAGTCGGGGTGGTCCAGTTCGTCGAGCACGGTCAGGGCCTGCCGCCACGTGCGCCGAGCCGCGCCGATCTCGCCGACGGCCTGGTGAGTGTCGCCGAGGTGGAGGCTGGCCGTGGCATACAGGAAGCGGTCGCCGACCTCGACGGTCAATGCCAGCGACCGCTCGTAACAGGTGACGGCCTGCTCGTACTGGCCGAGGTGGTGGTGGGCGTAGCCCAGGCTGTCCCAGGTGGCGGCCAGCCCGTGGCGGTCTTCCGTTTCGTCGTACAGGGTGAGGGCCTGCCGACAGTGGAGGAGGGTCTTTTCGTACTCGCCGAGCAGGGCGTGAAACCAGCCGAACGAGTTGAGAGCACGGGCCTGTCCAGACCGGTTGCCGGTGGCCTTGTAGAGATCGAGAGCCTGCTGGACGTGATGGATGGCGTCCTGGGGTCGGTTCCGCAGTTCGAACATGCTCGACAGGTGGCCGTGGGCGTGAGCCTGACCGGTGCGGTCGCCGAGCCGGGCGTATAGATCAAGAGCTTGCAGGAAGTACGTGTGAGCCTCGTCGTAGCGCTCCAGCCGGGTGCAGGCCCGGCCGAGGCCACGGCTGGCGTGGGCTTGGCCCGGCAGATCGCCTTCGTCGCCGGCGGCTTTCAGGGCAGTGGCCTGGGTGGTGGCGTAATCGCGCCAGTGTCCCCGCCGGTCCAGGAAGTCGGTGAGGGTCCAGGCCAACTGCCAGGCGTAGGTGCCGAACCCGGTTTCGGCCGCCCGCTCCACGGCCGCGAGCAGGAGCGCGTGCTCGGCGGTGAACCATGCCAGCGCCTCGTGGTGATCCCGGAAATCCACCTGAACGGTGCCAGGCCGGAACGGCGCCAGAGGGATGCGTTCCCGGTGCGGGTTGAGCAGCCGATTGGCGACGTCCGCGACATGGAGGTAGTGGCCGAAGAGGCGGTGGAGCGCGGTCTGCCGCTCGGCGGCAGGTTCGTGGACGTGGACGAGTTCGCCGGCGTAGGCGCGCATCAGGTCGTGGAAGGCGTACCTGCCGGGTACGTGCTCGGTGATGAGATGGGCGCGGGCCAGCTCGGCCAGCAGCGAACGGGCCCGAGACACCGGGACGCCGGCCAGGCTCGCCGCCGCGGGCACT
>NZ_JBEZYD010000059.1:0-61740 GCF_040638335.1 Nonomuraea sp. NPDC026600
CGTAGTCCGGATCAGGGGCCGCTGGTCACAATCGGGTGACTGGGGAGACCGGGAGAAGCCGTGGGAAGTCAGGCCGCGAGTTCGACTGGTTGGCCATTGAGTCCTGGGTACCAGCGGGCGAAGTCGTCGGCGAGGTCGGTCAGCAGGTCGAGGGCGTGGAAGGTGTCCCAACCGCCCGTTCCCACGGTTTCTCCCGGTGTCCCAGTTCGGTGGCTCTCGTGCTGACGCTAGCCGACATGGGCGGAGAGCACTTCGTCCACCAGGCCCTCGAGATCCGGCCAGGAGACGTTGGGGCGATCGCGGCGCAGGAGCACCAGCCCGTGCATGCTCGCCCAGACGCAAAGGGTGGTCGATGACGGACCCTGTCTCGGCGCCTCACCCATACATGCGCGGATGGCCTCGTCGAGCACGATGAGGGCGGGCATGCCGCGCTGCCTTCCTGGTTCCTGGCGTGGCAGCGTGGGGTTGCTGAACAGCACCCGGTAGAGGCCGGGGCTGCGTTCGGCGAACGAGCAGTACGCCATGCAGAGCGCGCGCAGACGAGCCCTGGGCTCATCTCCCGCGGATCGTACGGCCGCCGTCAGTTCCTCGGCCAGCTCGGTGAACCGCTCCTCGAACAGCGCGCCCACCAGCTCCCGCTTGTCGGCGAAGTGCAGGTAGACACTTTGTGGCGTGACGCCAGCGGCCCGGGCCACGGCGCGCAGAGACGGGCCGTCGTCCTCGCCGGACCCCTCCTCCAGCAGCCGGCCGACGGCAGCGATCAGATCCCCGCGGAGGCGTTCGCCTTCGCCCCGGAGATTGCGTGCGCGTGGCCGCGACCGGCCCTCATCGGACGGAGCGCTCATAGTTGACGATATTACCAGACGCCTGTCTACTTACAGATATAAACAGACGGGTGTCTACTAAGGAGGGTCTACCATGGGCACCACCGTGCAGCGCATCGTTCACGCCAGCACGTTGATCGATTTCGATGGCGCCACGATCCTGACCGATCCCTGGTTCTCCGAGCGGCGTGGTTATCACCAAGGCGAGCCCCGTTCGGTACGGTCCGCCGCGGACCTGCCGGAGCTGGCCGGGATCGTGATCAGTCATGGCCACTACGACCACTGCGACGTGGACGCGCTGGCCGACTACCCGAACAAGTCCGTGCCCGTCGCCACCACCCGGGGTGTGGCCGGCAAGCTGCACGCCGCGGGGTTCACCACTGTCACGGAGCTGGCCGACTGGGAGAGCATCGAGCTCGGCCCGGTCCGCGTCACCGCGACACCGGCCCGCCATTCGGTGCCTGAGTCCACCTTCATGCTTCAGGCCGACGGCAGGTCGGTGTTCTTCGGTGCCGACACCCTGCGTGTTCCGGAACTGGACGAAATCGCCGCCCGCTTCTCCGAGATCGACTTGGCGCTGCTGCCCATCAACGGCTTGAGCATCCGGCCGATGTTCAACCACAAGGTGGTCATGGATGCCGAGGAGGCCGCCGACCTCACCAGGGCCCTGCATCCCCGGTTGGCCGTGCCGATCCATTACGCCTACACCGCCGGCCCGGTACGTGACCGCCTGCTCCTCAAGCTCGACCGCAACCGCCCTGACCTCTACCGCGACGCCACCGCCGACCTCGCCCCGGACACTGATGTCCGCATCCTGTCCACCGGCGAGCCCCTGTCCCTGTGACCCGGCTTATCGAGAACCACCGTGAACGCGGTCATCATCGACCTGGCGGCAACCTTCGCCGGAGGAGTCCGGGCCTGTCCAGTAAACGGCTCTGTCGCAGAAAACCGTACAGTCCCGATGCTCGTTGATCACCCCGAGTTCGTGGCCGACACCACGCCTATTCAGCTGTCCAACAAGGCGACCGACCCGATGCTGCCGGGAGTGAAACCGCACACCTTCGCTGTCCTGGAGGACCTCGACCGGCGCGGCCTGACCAACCTGGTGCTCGTCATCACCCGCTTCCACGTCACCGAGGCGGACATGGCGCGCCTGGAGAGCTTGAAACACATACGGCCGACGCTGCTGTTCACCTACTCCGGCATCCGCGACGACCGGGTGGAGCCGATCGCCAAGTCCACCACCACCGTGGATTCCATCATCACTGCGGCTCGCCACAAGCTGCGTACGAAGGTGATCCTTTACTGGAGACCGATCGTCCCGGGCTGGAATGACGATCCCGACACCATGGCGCATGTGCTGGGCGTCGCGGCCGATGCCCGGGTGGACGCGATCGTGTTCACCGGCTACTACCACAAAGAGGAGAACGCGGCCCACCTCGAGAGCCTGGGAGTGCCAGTACCGTACGGCGAGAACTGGCAACGCCGCAAGATCCTCCCTCAGGAGATGGATGCCCGCGTTATCCGGGCGTGGCGCGACTCAGGTATCTCGGTCCCACTGTTCCGCAAGACCTCGTGCGGTGTCACGTACGGCTGGCAACTCCCCGACTACAACGGGCACCTCGGCGTGCCCGAACTGTGCGACATCTGCCCGCCCAAGCAGGTGGCCCGCTGCGCTGCCGCGCTCACGTCGCCGACCACAGAGGAGATCCGCATCGCACTCGACTCGTTCGGATTCGACCCGAACACGCCGTTCCTGATCGAGGACGGGCACGTCCTGACCGCCAAGCTCGGCGAGCAGCGCCGCTACGCCCTCCAGCACCTGTTCGGTTTCCAGTTCTGGGAGGTCGAGCACCCGCACGTCCATGCCGCCCACGGCCGCGCCCTGGAAGGCTACGAGCTGAGCACCGAGGACCAATCGCTGCTCGACGGCGCTCGCGAACGGCTTGCGTCCGCCGCCCGCCACGAAGACGACTGACCCGACATCTGGAGCACCGAATGCAAGACCAGACGTGGACGGCCGCCGAGCTCGTCGCACTCGACCTCGAAGGCACAGGCTCGCAGGACCGCCAGAACGAGGCGATCCTGGAGATCGCGGTCGTCCCGCTGGCTGGGGGCCGCCCCGACATGGGCGCGGCCTGGCACAGCATCATCAACCCCGGCCGCTGGATCCGGCCCCGCCCCTGGATTTCGCCGGGCCTTTCCGGCGCAGCCCTTACCAACGCCCCAAGTCTCGACGCGCTACGCGGCAGCATCGCCGAGAAGCTGCATGGCCGCATCCTGGTCGGCCACAACATCGGCGTGGACTGGCGGCTCATCCACATGCGCTTGCCCGACATCGAGCCCGCCGGCCTGGTCGACACTGCCCGCCTCGTCCGCCATCTGCAGCCGGACATCAAGCGGTGGAACCTGACCGCCCTGCTCGCCCAACACGAGCTCGAAGACGAGGTGAAGGCGTTGGTCCCGGACGGGCAGCCTCACCGAGCGCTGTGGGACGCGGTAGGAGCCGCGCTGCTTCTGGCCGAGTTGGTCGGTCAGCTCCCGTACAAAGCAGACACCAGCCTGGCGACGCTCACGCGCGTCGCCAGGCTGCCCCGACAGCCCGAACGAGAGAACGACGATCAGCTCACCCTCGACCTGCAGCCAGATACCCGTGCGGGCGCCTGATGGCACCGCTGTGCGATCATGCCTGCGTCGGCGTGGTCGTCCCTGAGCTGGGGACATGTACTGGTTGCTCGATTGAGGCAAGCCGCTGCCCGGGTGGGCCTTCGCCGCCGGTCAATTGGACGACCACGGCGACCCGACGGCCGCCCGCGTCGAGACCCAACAGGAGAGGGGACTCACCGGGGTCAGCCTCATCGTCGCAATCGAGAGTGGGTCCCGAACTGGTGCCGACGTCGGCCCCAGGCTCTCAAGCTCGGGCCACGATTGGCACGACTTCATCGCTGAATGGGGGGCGAGCCAACCGCCTCACCCGGCGAAGCATGTGGTCTGCGGCGGTTCGATCGGCGGCAACTCCAGGCTCTGGCCGAGTGGACAGCCACCTACGCCGTGGGTGACGTGGCACCTGAGGAGTTCGTCGCTGCTCCAGGGCTTGAGCTGCCCTAAGCGTACTGGACCCACCGCCTCAGTCTGGTGGCCCTGCCGCGCGATGTGCTGCTGGCCCGCATCACCGACCGATCCGCCCAGCCGCCGGGCATGCTCGGCCAAGGGGCAAAGTCGCGGTACTGCGGACCAAGTCCAGGGGACCATCCCCGCGAGCGCGGGGCCAACGGGATGCCGTACCGGACGACCCGGGTGAAGATGGGACCATCCCCGCATGCGCGGGGGCTGATTGGGCAGTCGAGCTCTCTGACGGGTCAAAGCAGGGACCATCCCCGCGAGCGCGGGGCCGACCTTCTGCCACAGGGCCTTCAGATCCATAGGCCGGGATCATCCCGGCGAGCGCGGCGCCGACCGAGGCCTGCCACCACTGGTCCACCGGGCCTGCGGACCATCCCCGCGAGCGCGGGGCCGACGGCTTCGGCGTCGAGAACGTCGTCCAAGCGCGAGGACCATTCCCGCGCGGGGATGCTCCGGGTCACCAGTCCGTCCTGAAGGTGTGGGGCGAGTCGGCCCCGCACGCGCGGGGATGGTCCCAGCTTCGGCCAGAGCGTGTTGTGTCGAATGCGGCCGGCCTCGCACGCGCGGGGATGGTCGCACCGTGATGCACAGGCGTACGTGGAGGCGCACAGTCGGCGCCGCGCTTGCCGAACTGTGCTGGCGTGGGCTGATCCGCAACCTCGGACCTCTCTCCGGTCCGATCGGCTCCGGATCTTGGCTCATGCCGCGACCAAGGGAGTGGTTCCTGGTGCGGCGAGTCTTGATGATCGCGCCTATGTGAGGTTGGGCAGGATCCGGTAGGTGGCCGCCCCGGCCCGGCGGTGTCTTGTCAGGAGGCAGGTCGTGGACGAAGATCTCTCCGACGGCTCTCTGGCGGGGGTGGCGGGACGTGAGCAGCAGGTTATGGACGGTAGCGGCCCTGGTGGCGGTCACCGTGACCATGTCGTCCTGCGACGGTGACACCCCGCCGAAGGACACGCCCAAGCCCTCCGCCACGAACGCCGCAAGCTCCGTGGGCTCGCTCTCGCCGAATCCGCCACCGTCCCCGACTCAGCCGACCACCTGGGCGGCCGGGCTCTGCCTCGACATCCAAATGCCCAAGCCGGACAGCCAGATCCCCGCATTGGCCGACTGCTCCCTCGCGACGGCCGGAGTCCAGATCACCAAGCTCGTCTACCAGGGCAACGGGTCGACGGAGTGCCCGAAGGACACCGACGGGATGCTGGACACCCCGACCGGTCAGCAGCCGCCGCGTACGGCCTGCCTGCGCAACCGTCGCGCCCCGCACCCGGGGGACGTCGGCAAGGGCGGTGGGATCCTGCGTGTCGGCGACTGCACGCTCATCGAGGACGATCCCGCCGTCAGCGTCGAAGAGCGGGCCTGCTTCGACGGCCACGGCCCGGGCAGGATCAGGTCCTTCACCAGGACGAAGAAGGCGTGTACGCGCAAGATCTGGTCCTACGCCTACAAGTGGCAAGGCTCCTACGTGTGCGTCGGTCCGGGGGAGGACGCCAAGAAGGTCGGCCCTCAGTACGAGCTCGCGACCTGCCTGACCGCGCCCAAGACCAAGAAGCGCAAGACGGTCTTCGGCACCGAGAACGCCATCGTCGGCGGGCTGAAGAAGGTGTCCTGCAAGGCCAAGAAGGCGTGGGGCAAGGTCGTCGGGTACGTCAGCATCGAGTTCGAGTGCAAGCGGCCGGCCGACTACTCAGTGACGAGCTCGACCACCACGTACGGGCTGCCTTTCGGCCCCGGCCCCTACCCGGCGATCACCTGCATCCGGAGACTCTGACCCGCGCGTACGGCGCGTGACCTGTTGAGCGTCAGGAGAATGTAGCCCCGGCTCGAGGCCGGATCATCAAGGCATTGCGCCGGTGCGACGAACTCGCCCTCGTCGTCCTCCAGAATCCATTCGTCTTCGTCATCGATTCGAGCGTCGCGCGGATGGACGCCCACGCCTGCGGGGCGGAGAAGTCCGTACGGATCACCAGCGGTTCATCACTCGACGACAGAATGTTCGACATAGCCGCATCCGGGTCACGCACGGCGCCATCGCCGAAAGCGTGGGACACGCTGCCGCCGTCACGTTCAGGAGCGCCTTGTGCGACTACGTTAAGGGGCGACAATAAGGACCAGACACCGCAGGAGATCCCCCATGACCGACACCTCGGGCCAGGAGCTCTTAGCCAAGATCGACACTACGAGGCCGCATTCAGCGCGGGTGTGGAATTATCTCCTCGGGGGCAAAGATTTCTATCCCGTCGACCGCGAGGCCGCCGACCAGTACAAGAAGACCTTCCCCGGGATCGTCGACATCGCCCGCACCGACCGAGCCTTCCTCGGCCGGGCCGTACGGTTCCTCACCGGCGAAGGCATCCGCCAGTTCCTGGACATCGGAACCGGCCTGCCAACGATGGACAACACCCACGAGGTCGCCCAGCGGGTCGCCCCAGAGTGCCGCATCGTCTACGTCGACAACGATCCGCTGGTCCTGCTGCACGCCGAGGCGTTGCTGAAAGGCTCCGACGAGGGGGTCTGCGACTACATCGACGCCGACCTACGCGACCCGGACAGAATCTTGGAACGGGCCGCGCAGACGCTGAACTTCGACGAGCCAGTCGCGATCATGCTGCTGGGCATCCTGCATCTTGTCCCGGACTTCGCCCAGGTGCACCAGAGCGTGATGCGTCTGCTGGACGCCGTGCCCCCGGGCAGCTACCTGGCGATCACCCACGCCACCCTCGATTTCGACGGCGAGACGACCGCCCAGGCCGAGGCCCAGCAGGAATGGAACAAGAAAGCCGACCCGATGACCCCCCGCACCCGCGCCGACATCAGCCGCTTCTTCGACGGCCTGCAGATGGTAGAACCCGGCCTGGTCTCGATGTCACGGTGGCGGGTCGAGGCCACCCCCTGGGGTGAACCCGCCGAAGTGGCCGGCTTCTGTGGAGTCGGCCGAAAGCCCTGAAGCCATTGGCTGCTCCGCTGTCCCCCGAGACCGGAGAAGAGGCCGGCAACCAAGATGTGACCGGGCCGCCCGCACCGCGGCCCGCCCACCAGGCACTGCGTCACCCCGCACCAACAGTCCTGCCCCCGCACACAACCGCGCCATAGCGTCGGCGTGGGCGGCTGTTCCGCACCGCTCGAACAGCCGCAGGCCGAACTCGTCCGCGTCGGCGTATGCCGGCCTGGAGATCTGCTTCGGTCTTGGGGCCCGGCGAGGCTGCGCCGTGGACGGGTAAATCGGTATCACTGTGGTCAGGTTCTCTCGGTGTAGCGCGTGAAGGGTATTGCGTCGAAAGTGTGCCGTATCGGTTTAGTCACCGTGCGTGGTTTTCTTGGTGAACTGGAGCCTGGGGCAGAATGGTCAGAAGTCGCGTCGTCATATGCGGCCGGGAATTCCCGCTACTGGGAATTTCCGCTGGTCAGAGTCCTTCGCGGCGAGTCGGCTGGGCCGCACATGGGAGGTTTCCAAAGCCCAGTGCCAGGCGCGGCGCTTGAAGAGGAAGAGGCAGCCGGAGATCACGTGGAATATGGTGTTTGAGTCGGCTGCCGTGGCAGGATTATCGACGGTCAGACCGGGGCAATTTAACGATTTGGGAGCATATATGCCAACTGCTCGCGGTGTAGCTGACTTGACGCGAATCCCCGACGGGGATTTGCCCCGGTCCGGGCCGACGGCGTTACGGATGTTAGTCGGCGCGCACCTGCGCCAGTTGCGCGAGTCACGGGAGATCACTCGCGAAGCCGCCGGATATGTCATCCGGAGTTCACATTCCAAGATCAGCCGCTTGGAGTGCGGGCGGACCAGTTTCAAGCTGCGTGATGTGGCTGACCTGCTCACCCTGTACGGCGTGGACGAGGCCGAACGCCAGACCGTGCTCATCATGGCCAAGCAGGCCAACGCGCCCGGCTGGTGGCAGGATTACCGAGATGTACTCCCCGACTGGTTCGACGCCTATCTTGGGCTGGAGCAGGACGCGGCCATCATTCGCACCTACGAGGTCCAGTTCATCCCCGGCCTGCTGCAGACCGAGGACTACGCCCGCGCGGTTATCGCGGACGGCCACGAGAACGCCTCTGCCGAGCAGATCGAGCGCCGGGTCGCGGTGCGGATGCGCCGCCAGCAGATCCTGACGGCACCCACGTCGCGCAAGCTTTGGGTGGTGATGGATGAGGCGGCGCTGCGCCGTCAGGTCGGCGGCAGCGCGACGATGCGCGCCCAACTCGAACATCTCCTGGAGATGGCCGTGTTGCGTCATGTCACCATCCAGGTTCTTCCCTTCAGCTCTGGCAGCCGCGTCGGAGGTGTCGGCCCCGTCACCCTTCTTCGGTTCGCCCAGGCAGAACTGGATGATGTGGTCTATCTTGAACAACTCGCAAGCGCGCACTATCTGAGCAAGGAATCCGACGTTCGCCCGTACCGGCATTTGCTGAACCAGCTCGGTGTCCACGCGCAGTCCGCGGCTGAGTCCCGGACGACTCTCCGACAGATCATCAGCACGTTGTAGATCGCGGCTCCGGCCACCGATGGCTCGGTGGGCCGAGGTTGGTGCTCGGGCCGGCGTTCGGCACGATCGGCGGCCGGGTCGTCCCGGGCCTGCGCGGTCACCAGTTCACCGCCGACGAGCGTGCTGCCGTGGCCAGGAACGTGGCCCGGGTCTGCTTGGTCGGCCATCCCAGAACGGCCTGAAGCGTTTCGGCGTCGCCGCCGTTGGCCTGCCAGGAACCTGTCGCGAGCCACTGCCAAGAACACTTGCCGCTCCGCACGAGGTCCTCTTTGTTTGGCTGGCATCTAAACTAACCACGCACCGTTGACGTTTGTTCGTTGGGACGGAAAACTAACTCGCGAGCCTGTGCCGGTCAGTTGAAGGAGCTTTCATGCCCTACCGCCCGCCTTTGGTCGCGCACGAGTACTTCGTCGCCGACCCACCGGAGCTGCCGGTCCGTACGCGTGGCGAACAGGGCCTGTCCGCGTTGACCGCCGCCGAGCCGGTGGCGGTGGACGACTCGGGAGTGACGCTGAAGGGCGTGACCTCGGCGGAGGAGAGCCTGGTCGTGCAGGTGCGGGTGGCGGGCGAGGGGGTGATCAGGGTCCGGCTCGGGCAGGACGTGGACGCCCGCACCCGCTCGGCCCGGGCGATCTCCCTGGTGACCCCGGGCACGTACGCGCAAGCCCGGGTGGAGACCCGGTCCGGCGGGCTGACCATCGACGCGGGCTCGTTGCGCGCGGAGATCACCCTGGACCCGTGGCGGCTGCGGTTCACCGACGCGGCCGGCGCCACGCTGGTGGAGCAGGACCGGGGGCACACCGACATCAGCGGGCGGATGCGCACGCTGCCGTTCGGGCGCTCCCACGCCGACGGCGTCACCGTGGCCTACCACGAGAGCTTCGCCGCGCCGGCCGACGAGGCGTTCGCCGGGTTCGGGGAGTCGTTCACCCCGCTGGACAAGCGCGGCCAGCGGCCCGTCATGTGGAACTTCGACGCCTTCGGCGCCGAGTCTCAGCGCGCCTACAAGAACGTGCCCTTCTACCAGTCGAGCAGGGGATACGGCATCGTCGTCGACAGCGGGGCGCCGACGGAGTTCGACGTCTGCCAGTCCACGCACAGCGTCGTGCAGATCGTCGTTCCCGACGACCTGATCGACTACTACGTGCTCGCCGGGCCGACGCCGCCGGAGATCCTCGACCGCTACGACCGGCTGACCTGCCGCCCGGCGCTGCCGCCGAAGTGGGCGTTCGGCACCTGGATCTCCTCAGGCTTCTTCGTGGACAGCCAGGAGCGGGTCATGGCGCGGGCGCGGAAGATCCGCGAGCGCGGTATCCCGTGCGACGTGCTGCACCTGGACACCTACTGGCAGACCGACGACCACTGGTCCGACCTGCACTGGGACGAGGCCCGCTTTCCGGACCCGACCGGGATGCTCGAAGAGCTCGACGGGATGGGCTTCAAGGTCTGCCTCTGGATGAACCCCTACATCTCCCACCTGAGCCCGGCCTTCGCCCCCGCCGCCGAAGCCGGATATTTCCTGAAAAATCCGGACGGAGAGGCGTACGTCGCCGACTGCTGGCACGGCTCCTACCCGGCCTGCGGCATCGTCGACTTCACCAACCCGGCCGCCGTCGCATGGTTCAAGAACCTGCTCCGCCCCCTGCTCCAGCAGGGCGTCCAGGCGTTCAAGACCGACTTCGCCGAGGGCGTGCCGCACGACGCGACGGCCTTCAACGGCATGACCGGCACCGACCTGCACAACGTCTACACGCTGCTGTTCAACGACGCCGTCGCCGAGGTGACCCGCGAGATCAACGGGCACGGCCTGGTCTGGGCCCGCTCGTCGTTCCTGGGCGGGCAGCGGCACTCGGCCCAGTGGGGCGGCGACACCTTCACCAGTTACCCGGCGATGGGCAGCACGCTGCGCGGTGGCCTGGCCCACGGCCTGTCGGGCGTGCCGTTCTGGAGCCACGACGCGGGCGGCTTCACCGGCCGCCCGGCCGACGACCTCTACGTCCGCTGGACCCAGTTCGGCGCGCTCTCCCCGCTGCTGCGGCTGCACGGCACCACCAGCCGGGAGCCGTGGGAGTTCCCCGAGGTGGAGGCCGAGGCGGTGGCCGCGCTGCGGCTGCGGTACCGGCTCATGCCGTACCTCTACTCGGCGGCTGTGGAGGCCGCGCGGACCGGCTCGCCGATGATGCGGGCGCTGTGCGTCGACCATCCGGGCGACCCCGTCGCCTGGCAGGCCGACCTGGAGTATCTGCTCGGCCGCGACCTGCTGGTCGCGCCCATGACCTCGCCCGACGGCACGCGGCAGGTGTACCTGCCCGAGGGCCGGTGGGTCGACTACTGGACCGGGGAGCTGCTGGAGGGCGGGCGCTACCGCGCCGTCTCCGCGCCGCTGGACCGGATCCCGCTGTTCGTCCGGTACGGCGCGCTGATCCCCGTCACCGCGCCGGGGGACACCGTGGACGTCCCCTCGGAGATCACCCTTGTCGCCTTCGGGGGCGGCGACAGTCGTACCACCGTCCACGATCTCGACGGCGAGACCGTCGTCGACGCCACCCGTGACGGCGACACCCTGCACGTCACCGTCACCGGGCCGAAGCGGATCGCCGGGGTCGAGTTCGCCCCCGTGGCGGGCGCTCCGGTTCGCGCGGTCATCACCTCCCAGGAGACACCATGATCAAGCTGAGAAGTGCCGCGGCGGCGCTCGCCGTCGCGGCCTTGACCCTGACGGCCTGCGGCTCCGGCTCGGACAAGCAGCAGCCCGCCGCGAGCGGCCAGCCGCGCGTGCTCAAGCTGTGGCACTACGAGAGCGCCGAAGGCGCGATGGGCAAGGCCTGGGCGGCGGCGATCAAGAAGTTCGAGTCGACCCACCCGGGCGTGACGGTGAAGTTCGAGGAGAAGGGCTTCGAGCAGATCCAGAAGACGGCCAGCATGGTGCTCAACTCCGACGAGGCGCCCGACATCATGGAGTACAACAAGGGCAACGCCACCGCCGGACTGCTGTCGAAGCAGGGCCTGCTGACGGATCTGTCGGAGCAGGCGACCAAGCGCGGCTGGGACAAGCTGCTCTCCGCCAGCCTGCAGACCACCGCCAAATATGACGACCGGGGCATCATGGGCACGGGCAAGTGGTTCGGCGTGCCGAACTACGGCGAGTACGTGATGGTCTACTACAACAAGGAGCTGTTCGAGAAGAACGGCGTCACGGTGCCGACGACGTTCGAGGAGTTCACCGCCGCGCTCGACAAGTTCGCCAAGGCCGGCGTCACGCCGATCTCCACCGCCGGCGCCGAGTACCCGGCCCAGCAGATCTTCTACCTGCTCGCGCTGAGCAAGGCCAACCGGGCCTGGGTCGACTCCTACGAGCTCTACAAGGGCAAGGTCGACTTCCACGGTCCCGAGTTCACCTACGCCGCCGACACCATGGCCGACTGGGTGAAGAAGGGCTACATCGCCAAGGACTCGGCCGGGATCAAGGCCGAGGACATGGCCACCGCGTTCATCGGCGGCAAGTTCCCGATCATGGTGTCCGGAAGCTGGTGGTACGGCCGGTTCCAGACGGAGATCAAGAAGTTCCAGTGGGGCTCGTTCCTGTGGCCCGGCAACCAGCTCGCCCCCGGCTCCGGCGGCAACATCTGGGTCGTCCCCGAGAAGTCCAAGCAGAAGGACCTGGCCTACGACTTCATCGACATCACGATGAGCAAGGAGATCCAGAACCTGCTCGGCAACTCCGGCGGCGTCCCGGTCGCGGCCGACCCCGCCGCCATCACCGACCCCAAGAGCAAGGAGCTCATCGACAACTTCAACAAGCTGACCTCGCAGGACCAGCTGGCCTTCTACCCCGACTGGCCCGCCCCCGGCTACTACGACGTCCTCGTGGCCGGCGTCCAGAACCTCATCAACGGCAGCAAGCCTCCGGCCAAGGTGCTCGACGAGATCGCCCAGCCGTACACCGAGAACCTCGCCGACCTTGGCAACTAGAACCTCGGCAACCAGAACCTTGGCAACTGGAGCGGCACGCGGCTACTGGCCGTACCTGATCCCCAGCGCGGTGCTGTTCACCGCGGTCATCGTCGTGCCGTTCGTGATGAACGTCGCGACGAGCTTCACCCGCTGGTCGGGGGTGGGCACACCCACCTGGATCGGTGTGGACAACTACACCCGGCTGTTCCGGGACGAGCGATTCTGGACGTCGTTCGCCAACAACGTGGCGCTGATCGTCGCCATGGCGATCATCCCCACGGTGCTCGGCCTGGTGCTGGCCGCCGCGTTGTTCGACTACATCGGCAAGAGGTTCGGCCCCCGCACGGCCTCGGCCCTGCGGGCGGCCTACTACCTGCCGCAGGTGCTGCCCGTCGCGGTGGCCGGGGTGGTGTGGGGCTGGATGCTCCACCCGACCTACGGCGCGGTGAACCAGATCTTCGGGCTGAAGGTCAACTGGCTCGGCGATCCGGACTTCGCGCTGGCCACCGTGATGGCGGTGATGGTGTGGTTCCAGCTCGGCTACCCGGTCGTCATCTTCATGGCCGGGTTGCAGCGGGCCGATCCCGCGCTGCACGAGGCGGCGGAGATCGACGGGGCATCGTGGTGGCGCAGGTTCTGGCACATCACGATCCCGCAGATCCGTCCTGAGATCTTCGTCGTGCTGCTGACCTGCACGATCGCCGCGCTCAAGGTGTTCGGGCCGATCTTCGTGCTGACCAGGGGCGGGCCGGCCAACGCCACGATGGTGCCCTCGTACTTCTCGTATCTGAACTTCTTCCAGAAGTCCAACGTCGGGTACGGCTCGGCCATCGCCACCATCCTGGCGCTGATCATCGTCGTGGTGACCTTCGCCTTCCTGCGGGTCCAGGAGCGAGAGTCGTGAGACGCTACCCGATCCTGGCCGCGATGACGATGCTCGCCGTCGTCATGCTGTTCCCGTTCGTCATCGTCACCTTCAACGCCTTCAAGACGCCCGCCGAGTATTCGGCGGGCAGCCCGCTGAGCCCGCCGCAGGGCCTGGACCTCGACGGGATCATCGCGTTCTGGATCCGGGTCGACTTCGGCGAGAAGCTGCTGAACAGCCTCGTGATCAGTGGCTCCGTCGCGGTGCTCGCCGTGGTGCTGTCGGTGCTCAACGCCTACGCCCTCGGCATCGGCCGGGTCCGGGGCCGGCTCTGGATCCTGGTGCTGTTCCTGGTGGCCAACACGCTGCCGCAGGAGGCCCTGGCCTACCCGCTCTACTACCTGGCCAAGGCAGTGGGTCTGTACGACTCCAAGCTGGCGGTGATCATCGTGTTCACCGTCATCCAGGCCGCCTTCGGCACCTACCTGCTCAGCGCCGTCCTCGGCCAGTTCCCCCGGGAGATCCTCGAGGCGGCGCGGATGGACGGCGCGGGGCGGTTCCTGGCGCTGTGGCGGATCGTGGTGCCGATCAGCAGGCCCACGCTGTCGGTCCTGGTGATCTTCTTCTTCATCTGGACCTGGAACGAGTTCTTCCTTCCGCTCATCTTCCTGGTCTCCAACGACACCCAGACGGTCCCCGTCGCCCTTGGCGTGCTGCAGGGCGAGAAGTACATGGACGCCACCATGTCCAGCGCCTCGGCGCTGCTCGGCATCGTCCCGGCCGTCGCGTTCTTCCTCATCTTCCAGCGGACGCTGACCCGGGGCATCACGGTCGGCGCCATCAAGTAGGAGCTTCGATGAAGCGAGTCCTAGCGGCCGTCTTATTGGCGGTCACCATGGGCGCGGCGCCCGTCCACGCCGCGGAGATCTTGCCCTACCAGAACCCGGCCCTGCCGCTCGACCAGCGTGTCGGCGACCTGCTGGGCCGGCTCACCCTCGACGAGAAGATCTCGCTGCTGCACCAGTCGCAGCGGGCGATCCCCAGGCTCGGCATCCCGTACTTCAAGGCCGGGACCGAGGCGCTGCACGGCGTCGCCTGGTCCAACGACCACAACGACAACTGGAACCAGAAGCTCGCCAGCGGCACGGTCTTCCCCCAGGCCGTCGGCCTGGCCAGCACCTGGGATCCGGAGCTGATCAAGCGGGTCGGTTCGGCCGTGGGCGACGAGGTGCGCGGCTACAACGCGATCGACCCGGTCCTGTGGGGCACCCAGGTGTGGGCGCCGGTGGTCAACCTGCTGCGCGACCCGCGCTGGGGGCGCAACGAGGAGGGCTACTCGGAGGACCCGCTGCTGACCGGCGCCATCTCCACCGCCTACGGCAAGGGGCTGTCCGGCGACGACCCCGTCTACCTCAAGACCGCGCCGGTGCTCAAGCACTACCTGGCCAACAACAACGAGTACCTGCGCGGCCTCACCTCCTCCAACCTGCGGCCCAGGGTCAAGCACGAGTACGACGAGGCCGCCTTCAAGCCGGCCATCTCCGCCGACGCCGCCACCGGCGTGATGGCCTCCTACAACCTGGTCAACGGGCGCCCGAACACGGTCAACCCCGACCTCGACGAGGTCGTGCGCTCGTGGACGGACAAGGACCTCTACAACGTGAGCGACGCCTGGGCGCCCGACGCGCTCCAGGAGTACGAGCACTACTACGACACCAAGCCCGAGGCCGTCGCCGCGACGCTCAAGGCCGGGCTCGACAGCTTCACGGTCAACGGCGACGACCCCGCGCCCATGACCGCGAACCTGACCGCCGCCCTCTCCCAAGGGCTGATCACCGTGGCCGACATCGACCAGGCCGTACGGCACACGCTGTCGATCAGGATCCGGCTCGGCCAGCTCGACCCGGACGGCGGGCCGTACGCGAAGATCACCAAGGACGTGATCAACTCGGCGGCGAACCAGCGGCTCAACAGGGAGACCGCGGGCAAGGCGATGGTCCTGCTCAAGAACTCCGGCAGGACGTTGCCGCTCTCACCCGGCCTGAAGAAGGTCGCGGTGCTCGGGCCGCTGCAGAACACCCTGTTCAGCGACTGGTACGGCGGCACCATGCCGTACCAGGTCACCCCGCTCGACGGCATCAAGGAGCGGCTCGGCGCGAAGGCGGCGGTGACCGGAGCCGACGCGCTGGACCGGATCGCGCTCAAGGACCTGGCCAGCGGCAAGTACGTGACCGCGACCGGCACCACGGGCCAGAACGTCGTCGTGTCGGACACCGCCCCCGGCGGCGCCTCGACCTGGGACCAGACCGACTGGACCGGTGACGTCTCGACCCTGCGCAACGTGGGCAACAGCAAGCTGCTGACCGGCAACTTCGGGCCGTACGTCACCAACTCCGACGTCCCGGGCGGCTGGTTCGTCCAGCAGCAGTTCCGGATGGAGCGCCAGGCGGACGGCACGTACCTGATCCAGTACGTCGGCTACGAGGTCAACGAGGGCTGGTGGCCCTTCCCCGAGCACTACGTGACCGTCGGCGCGGACGGCACGCTCGGCACCGGGACGAAGGCCGCCGCGGCGCACTTCGCCAGGCAGGTCGTCCAGAGCGGCGCCGAGACCGCGGCGGCGGCGGCCAAGGGCGCCGACGCGGCGGTGGTCGTGGTCGGCAGCAACCCGTTCGTCTACGGCCGGGAGAACCACGACCGGTCCAGCCTCGCGCTCGGCCAGGGCCAGCAGGAGCTGATCAAGGCCGTGCGGGCGGCCAACCCCAACACCGTGGTCGTCCTGGAGGACAGCTACCCCACCACGATGAACGTGGACACCCCGTCCCTGCTGTGGACCACCCACGCGGGCGCCGAGACCGGGCACGCGCTCGCCGACGTGCTCTTCGGCGACCGCGACCCGGGCGGCCGGCTGACCCAGACCTGGTACCGGTCCGACGACCTGCCGGACATCCTGGACTACGACCTCACCAAGACCGGGATGACCTACCTCTATCACCGGGGCGACCCGCTCTACGCCTTCGGCCACGGCCTCAGCTACACCACCTTCGGCTACCAGGGCCTGAAGGTGACTCCGCGCGGCGACTCCTACGACGTCACCGTCAAGGTCACCAACACCGGGTCGCGGGCCGGTGACGAGGTCGTCCAGCTCTACACCCACCAGCAGAGCTCGCGCGTGACCCAGCCGGTCAAGCAGTTGCGCGGCTTCACCCGCGTCTCGCTGCGGCCCGGCGAGAGCCGTACGGTGAAGCTGACCGTGAAGAAGGCCGATCTGGCCCTGTGGGACGTCACCCGCGGCAAGTGGGCCGTGGAGAGCGCCACCCACGACGTCCTGGTCGGTAGCTCCTCGTCGGCCATCAGGCAGCGCACGACGCTCCAGGTGAGCGGCGAGCGGATCCCGCCCCGCGACCTGACCAGGAGCACCCGGGCGATCGACTTCGACGACTACTCCGGCGTGGACCTGGTCGACACGTCGAAGGTGAGCGGTGAAGCGGTCGGGGCGTCCGCGGGCGACTGGCTGAAGTTCGCCGACACCGATCTCCGCGGCGGGCTCACCGGCATCACCGCGGGCGTGTCCTCGGTGGCGGGCGGCTCCTTCGAGGTCCGCTCGGGCTCCCCGGCGGGCGCGCTCCTGGCCACCGTCGCGGTCCCGGCCACGGGCGGCATCTACCAGTACGGCACGGTGTCGGCAGGGCTGTCCGGAGCCAGTGGGGTCCGGGACCTCTACGTGGTCTTCAAGGGCGACCTGCGGATCAAGGATCTGGCTCTCTCGAAGTAAGTTTGGTTAATAACCAAACTATTGACCTCACTCGGAGGCTGTGTGAGCCTCTGAGTGAGGTTTCGGGGCCTCTACACCATGCGCGCTGGAACGGCGACGGCAGGGTCCTGTACCCGGTCGTGCATGGCGGTCATCTGCTGCTGTGGGGTCTCACGCCCCGGAGAGGGAAACCGCTCATGCGAAGAAGGTTGTTCAGCCTGCTCGCGATGGCCGCCGTCGTCGTGACGATGGTGGTCGTGCGGATGGCGCCGGTCGGCGCCGTCGCCGCGGATCCGTACGCGTTCAAGGGGGTGAAGATCGGCGGCGGCGGCTTCGTCCCCGGCATCATCTTCAACCAGAAGGAAAAGGACCTCATCTACGCCAGGACCGACATCGGCGGCGTCTACCGCTGGGACAAGACCAAGTGGGTGCCGCTGCTCGACTCGATCGGCTGGGACAAGTGGAACTGGGTCGGCGGCGTCAGCGTCGCCACCGACCCCGTCGACCCGAACCGGGTCTACGTGGCCACCGGCATGTACACCAACGACTGGGACCCCAACAACGGCGCGATCCTGCGCTCCACCGACCGGGGCGCCACCTGGGCCGCCACGGAGCTGCCGTTCAAGGGCTTCGGCAACATGCCGGGCCGCGGCATGGGTGAGCGCCTGGTCATCGACCCGAACAAGAACAACATCCTGTTCTACGGAACGGCCAACAAGAACGGCCTGTGGAAGAGCACCGACTACGGCGTCACCTGGGCCAAGGTCACCAGCTTCCCGAACGTCGGCAACTTCGCCCAGGACCCGAACGACACCACCTACAACTACAACACGATGACCCAGGGCATCCCCTGGATCACCTTCGACCCGCGCACCGGCTCGGCCGGCACCGCCACCAAGACGATCTACGCCGGGGTGGCGGACAAGGACAACAACGTCTACCGCTCCACCGACGGCGGCGCCACCTGGAGCCGGGTGGCCGGTCAGCCGACCGGCTACATCCCGCACAAGGGCGTGCTCGACGCCGTCAACGGCTACCTCTACCTGGCCACCGGCAACACCGGCGGCCCGTACGTGGGCGAGGACGGCGAGGTGTGGCGCTACGCCACCGCCACCGGCACCTGGACCGAGATCACCCCGACCCCCGACGCCGACCGCTACTACGGCTTCAGCGGCATGACCATCGACAAGCAGAACCCGAGCACGATCATGGTCGCCAGCCAGGTGTCGTGGTGGCCGGACAACATCATGTTCCGCAGCACCGACAGCGGCGCCACCTGGACGCGGATCTGGGACTGGAACGGCTACCCCAACCGGACCTTCCGCTACACCCAGGACGTCTCCTCCCACCCGTGGCTGGCCATGGGCAACCCGCAGCCCCCCGAGATCACCCCCAAGCTCGGCTGGATGACCGAGGCGATGGAGATCGACCCGTTCGACTCCAACCGGCTGCTGTACGGCACGGGCGCCACCATCTACGGCACCAGTAACCTCAAGCAGTGGGACGTCTCCGGCGGCAAGATCACCATCAAGCCGTTCATCGAAGGGCTGGAGGAGACCGCGGTCCTCGACCTGATCAGCCCGCCGTCCGGGGCGCCGCTGCTCTCGGCGGTCGGTGACATCGGCGGCTTCGTGCACAGCAACCTCGACGCCGTGCCGCCCATGATGTACACCCAGCCCAACCACGTCACCACCAGGAGCATGGACTACGCCGAGCTCAGCCCGTCGAACATGGTCCGCGCCGGTGACAACGACACGGCCGGGGTGACCCGCCTCGGGTTCTCCTCCAACGGCGGCGCCAACTGGTGGCAGGCCAGCAGCGAGCCGGCCGGGGTCACCCAGGGCGGCAGCGTCGCGATCTCGGCCAACGCCGGCACCACGGTGTGGTCGCCCACCGGCGGCGTGGTGAGCCGCTCGACCACCTCGGGCAGCTCGTGGACCGCCGTCACCGGCCTCCCGGCCGGCGCGCAGGTGCGCTCCGACCGGGTCAACCCGAACAAGTTCTACGGCTGGTCCGCCGGCAAGTTCTACGTCAGCACCAACGCGGGCGCCACCTTCACCCAGTCCGCCGCCACCGGCCTGCCCACCGGGGCGGCCACCGTCAAGTTCAAGGCCGTACCCGGCAAGGAGGGCCACATCTGGCTGGCCGGCGGCTCCCCGTCGACCGGCAAGTACGACCCGGCGGGCACGTATGGCGTGTGGCGCTCGACTGACTCCGGCGCCACCTTCACCCGGCTCGGCAACGTCACCGCGGCCGAGAACGTCGGCTTCGGCAAGGCGGCGCCCGGCGCCTCCTACATGGCGATCTACCTGGTCGGCATGGTCGACGGGGTGCACGGGCTGTTCCGCTCGGACGACGCGGGCGCCTCGTGGGTGCGGATCAACGACGACCAGCACCAGTACGCCAACATGGGCGAGGCGCTCACCGGCGACCCGCGCGTCTACGGCCGCGTCTACTTCGGCACCAACGGCCGCGGCATCATCTACGGCGACCGCACCGGCCCGACCCCCACCACGACCCCGACGCCCACTCCGACTCCCACGCCCACCCCGACACCCACGCCCACGCCCACGCCCACGCCGACGGTTCCGGGCAAGGCGTGCGCGGCGACCTACGCGCCCAGCGGCCAGTGGCAGGGCGGCTTCCAGGCCGGGGTGACGGTGCAGAACTCCGGCACCGTGGCCATCACCGGCTGGACGGTCGGCTGGACCTTCCCCAGCGGCCAGACCATCACCCAGCTCTGGAACGGCGCCCTCACCCAGACCGGCGCCGCCGTCAAGGTCGCCAACGTGAGCTACAACGGCGCGCTGAACCCGGGCGCGAGCACCACGTTCGGCTTCACCGGTAGCTGGACGAGCAGCAACGACCCGCCGACCACGGTCACCTGCACGCCCGCCTGACCACAGGGAGAGGGAGGGCCCCACCCGGGGTCCTCCCTCGATCAGCCCTTGACGGCCCCGATGATGACGCCCTTGGTGAAGTGCTTCTGTACGAACGGGTAGATCACCAGCACCGGGATCAGCGCCAGCGTCACGATGGCCATCTGGATGGCCAGGCTCGGCGGCAGCGCGTGCCCCCCGATGGCGGTGTCGCCCGTCTGGCCGACGAACATCGACTGCCCTTGCAGGACGAACTGCCGCAGCACCACCTGCAGCGGCCATTTGGTGTTGTCGTTGAGGTAGAGGGTCGCGTTGAAGAAGGCGTTCCAGTAACCGACCGCGTAGAACAGCCCGATCACCGCCGTGACGCCCTTGGACATGGGCAGCACGATCCGCCCCAGGATGCGGAACTCACTCGCCCCGTCGATCCGCGCGCTGTCGGTGACCTCCTCCGGGATGTTCATGAAGAACGCCCGCATGACGACCAGGTTGAACGCGGTGACGGCGGTCGGCAGGATCAGCGCCCAGTAGGAGTCGATCAGCCCCAGAGAGCTGACCAGCAGGTAGCTCGGGATCATGCCGGGCCCGAACAGGAACGTCAGCAGCACCAGGAACAGCATCGGCCGGTGCAGCAGCGACCCGGGACGCGACAGCCCGTAGGCCGCCAGGACCGTGACCGACAGGCTGAGCAGGGTCCCGACGACGGTCACCCCGAGGCTCACCGCGATCGACCGGGTCACCACCCCGCCCGCGAACAGTTGCTCGTAGGCGGCGAAGGACAGCTCGCCCGGCACGGTGACCAGGCCACCCGCCTTCGACACCGCCTCCTGGGTGGACAGGCTGGTCAGCACGACCATGTAGATCGGGAACAGCACGGCGGCCACGATGAGGGCCAGCACCAGCCCCTTGACGCTCGCGCCGAGCCGGGTGGGCCGCTCGGCCCAGGCAGGCATAGTCATGATCGTTTGTAGATTCCCTGCTCGCCGAATCGATGGGCGACCTTGTTGGCTATGAGGATCAGGATCAGCCCGGCCACACCCTTGACCAGGCCGGCCGCGGCGCCGTAGCTCCACTCGCCGGTCAGCAGCGTGCGCCAGTACATGAACGTGTCGAGCACCTCGGCGGCGTCCCGGCCGACGGCGTCGCGCTGCAGGAAGAACTGCTCGAAGCCGACGTTGAGCGCGTCGCCCAGCCGCAGGATCAGCAGCAGCACGAACACCGGGCGCAGGCCGGGCAGCGTGATGTGCCACAACCGCCGCCAGCGGGAGGCGCCGTCCACGGCGGCGGCCTCGTAGAGATGGGGGTTGATGGCCGCCAGCGCCGCCAGGAAGATGATCGTCCCCCAGCCCGCGTCCTTCCAGACCGTCTCCGCGGTGACCAGCAGAATAAACGTGTCCGGATTTGTCATGATGTCCAGGCCCGAGAAGCCGTGGTCGCGCAGGATCTGCGCGAGCAACCCCGCGCCGCCGAACATCTGCTGGAACAGGGTGACGACCAGGACCCACGAGAAGAAGTGCGGCATGTACACGATGCCCTGGATGAACAGCCGCAGCCGGGGACGTACGACGCTGTCCAGCAGGATGGCCAGCAGGATCGGCAGCGGGAAGTAGAAGATCAGCTGGAACGTGGTGATCGACAGCGTGTTGATCGTCGCGTCCCAGAAGCTCTGGTCGAACATCAGCCACTGGAAGTTCGACATCCCTGCCCACGGGCTGTCCTTGATGCCGACGTAGGGGGAGTAGTCCTGGAAGGCGATCACGTTGCCGAGCAGCGGCACGTAGTGGAACAGGAGCAGCAGCCCGATCGCCGGCACGGTCATGAGCAGGAGCTGCCAGTCCCGCCGGAACCGGCTCCGCAACGAGCCGTGCTTGGCCCGCTCCTGAGCCCTTCTCCGGGCGGCGACCGGGCGACCGGGTGAAGCCGGGTTCCTGGCCGGAGAACGCTCGACCGCGATGTGGTCAGGCGCGGCCATTGTCCCGCAGGACCTTCATGTAGAACTCGCGCGCCTCGTCGCCGCCGTCGCGCCGCCACTCCGCCGCGATCTGCTTGGCGTCGCTGACCGGCCGGCGGCCACGCATGATGTCGGTGAACTTGTCCTCGGTCGGCACCTGCAGGCCCGCGTACTTGGCGGGGCGCTGGATCCTGATCCCGTCGAACGGCGTCTTCTGGATGTACTGGAAGGAGGTGTTCTGCCACTCGATGTTGGCCTTGGCCGCCTCGGGGAAGGGCCAGTCCACGAACAGGGGGCGCCCGCCCAGGAAGCCGTAGGTGTAGGCGACCTCCTTGCGGCCCAGGTCCGTGCTCTGCGGGATGCCCTTGGCGTCCAGCGTGAAGTGCTTGTCCTTGATCCCGAAGTTGGAGAGCTCGTACTCCTTGGTCCCGTACGGCGCCGCGCACCAGTTGAAGATGGACAGGATCTCCGCCACCTTCTCCTTCGGCAGCCCCTTCTTGATGAAGGTGAACATGCCCGCCGCGTTGTTGTGGTACATGATCGGCGTGCCGCCGTCGTGCGCGAACAGCGGGAAGACGCCCATCGCGAAGTCGGGGTTCTTGCCGGTGTGCTGCTGGAGCAGTTCCTTCCAGCCGCCGAAGCCGTCCCGGTAGATCGTGATCTGGCCCGCGCCGATCAGGTCCTTCTCGTTGGCGCCCTTGCTGCTGGCGACGTTCGGATGGATGAGCCCCTCGGTGAAGAGCTTGCGCATCCAGGCCAGCATCTCCTCGAACTCCGGCGTCTCGTACTTGCTCACCAGCTTGCCGCCCGCGTAACGCCACTCCTGCGGGACGCCGAAGATGGGCCAGGCCATCTCGTGGATGTCGCCGAACGCCCAGCGCTTGGCCTTCGGGTCGGTGATCGTCTTGCCGAGCTGGTAGAGCTCTTCGGCGGTCTTGGGGTTCTGGTTCCAGCCGTTCTTCTCGAACAGATCCTTGCGGTAGAGCAGGCCGTACGGGAACGGCTCGGTGGGGTAGGGGACCGCCATCAGCTTGCCGTTCCACACCGACCACTCCCACGAAGCGGTCGGCAGGTTGGCCAGCAGCGGGTACGGCTTGACCTTGTCGCCCTGAAGGTACGGCGTGAGGTCCTCGAACGCCTTGTCCACGGCGGTGTTGAAGTCCGCCATCTTGTCGATCTCCCAGCTCGGCAGGGCGAAGATGTCGGGCAGGTCGCCGGAGGCCAGCCGGGCGATCGCCTTGTCGGCGTAGGTGTTGCCGTCGGCGATCTGGAACTCGACCGTCGCGCCGATGTCGGCGTTGACCGCCTGGAAGTAGGAGTTGCTCGCCAGTCCGGGCGGCGGCGGGCCCCACAGCGGGGTCATCGCCTTGTAGCTGCCGCCCTTGCCGGCCTTCTGGGTGAGCGCCGCCGTGGGGCTGGCCGGGTAGGTGGTGAAGCCGCCGGCGATGCCGGGCACACCCGGCAGGTTGGAGACCGTGCCGGCCAGCTCGGGCTTGACGCCGGCGAACGCGATGTAGGTCGGCGCCAGTCTGGTCAGCTTGTCCGCGGCCGCCGCGGTCGCGCCGCTCGAGCCGGGCCTGGTTCCGGTCGGGGCCGAGCAGGCGGCGAGTGTGGTGAGACCGGCCAGGCCGAGAAATCCACGGCGAGTCATCGACGGTGTCACGACGCGCTCCCTTTCGTTGGTTGGAGCAGGATGAGGGGTGTCGGAACGGGATGCCTACCGGCTAGAATTAGTTCGTCTAATGACCAAACAAACTAAACCCGAGGCGGCGCTCACCACAAGGTGTGCCGCCGGTCACAGATTGATGTCGGGAGTGAGATGAGATTCCCTGACGGCTCCCTCCGGGGAGCTGCCGCCGCCCACGAGGGCCCGCCCGGCTCTCGCCGATGGCGTGGGAACACCGAGGAACGGCGCACACTGGTACAGCGGCATGACCGCACGCGACGGCCTGACGGACGGGACAGACTTTGATCACCTCATCGACCGACCCGCAGCCGGCCGACTTCGCCGATGTGCGGGCCACCAACCTGGCCGTCGTGCTGCGCTTCGTCCGCGAGCACGCGCCCTGCTCCCGGGCCGACATCGCGGCCTCCACGGGCCTGAACAAGGCGACCGTGTCGAGCCTGGTCGCCGACCTGATCGACCGCCGGCTCGTCCGGGAGACCGGCCTGACCGAGAACCGGGTGGGGAGGCCGGCCACGATGCTGGTGCTCGACGGCTCGCCGTACGCGGCGATCGGGCTGGAGATCAACGTCGACTACGTGACGGCCGTCGCCGTCGACCTGGCGGGGGAGCGGCTGCTGTCCTGGCGGCGCGCCTTCCCCGGCTCCGTGGCCGCCGTCGCCGCGATCGTCCGGCGGGTGGTCAACCGCATGGCCAAGGAGGACAAGCAGATCCTCGGCCTGACCGTGGCCGTGCCCGGCCTGGTCGACGGGCAGGGCGTCGTGCGGGTGGCGCCCAACCTCGGCTGGCTCGACACCGACGTGAGCGGCGACCTCGCCAAGGCGCTGCGCGATCCCGGCTTCCCCATCCAGGCCGACAACGACGCCAACCTCGGCGCTCTGGCCGAGCACCGGTTCGGCCCCCATGGGGCGGTCTCCGACCTGGTCTACCTCACCGGCGAGATGGGCGTGGGCGCCGGTGTCATCCTCGACGGGCGGCTGCGCCGCGGCGGCCGCGGTTACAGCGGCGAGATCGGCCACATCCAGATCGACCCGCAGGGCCCGGAGTGCCGCTGCGGCCGGATCGGCTGCCTCGAAGCGGTGGCCGGCATCGGCGCGGTGCTGGAGCACGCCTCGCCCTCACCGGTCGAGGTGGAGCTGGAGATCGAGGAGGTCGTGCGGCGGGCCCGCGCGGGCGACGCCCGCACCCTCGCCCTGCTCGGCGGTGTGGGCCGCGACCTCGGCCGCGGGGTGGCCATCCTGGCCAACCTGCTCAACCCCCAGGTGGTGATCCTCGGGGGCTACTACGTGCCGCTGGCGCCCTGGCTGCTGCCCGCGGTCCAGGCCGAGGTACGCGACCGCACGATCGCGCCGGAGGCGGGCGGGTGCCAGGTGGTGATGTCGTCCCTCGGCTATGACGCGGCCGCGCTCGGCGGGGCGGCCCGGGTGCTCGACTCCGTCGATTCAGGAAGATTGCCGCGAATCTCTTGACCCCGCTCGCGCACGCGTGCACCCTTCAGAAGAACTCCGTTCCGAAACACTCGTGTAACCGGGCGGGGTTTTTCTGGACCGGCTATCGAAGCGCTTCGACAGAGGCGCGCTCCCGCCCGCTAGTCGAAGCGTTTCGACGCTCTCAGAGGATGGCTCCATGAACGAACCGTTCCGCGACCCGGACCTCCCCCTCGCCGAGCGGATCGCCGATCTGCAGGCCCGGCTGACCGTGACCGAGAAGCTCGGCCTGCTCCATCAGTACCAGGCGCCGGTCGAACGGCTCGGCGTGGGCGCCTTCCGCACCGGCACCGAGGCCCTGCACGGCCTGGCCTGGCTGGGTCCGGCGACGGTGTTCCCGCAGGCCGTGGGGCTGGCCTCGACCTGGGACCCGGAGCTGGTCCGCAGGGTGGGGGAGGCCGCGGGCGACGAGGTCCTGGCCTTCCACCACAAGGACCCGTCGGGCGCCGGGCTCAATGTCTGGGCCCCCGTGGTCAACCTGCTGCGCGATCCCCGCTGGGGCCGCAACGAGGAGGGCTACTCCGAAGATCCGTTGCTGACCGGGGTCATGGCCACGGCCTACGCGCACGGGCTCCGTGGGAGCGCTCCCGTGATGCGGACCGCGCCCACCCTCAAGCACTTCCTCGGCTACAACAACGAGACCTACCGCTGCGTCACCTCCAGCAACCTGCCGCCGCGGGTGCTGCACGAGTACGAGCTGCCCGCCTACCGGCCGGCCCTGGAGAGCGGCGCCGCCGTCGCGATCATGCCCTCCTACAACCTGGTCAACGGCCGCCCGGCGCACCTCAGCCCGCTGATCGAGCAGGTGCTGCGGGCCTGGGCGCCGGACGACCTCCTCGTGGTCAGCGACGCCTACGCCCCCGGCAACCTCACCGGGTTGCAGGGCTACTACGACGACCCGGCCGAGGCGTACGCGCACGCCGTACGGGCCGGGCTCGACAGCTTCACCCAGGACGACGACCGCGCCGAGGCCACCCTCGGCCACCTGCGCGAGGCGCTGGAGCGCGGCCTGCTGACCGAGGCCGACATCGACACCGCCGTACGGCACACGCTGTCGATCCGCTTCCGGCTCGGCGAGTTCGACCCCGCCACGCCCTACGACGACATCACCGAGGCGGTCGTCAACTGCCCCGACCACCAGGCACTGGCCCGGCGGGCGGCTCGCGGCTCGATCGTGCTCCTGAAGAACGACGGCCTGCTGCCCCTGGGGGCGCCGGCCCGGATCGCGGTGATCGGCCAGCTCGGCGACACCCTGATGGAGGACTGGTACAGCGGCACGCTGCCGTACGAGGTGACCGCCCGCGCCGGTCTGGCCGAACGCGGCGAGACGCTCTTCTGCGAGGCCGTCGACCGCGTCACGCTGACCGCCGACGCGGGCCCGGTGGTGGCCGGCCTCGACGGCGGCCCCCTGGGCATCGGCACGCCGGGCGGCCGGTTCGACCTGTTCGACTGGGGCGGCGGGTGCTTCGCCTTCCGGGCGGTCGCGACCGGCCGCTTCCTGTCCGTGGACGACGACGGCGTGCTGGTCAACGACCAGCCCGGCCCGAACGGCTGGGAGGTACGCCAGACGTTCCGGCTGGAACAGCGCACCCGCGGCGCCGTCGTCCTGCGCCACATCTCCACGGGCCGCTACATCGGCCTGGCCGCCGACGGGGTCTTCCGGCTGGTGGACGACGCCGACGCCGCCACCTGGCTGACGGTGGACGTCGTCGAGAGCGGCGCCGCGGCGGCGGCCCGGCTGGCGGCCAACGCGGACGTGGCGGTCGTGGTGGTGGGCGACCACCCGCTGGTCAACGGCCGCGAGACCGAGGACCGTGCGGACCTGGCCCTGGCCCCCGCCCAGGACGCGGTCGTCCGGGCGGTACGGGCGGCCAACCCGCGCACGGTCATGGTGATCACCAGCGGTTACCCCGTCACCTGGACGGACCCGGACGTGCCCGCGGTGCTGTGGTCCTCCCATGGCGGCCAGGAGTACGGCCACGCGCTGGCCGACGTGCTGTTCGGCGACGCCGACCCGGAAGGGCGGCTCACCCAGACCTGGTACCGCTCGGCCAGCGAGCTGCCCGACCTGCTCGACTACGACGTCATCGCCACGGACGCCACCTACCTCTACTACCGGGGCACCCCGCTGTACCCGTTCGGCCACGGCCTCAGCTACACGACGTTCGACTACTCCGGCCTGACCGTCGCCGTCGACGGCGAGAGCGTCACCGCCACGGTCACGGTCACGAACACCGGCTCGCGCCCCGGCGCCGAGGTCGTGCAGTTCTACACCCACCAGCGGCGTTCCCGGGTCAAGCAGCCGCTGCGCCGGCTGCGGGGCTTCGAACGGGCGCGCCTGGCGGCCGGCGAGAGCCGTACCGTCACGCTCACCTTCCCCGTACGGGACCTGGCCTTCTGGGACGTCACCCGCGGCAGGTTCGCCGTCGAGGACGCGCCGCACCAGCTCATGGTCGGCCGCAGCGCTACCGACCTGCGGCTGAGCGCGGCCTTCCACGTCGCGGGCGAGACCATCCCGCCCAGGAGGGGCGCGCTGCCCGCGGCGGACCACGACGCCTACGACGCGGTCGCCTTCGTCGACGCGGCCAAGGTGTCGGGCGACGCCGTGCGATCCGAGGCGGAGGGGGCGTGGATCCTGTTCCGCGACGTCGAGCTCACCGGGGCCGCCTCGTGCCTGATCGAGGCCGCGAGCACCGAGGGCGGTGTCGTGACGCTCCGGCTGGACGACCTCCTGCACGGCCCCACGCTGGGCGCGATCCCCGTGCCCCCGGCCGGGCGCTACGCTCCGGCGGCCACCTCGGCCGAGCTTGCGGAAGCCTCTGGGGTGCACGATCTTTATGTCGTGTTCGAGAATGTGGGCATCACGCTGGGCAGGCTGGAACTGACGGGCACCGGACAGGCGGCCTCCAGATCGGCCGGCGCCGTACGCGCCGACCGGGGACGAGCAGGCAGAGGGCGCATGGGCAGAGGCCGAGCCGGCAGCACAGATCGGGCGGCTACGTGACGGACAGCCACACTCAGGACGGGCACACCCAGGACGGCCACACCCAGGACGGGCACGCGACCGGCAGGGCGGTCACCATCGTGGAGGTCGCCCGGCACGCGGGCGTGGCCGTGAGCACGGTCTCCTATGTGCTCAGCGGCAAGCGGGCGATCTCGGCGGGCACCCGGCGGCGGGTGCTCGACAGCGTGCGGACGCTCGGCTACCACCCCAACGCCGGTGCCAGGGCGCTGGCCAGCAAGCGGGCCAACGTGATCGCGCTGGTGCTGCCGCTGCGGGCCGGGATGCACGTGCCGGTGCTGATGCGCTTCGCCACCTCAGTGGTCACCGCGGCCCGCCACTTCGATCACGACGTACTGCTCCTGACCGCCGACGAGGGCCTCGACGGGCTGCGCAGGGCCGCGGCCAGCGCGCTGGTCGACGGCCTGGTGCTGATGGACGTCGAGCTCGACGACCCCAGAGTGCCGCTGCTGCGCCGGCTCGCCGAGCCCAGCGTGCTGATCGGCTTCCCCGCCGACGCCGCCGGCGTGACCTGCGTGGACCTCGACTTCGCCGCCGCCGGGGAACTGTGCGTGGCGCACCTGGCCGAGCGCGGGCACCACGAGGTGGCCCTGCTCGGCGCGCCGTCGGTGGTCTACGAGCGGGGGACCGGGTTCGCCCGCCGCACGCTCGAAGGCTTCACCGCCGCCCTGGCCGAACACGGGCTCGACGGCACGGCGCTGCCGTGCGAGGAGACCTTCGAGGAGGTGCACGCCACCGTGAGCGGGCTGCTGGCGGCCCGGCCCGGCCTGTCGGGGCTGGTCGTGCACAACGAGGCGGCCGTCAACCACGTGCTGAGCTCGCTGCGGCAACTGGGCCGCAAGGTGCCGCAGGACCTCGCGGTGGTGGCGATCTGCCCCGACGACATCGCCGAGCCCGCCCGGCTCACCTCGGTGCTGATCCCGGCCGAGGAGGTCGGCAGGGAGGCGGTCGGGCTGCTGATGGAGAAACTGGCGGGCCGCACGGTGCCGGCCGCGACCCTGCTGGTCCCGCGCCTGACCGTACGGGCGAGCACCTGACCGCATGCGCGACGGAGCACCTGACCGCATGCGCGACGGAGCACCTGACCGCATGCGCGACGGAGCACCTGACCGCATGCGCGACGGAGCACCTGACCGTCGGCTCAGCGGTGGCGCCTGGCGCCCTTCGCCGGGCAGCGGTCCGTCGTCTCGGGGGGGAACAGGGAGACGGTGGAGGGGCGGGGGAGCGGCACGTCCGACGGGCGAGTGCCGTCGAGGAGGAGCGCCAGGTAGCGCCGATGGTCGGCGCCGTCGTCGGCCCCTCGGTGGACGGTCGTCGCCAGCGCCATCACCACGATCGCCGCCAGGTCGCGGACCAGCAGGTCGTCGCGGACCAGCCCGCGCTCCCGCGCGGTGGCCAGCACGTCGCCGAGCGGTCCCATGAACCGCTCGGCGATGCCGATCGTGAACCCCCCGGCCTCCTTCGCCGCGGACAGGAGGGTCCGGTGGCCGATCAGCGTGGCGACCGTGGCCGCCAGCGCGTCGGCCAGCCCCTGTCTGGGGTCGGCGGCCACGCGGGCGGCCTGGACGACCGGCTCGATCTCCTCGGCGAAGTAGGTCTCGAAACAGGCCCTGATCACGCTGTCGCGGTCACCGAAGCGCCGGTAGACGGTGGCGATGCCGACGCCGGCGCGGCGGGCGATCTCCTCCAGCGAGACGCTCGTGCCCGACTCGTGCAGGGCCGCGATCGCCGCCCTGACGATCCGGTCGGAATTGCGCAGTGCGTCCGCACGACGTCGCTGCTCTGGCACACGCCGAACGCTAGCAGCATCCACGCGGTCACTCCATGGCAGCGTTACCAGGCCACCTCGAGAGACGCCACGCCGTACACGAGGTGGAAGGAGCGGAAATCCGCGACGGGCGTGACGGCACGCAGCTTGGGGAAGCGCTGGAACAGGGCGGGGAAGGCGATCCGCATCTCCATCCTGGCCAGCGGAGCGCCCAGGCAGTGGTGCACGCCGTGGCCGAAGGCGAGATGGCCGGGCGCGCCGCGGGTGATGTCCAGCCCCTCGGCCTCCTCCATGAAGGCCGGGTCGCGGTTGGCGAGGGGCAGCGAGCAGACCACCACCTCGCCGGGCTTGATCGTCTGACCGGCTATCTCGGTCTCCGTGGTGCACACCCGGGCCAGGCTGGCGTGCAGGATGCTGAGCCAGCGCATCAGCTCCTCCACGGCGGCGTCGATCCGCTCGGGCTCCTTCAGGAGCAGGTCGAGCTGGTCCGGCTGCCGAAGCAGGGCCAGCGTGCCCAGGCCGAGCATGTTGGAGGTGGTCTCGTGCCCGGCGATCAGGAGGATGTTGCCGATGCCGATCAGCTCGTTCGTCGTCAGGTCGTCGCCGTGCTCGCGCACCAGCATGCCCAGCAGTTCCTCGCCGGGGTCGGCCTGGATGCGGGTGACCAGCTCGGTCATGTACGCGCGCGACTCCAGCTGCAGCTTGAAACGCTCCTCCATGGGCAGCGACACGTCGAGCAGCCGGCCGGTCCTGTGCTGGAAGTCCGCGCGGTCCTCGTACGGCACGCCCAGCAGCTCGCAGATCACCAGCGACGGGATCGGCAGCGCGAACGACTGCACCAGGTCGACGGGCGAGCCGGCCTTTTCCATGGCGTCGAGGTGCTGCTCGACGATGTCCTTGATCCGCGGCTCCAGCCGCCGCATCCGGCGGAGGGTGAACTCCGGCGTCAGGAACCGGCGCAGCCGGGTGTGCTCGGGCGGGTCGAAGGCGAGCAGGTTGCCGGCGCGGAGCTCGGCGATCTCCTCCTCCGACGCGCCGGGCGGCTGGAAGAACGTCTGACGGGCGCTGCTGAACCGCTCGGCGTCGCCCAGCACCGCACGCGAGTCGGCGTAGCGGGTCACCATCCAGGCTTCGACGCCGAAGGAGGTGGTGACGCGGGTGATCCCCTCCTTCTCCCGCACCTCCGCCAGCTCGGGAACGGGATCGAACTGCGCTCGCCGCATGTAGAGAGGCAGCGTCGAGATGTCGCTCATACAACCCCCAGGAATGACCAGTCGTCATGAAGTGCCCTGACAAGAAACGATAGCAACCTATCGCTTAGCCGCAAGAGCATCGGGCGTAAACATTGGGCCTTGACGATCTTTGTGGTATCGCTAACACTCAACACGCCCCGACACCGCCGCATATCCGGCATTCAAAATGTTAGCGCTAACCAAGCTAACGCTAGCTCTAATGAGGAGTTCGTTGCCATGTTACGCCTGAGAGCCGTGACCCTCGCCGCGGCTGCCGCCGCCGGGCTGGTCCTCATCACCGCAGCTCCGGCGCCCGCCGCCGCGCCGATCACCACCTCGATCTACACCGCAGACCCGGCCGCCCTGGTGGTCGGCGACACGATGTACCTCTACACGGGCCACGACGAGGCCCCCGCCGGCGGCACGAACTTCGTCATGCGCGACTGGCACGTGTTCACCTCCGGCGACGCGGCGGCCTGGACGGACCAGGGCGCGAAGCTGAAACTTTCAGATTTCTCGTGGGCGGGCGCCGACGCGTGGGCGGGCGAGGTCGAGCCGCGCAACGGCAAGTACTACTGGTACGCCCCCGTCAACGGCAACGGCGCCGGCTGGATGGACATCGGCGTGGCGGTCGGCGACAGCCCGCTCGGCCCCTTCCACGACGCCAAGGGCGGCCCGCTGATCAGCGACAGCACCCCGAACTCCTCCCCGCTCAACATCGACCCGACCGTCTTCACCGACGACGACGGCCAGGCCTACATCTACTGGGGCTCCTACTACGGCCTGCGCGCCGCCAAGCTCAAGCCCGACATGATCAACCTCGACGGAGGCGTGGTCACCCCGAGCGGCGTGTCGAACTTCTGGGAGGCCCCCTGGATGTTCAAGCGCAACGGCACCTACTACCTCGCCTACTCCGCCAACGACTCGGCCTGCTCCGCGCCCGGCTACGCGTGCATCCGCTACGCCACCGCGAGCAACCCGCTGGGGCCGTGGACCCACCGGGGCGTGGTGCTCGACCAGGTCACCTCGACCACCAACCACCCGGCGATCATCGAGTTCAAGGGCCAGTGGTACATGGTCTACCACAACGCGAACAGCCCCGGCGGCGGCAACTTCCGCCGTTCCGTCACCCTCGACAAGCTCTACTGGAACGCCGACGGCACCATGCAGAAGGTCGTGCAGACGACGGGTCCCACCAGCTCGAACCTGGCGCTGAGCGCGACGGCGTCCACCTCGTACGTCTCGCCGTGGGAGACCCTCGGCGCGATCAAGGACGGCTTCACCCCGGCGAACTCGGCCGACCACAGCCACGGCGCCTACGGCAACTGGAACCACCAGGGCACCGAGTGGCTGGAGTACCAGTGGCCGTCCGCGCAGAGCGTCGGCCGGGTCGGGGTCTACTGGTTCGACGACGACCTGGGCATCGACCTGCCCGCCTCCTGCAAGGTCCAGTACTGGAACGGCAGCGCGTACGTGGACGTGCCGGGACAGTCGGCCTGCGGGGTGGCGGCCAACACCTTCAACACCACGACGTTCCCGGCGATCTCGACGACCAGGCTCCGGCTGAGCATCACCTCGAAGACCGGCTTCTCGACCGGCGTCCTGGAGTGGACCGCACAGGCGTGACCCTCTCACCAGCACCGGAGGTGCGATGAAACTGCTTCTTCCCCTCTTGCTCGCCGCCTTCTTCCTCACCCCGGTGGACGCCGCGCAGGCCGCCGAGGTCAACCTGGCCGCCTCGGCGACCGCGAGCGCGTCGTACACCTCTCCGTGGGAGAGCATCGCGGCGATCAACGACGGCATCGACCCGCCCAGCTCGAACGACACCGTCAACCGCCGCTGGGGCACCTGGCCGAACACCGGACAGCAGTGGGCCGAGCTGACCTGGTCCCAGGCGCAGACGCTCCGGGTCGCCCAGGTCTACTTCTTCGACGACAACGGCGGCGTGCGCGTCCCGGCCTCGTGGAAGCTGCAGTACTGGACCGGCAGCGCCTACAACGACGTGCCGAACGCGAGCGGCTACCCCACGGCGCTCAACGCCTACAACAAGGTGACGTTCGGCCAGGTGAGCACCACGCGGCTACGCGTCCTCCTGCAGAGCGGCCAGGGCTCGGTCGGGCTGCTGGAGGTCAAGGCGTTCACCAACGACCCGGGCGGCGGTGGCTCCACCACCACCTGGAACCCGCCGGCCAACCTGGTCACGCCGCTCAACGAGGTCTGGCAGCACGTCGAGAGCACCTATCCCAACCTGTACGGCTTCCGCAACTACGGCTGGGACCAGATCATGGCCAACGGCGGCTCGATCAACTACTGCGTGCGCTGGGACAGCAGCGCCACGGTGAGCGCCGCCCAGCGTGACCAGATCCACGCCGCGCTGGCCAGGCAGTTCAAGAAGTGGATGGACGTGATGGCCGGTCACAACGCCTGGCCGTACGCCACCGTGCCGGTCAAGGTCGTCGGCTGGGCGGTGCGCGACCGGGCGCAGCTCCAGTGGAGCGACAACTCGGTCGACGTCTACGTGAACAACATCAACGAGAACGCGCCACAGTGCGCCGCGCCCTGCGGCCGGTTCTTCAACCAGAGCGGCACCTACCCGAACTGTCCCGGCGGCGCCTCCCACCACTACGACATGTCGCTGTGGCTCACGGCGGGCTTCGGCGGCGGCGCGGGCGGTGACTGGGGCCAGCGCATCGGCAGCGAGTACTACACGAGCAACCTCAACACCGACAACATCCACATCCTGCTCCATGAGATGGGCCATTCGTTCGGCCTGGACGACTTCTACGACTGGACTCCCACGGGGCAGTGCTGCTTCCTGATGAAGGCGGGCAGCGCGACCTCGATCACCGAGTTCGACGCGTGGATGTTCCGCGACTGGTGGCGGCACCTGAAGAACCGCTACGGGCTGTAAAACCGGGAAGGGCGGCGGCCATTAGGGCCACCGCCCTTCTCAGGCGTTGACGGTGAGCGAGTACTCGCGGGTGACGGGCGTGCTCAGCTTGTCGTAGTCCCTGAGCTGGACGGTGAAGGCCGACGTTCCCGCCTTGACGGGCTTGCCGGTGATCGCGCCGGTGAACCGGTCGAGCGTCAGCCCCTCGGGCAGCGCGCCGCCGGTGACCTGCCAGTCGTAGAACGGCACGCCGCCCTTGGCCTGGAGCCGCTGGTCGTAGGCCGCGCCCGCCTTCCCCGCCTTGACCGTGGCGGTCTCGATCGAGGGCTTGAGGAACGGGGTCAGCTTCTTGTTCAGCTTCCAGCCGGCGTTCTCCGCGATCAGCAGCGTCAGCTTGGTCAGCTCCCACTGCCTGGTCGGGAAGACGTGCCGCCAGCCGCCGCTCTGGCCGCTCAGCCGGTCCCAGTACGGCTCGTCACCGGGCACGTGATAGCTGGTGTCCAGCGGGACCGGGTAGCCCTGGTAGTCGATGACCTCCTGGTCGTCCCTGCCCTTGCTCTCGACGTACTTCGCCATCCCCTCCCAGTCGCTGTGGAAGGCGACCGCGTGGCCGTACTCGTGCATGACCAGGCCGTGCACGTCGATGACCTGGCCGAGGTCGGTCTTGTACCAGTCCTCGTCGGCCAGTGAGCTGACCAGCTTCATGAGCTGCTCGTCGTACTCCAGGATCATGCTGGTCGAGCGGTGGTACGGGGTGGGCTTGCCGTTCTGGGTGTGGAACTTGCCGTTGATCGTCGGGTAGCCGGTCGAGTACGGCGTCTGAATACCGCGGAAGAAGACGTACATGCCCTTGTACGGCTTGGCGTTGGTGGCCTCGACCTCGTTCTGCCAGTCGTCGCCCGGCAGCTTGTTGACCTCGTCGCCCGCGGGCACCGTGTCGAACGGCTTGAGGTCGAAGAAGGCGAACCAGTTCCGGACCGCCGTCTCCGCGGCCGTGCGCACGCCCGGGTCGGAGAAGTAGCGGGTGATCGTGTCGTAGCGGTAGTCGAAGTCGATGGGGATCGTCGGCCGCAGGGCGGTCTTCTCGTCCTGCTGGACCATGATCGGCATGCTCTGGGTGATCGTCGCGCCGGTCGCGTCGGTGGTCCGCATCACCCACTTGTGGCGTTCGTCCTGGCCGGGGCCCTGCTTGGAGTGGATGGCCAGCCGGACGACCTCGCGGTCGGCCGGGCCGGTGAGCGTGAAGGTCTTGGTCGCGCCGCTCGCCGTCAGCTCGCTCGGCATGTTGAGCATCAGCCGGGAGGTGCCCTCGGCCTTCAGGTCCACGGTCAGCGGGTAGGCGAAGCCCGGCGTCTTGGGCGCCCTGACCGTCAGCTCGACGTACGGATTGGCCAGGTAGCCCTGCCAGTCCACGAGCTTGACGCCGTAGTCCTTGACGTTGCGGTAGAAGATGTCGAACACGTCCAGGGCCGGGGCGGCCTGGCGGGCCGCCAGGCCGGGAGCGGGCACGGAGAGCGCGCCCGCCAGCCCGGCCAGGACGGTTACGACAGCGATCTTCCTATTCAAGCGAAAGCCTTCACTTCCAGGAGTCCGACGGACGCTTGTCCGCTCTGCAGGGCCACGCGCAGCCGCGTGGTGGAGACTTGGCCGAAGCTCACGTGGTTGTAGGCGTTGAGCGCCGTGGGGTAGGTGCCGGGGATGTCCACGTACGCGGTGCCGTTCCAGTACTGGAGCTTCCAGGAGGCGGGCAGGCGCACGCCGTCGTTGTCGTCGAAGAAGTACACGTCCGCCGACCGGATCGTCTGCGCGGACGGCCAGGTCAGCTCGGCCCACTGCGCGCCGGTGTTGGGCCAGGTGCCCCAGCGGCGGTTGACGGTGTCGTTCGAGCTGGGCGGGTCGATGCCGTCGTTGATCGCCGCGATGCTCTCCCACGGCGAGGTGTAGGAGGCGGACGGCGTCGCGGTCCTGGCCAGGTTCGTGGGCGTGGTGGTGCCGCCGACCTGGAGCTGGAACGACCTGGTCACCGGCGTGCTCCTGCTGTCGTAGTCACGCAGTTGCACGGTGAAGGTCGAGGTCCCGGCCGTGGTCGGCGTGCCGCTGATCGTGCCGGTGAACCGGTCGAGGCTGAGCCCGGCGGGCAGCGAACCGCTCGTCACCTGCCAGTCGTAGAAGGGCACGCCGCCCTTGGCCGACAGCGTCTGCTGGTAGGCGGTGCCCGGTGTGGCCTGGGGCAGCGAGGTGGTGACGATGGACGGCGCCAGGAACGGGGTGAGGTTGCGGTTGAGCTTCCAGCCCGCGTTCTCGGCGACGAGCAGGGCGAGCTTGGTCAGCATCCACCTGCGGGTCGGGAACAGGTGCGTCCAGCCGCCGCTCTGCCCGCTGAGCCGGTCCCAGTTGGGCTGGTCGCCGGGGATGTGGTAGCTGCTGTCCAGCGGCACGGCGCGGCCCTGATACGCGACCACGTCCGGGTCGTTGCCGCCGCCGGCGACGTAGGAGCGCATCCCGGCCCAGTCGCTGTGGTAGGCGACCGCGTGGCCGTACTCGTGCATGACCAGGCCGTGCACGTCGAGCACCGAGCCGGCGATCTCCGTCTTGTACCAGTCCTCGTCGGCCAGGGAGGTGAAGAGCTGCTTGTTCGCCTCGTCGTACTCGAAGATCATCGCGGTGGACCGGTGCAGCGGGCCCGCGACCTGCTGGCCGTTCCGGGTGGAGTACTTGCCGTTGGCGGCGGGGTAGCCGGTCGAGTAGGGCGACTGGATGCCCCTGAAGAAGACGTACATGCCGTTGTAGGCCGCGTTGTTGGTGACCGTGATCTCGTTCTGCCAGTCGTTGCCCGGCAGGTGGTTGTTCTCGGTCCCGGCCGCCACCGTGTCGAAGGGCGCCACGTCGAAGAAGCGGAACCAGTCCTTGACGGCCTCCTCGGCGGCGGTCCTGAAGGCCGGGGCGTTGAAGTAACCGGTGATCGTGTCGTAGCGGTAGTCGAAGGTGATGGGGATCGTCGGCTGCAGGGCGGTCTTCTCGTCCTGCTGGACCCTGATCGGCATCGACTGCGCGAGGGTCGCGCCGCCCGCGTCCCTGATCGCCAGCTTCAGCGTGTGCAGCTCGTCGACGCCGGCGCCGCGCTTGGAGGCGATCTCCAGCTTGAACGTCTTCTGCTCGGTGGCCGAGGCGAACGTCAGCGTCTTGGTGGCGCCGGTCGCGGTGAGCTGGCTGGGCAGGTCCATCATCAGCCGCGAGGTGCCCTCGGCCTTGAGGTCGATCGTGACGGGGAAGCGCGCGTCCTGCGGGGGCTTGACGGTCAGCTCGATGTACGGGTTGGCCAGGTAGCCCTCCCAGTCCACCAGCTTGACGCCGTAGGTGTTGACGGTCCTGCCGAACATGTCGACGACCTGTGCGGCGGCGAGGGCGTGCGCGGGCTGCACGCCGACGAGGAAGGAGGCCAGCAGCAGGACCGCGACGGTTAATCGCTTCATGGCGGAGACCTTTCAGTTTTTGATGCCGGTGAGTGTGACTCCCTCGATGAAGTAGCGCTGGAGGAAGAAGAACAGGGCCACGATCGGCACGATGACGGCCGCCGAGGCCGCCATCAGGTAGCCCCACTGCGTGATGAAGACGCTCTGGAACGAGGCCAGCCCGAGCGAGAGCGTGTACTTCTCCTCGTCCTGCAGGTACAGCAGCGGGCCGAGGAAGTCGTTCCACGTGCCGATGAAGGTGAAGATGGTGACCACGATGATCGCCGGCTTGGACAGCGGCATGACGACCGTCCAGTACACCCGCCACGGCGACGCCCCGTCGATGTAGGCGGCCTCGTCGAGCTCGAAGGGGATGGTCAGGAAGAACTGCCGCAGCAGGAACACGTTGAACACGCCCCCGCCCGCCCCGGCGAACCAGGCCGGCACGGTGAGCGGGACGAACGTGTCCAGCGCCCCCAGCTCCTGCCACATGACGAACGTCGGGATGATCGTCACCGCGTACGGCAGCATGACACCGGTCAGCAGCAGCGCGAACACCACGTTGCGCCCCCGCCAGCGCAGCCGCGAGAAGCTGAAGGCGGCCACCGAGCAGGTGAACACGGTGCCGAGCACACAGATCACCGCGATGATCACCGTGTTGAGCAGGTAGAGGCCGAACGGCTGGGCGGTGAGCGCCTCGCCGAAGTTCGACCACTGGAAGGGGCGCGGGATCCACTCGGGCGGGGCGACGAACATCTGGCTGTCGGCCATCAGCGCGCTGCGCACCAGCCAGACGAACGGCAGCAGCGTCGGGATCGAGCCCGCCACCAGCGCCACGTACAGCAGCGCCCTGCCGTACCTGCGCGGCCGCCGCAGGCCCTGGGTCGGCGCCACGCCCTTCGCGCGGGTCCCCTCCCGCGCCGCCAGCGTGGTCATCGGGCACCTGCCATCTCGTAGTAGACCCAGCGGCGGGCGTTGCGGAACATCAGGAACGTCACCACCATGATGATCATGAAGAGCACCCACGCGAGCGCGCTGGCGTAGCCCATCTCGCTCTCGGTGAAGGCCTTGCGGAAGAGGTAGTAGACGTAGAAGAGCGTGGCGTGGTTGGGGCCGCCCTCGGTCATCACGTACGCCTGGTTGAACACCTGGAACGTGCCGACCACGCCCACCACCAGGTTGTAGAAGATGGTCGGCGTCATCATCGGCAGCGTCACGTGCCAGAAGCGCCGCAGCGGGCCGCCCCCGTCGATCGAGACCGCCTCGTACAGGTGGCGCGGCACGCCCTGCAGCCCGGCCAGGAAGATCACCATGGTGTTGCCGAAGCCCCAGGTGCTCATGATGATCAGTGACGGGATGGCCATCTGCTCGCTGTAGACCCACTGGGAGGTCGGCAGCCCGGCCTGGCGCAGCAGCGAGTTGAGCAGCCCGAAGTCCGGGTTGAAGATCCAGATCCAGAGCACCACGTTGGCGATCGCCGGGACCAGCGTCGGCAGGTAGAAGATCGTCCGCCAGAGCGACAGGCCGCGCGCCTTCTGGTTGAGCAGCATGGCGACCGCGAAGCTGACGATCAGCGTGAGCGGCACCGCGCCGAGCGTGTAGTACGTCGTGGCGCTCAGCGACTTCCAGAACAGCTCGTCGTTCACCATCGCGCTGTAGTTGTCCAGCCCGACGAACGACGGACTGCCGCCGATCTGCCAGTCGGTCAGGCTGAAGAAGAACGAGGCGACCATCGGGCCGATGGTGAAGATGACGAACCCGAGGATGGCCGGCAACGCCATGAGGATGCCCCATCGCGTCTCGAACCTGCGCATCAGAGCGCCTGCGTGTGCTGCCAGCCCTGCAGCATCCCGGTGATCTTGGGCGCGGTCGCCTTGAGGATCTCGGCCGCCGGGCGCTTGCCGGACTCGATCTCCTGTAGTGCGGGGGTGAGTACGTCGCTGCTGATCACGGACATGTTCTTGATCCGGTTGCCGAAGGTGGGCACCCCGTGGTCGCGCGCGAAGTCGACGACCGCGGTCCTGAACTCCGGCGGGTGCAGGTCGTTCTTGGTCCAGGAGTCGACGGACGCCTGGTCCTCGTAGTACTTCTTCTCCTGCGGCATCCACAGGCCCTGCTTGTAGAGGTCGACGTAGCGCGGATCGTTGTGGAAGGCGAACAGCTCCACCGCCTCCTCCACGTGCTTGGTCCCGGCGAACACCGCCGACGCGCCCGCCACCTGGGTCGCCGTGAACGGCTCTCCGTACTTGGGCAGCACGCCGATGCCGTAGTCGGCCTTGCTCTCGTTCATGTCGAGCAGCGACCAGTGGCCGTCGATCACCATGGCCACGCGCTTGGTCTTGAGCAGGATGTTCGTGCCGGGCACGTCGTCGCCGGTGGCCGCGAGCTGGCCGGGGCCGGGCATGACCCGGTGCTTGTAGATGAGGTCCTGCAGGTTCTGGAAGACCTTGATCGCCTCGGGCGAGTCGAGCAGGCACCGCTTGCCGCTCTCGTCGGCGAAGTCGCCGCCGTTGCTGCGCAGGAAGCCGTACCAGGCCGCGCCGTAGGTGATGCTGCTGGAGATGCCGAACTGCCTGATCTGCTTGGGGTCGAAGCCCGACTCGTCGGGATGCTTGCCGTTCTGGTCGAGGGTCAGCTTGTAGGCGTTCTGGATAAGTTCGTCCCAGGTCCAGGCGGAGGCCGCGTCGGCCGGCGGGGCAGCGAGGCCGGCCTCGGTGATGGCCTGCTTGCCGTACCAGAGCAGCTCGACCTCGTTGGCCGTGGCGACGCCGTGCAGCTTGTCCTGGCCGTACCAGAGGTAGGCATCCTGGAGGTAGCCACTGAGCTGCGGATATTTCTTCAGATACGGGAACAGGTTGACCAGCTTGCCCTGCTCGGCCAGGCGGAAGGACATGGCCATCGGCACGTAGCCGACGTCCGGCACCCGGCCGCTGGCCACCAGGGTGTTGAGCTTGACGTCGTACTCGTCGGGAGTGAACAGCGCCTTGACCTTGGTGCCCGGCTTCTTCTGCTCGAACTGCCTGAGCATCTTCTCCACGGCCTTCTGCTCGAAGGTGGAGCCCCAGTACATGAACTGCAGCTGCGTCGCGGCGCTCGATCCGCCGCCGCTCCCGCACGCGGACGCCGCCGCGCCGAGGGCCGCGAGACCGCCGATCTTGAAGAGGTCACGTCTATTCATGGGGGGTGCTTCCTTTACGCGAGGGGGATCCAGACCCGCATCCCGCGGCCGTCGCGGTTGTCCCACTGGTAGTAGGGGATCGCCGTGGCGGTCACGGGGGAGCCGGTCGCGAGTTCCGCGGGGGGTGTGGTGGTGTACGGCAGGCCGCCCACCGGCTGGGAGACGGCCAGGGCGTCGGCCTCGATCAGCACGGTGCGCCCGATGCCGTCGAGGTCGTCCTTGTCCAGGACGCGGAGCTCGGCTCCCGCGGCCAGCGCCAGGTCCGGGAGGTCCACGCCTTCGGGCTGGTCGGCCTGCTCGAAGCAGTAGACGAGCGGTCCCCGCTCGACGGCGACGCATCCCCTGACGGCGTCGACGCGGCGGTGCGGGTGGACCAGCCTGGGCGCCATGTCCAGCTCCAGCTCGACGGTGTCGCCATCCCGCCACTCGCGGGTCAGCACGACATAGCCGCGCTCGTCCGGTACGGCGGGCGCCGACTCGCCGTCGATCGTCACCGTGGTGGCGGCGCTCCACGCGGGCACCCGCAGCGCCAGCGACCACGGGGTCCCGGGCGCGCGCTCCACGGTGAACGTGACGCGGCCGTGCCAGGGGTAGTCGGTGGCGACGGCCAGCGTGAGGTCGCCGTCGGAGATGGTGCCCGGCACGTACTGGTGGACGAGCAGGGTGTTCTCGGCGGACGTCGCGACGTACCCGCCGAGGGAGGAGACGAGCCGCATGACGTTCGGCGGGCAGCAGGCGCAGGCGAACCACTCGCGCCGGCGACCGGCGTAGGCTCCCTCGATGTGGTCGTCCCTGCGCTGGAGCGGGTTGACGTAGAAGAAGCGGATGCCGTCGGCCGAGGTCGAGGCGGCGAAGGCGTTGTAGAGCGTGCGCTCGATCAGGTCGGCGTAGCGGCCGTGGCCGGTGGCCAGCAGCAGCCGCCAGTTCCAGTGGATGCTGGCGATGGCCGCGCAGCTCTCGTTGTAGGCGCGGTCCGGCGGCAGCTCCCAGCGGTCGCCGAACGCCTCGTCGGAGTGGCGGCTGCCCATGCCTCCCGTCAGGTGGGTCTTGGTGGCGACCAGGTCCTCCCAGCGCCGCACCGAGCACTCCAGCAGCGACTCGTCACCCGTCTCCAGGTAGACGTCGACGACGCCCGCCTCCAGGTACAACTGGCGCACCGCGTGCCCGACCGCCGTGTCCGCCTCCCTGACCGGCAGGTGGTCCTGGGCGTACAGGATGCCGAGCCCGCTGTCGCGGATGTGCCCCCTGCCCCTGCCCTCGATCAGCTTCGCGGCCAGGTCCAGGTAGGAGCGCTCGCCGGTGGCCCGGTAGAGCTCCACCAGCGCGGTCTCGACCTCGGCGTGCCCGTCGATGCCGTCGTTGCCGCCGCGCAGGAAGACGTCCGCCAGGTGGTCGGCGAACTTCCGGGCGACCTCGAGCAGCTCCGTGCCGGTGCCCGCGCGGGTGGCGGCGACCGCGGCCTGGAACAGGTGGCCCGCGCAGTACATCTCGTGGCTGTACTCGAGCTCGGCGTAGATCTTGTCCGGCTTGACGATCTGGTAGTGCGAGTTGAGGTAACCGTCGGGCCGCTGAGCCCGCTTGAGCACCTCGGACGCCTGCTCGACGAAGTCCGTGTACGCAGCCGACGGTCGCCTGGCGTGCTCCCATGCGACGGCCTCGAGCTGCTTGTACAGGTCCGAGTCCTGGAAGCGATACCCGCGGAACTCACCCCCTTCCTCGCCGCCTGCTTCCGCTCCGGCCAGGCGCAGGTTCGGCAGGCTGCCCGCCTGCTCCATCTGCTCCAGCCCGAGCGGGATGCTAGCCGCGCGGTTGACGCTCTGCCAGCGCCCGAACGGCCCACCGCTGATCACCACGTCATGGATGCCCAGCGGCCGCTGCACGGCCTTCGATTCTGCGGTCGGTACGGCGGGGCCGCAGGCCTGGTCCATCGAACTCCTTGCACCTGAGGAATAGGCTTTCCTCCGCGAACAGTAAGGTGTTACACATCACTGGTCAACCCTCCATGCGGTTGTATCCTGACCAGGGCATAGAGGAGGGAAATCGTTTGTCTGAATTTTCCCGGCGAGCCGTGACCATTCGCGAGGTCGCCGCGGCCGCGGGAGTGTCGATCGGCACGGCGTCCAAGGCGCTCAACGGCCAAGGCCGGCTGCGCGAGGAGACCAGGGCGCGGGTGATAGCCGCCGCCGAACGTCTGGAGTTCCGGCCGAACAAGCTCGCCCAAGGGTTGCTGCACGGCCGCACGTTCACCGTCGGACTGGTGACGTGCGACAGCTTCGGCCGGTTCAGCATCCCCGTCATGCTCGGCGCCGAGGACGCGCTGGGCGCCGGCCAGATCTCGGTGTTCATGTGCGACACCCGAGACGACCCGATCAGGGAGCGGCACTACGTCGAGCGCCTGCTGGCCAGGCGGGTCGAGGGCATCATCGTCACCGGCCGCCGCACCGAGCCCCGGCCGAGCATCGGCACCGGCCTGCCGGTCCCGGTCGTCTACGCCATGACCCAGTCGACGGAGGCCGCCGACTTCTCGGTGATCCCCGATGATCTGGGCGGGAGCATGCTCGCCGTACGGCATCTGCTGGCCACCGGGCGGCGGCGGATCGGCCACATCACCGGGCCGCAGCGGTTCCTGGCCGCGCGGACGCGGGCCGCGGGGTTCGCCGACGCGCTGGCGGAGGCGGGGGCGACGGCCGCGGGCGACGCGCTGTTCGGGGAGTGGTCGGAGGAGTGGGGGCGCCAGGGCGCCGACATCCTGCTCCGCACTCAGCCGGACGTCGACGCGGTGTTCTGCGGCAGCGACCAGATCGCCAGGGGGGTCGCCGAGACGCTCCGGGATCGTGGCCGGCGCATTCCCGATGACGTGGCGCTCGTGGGTTTCGACAACTGGGCGCCCATGGCGCTCGGCTCCCGGCCACCGCTCACCACGGTCGACCTGAACCTCGGTGAGATCGGCCGCGCCGCCGCCACGCACCTGCTGGACGTGATCGGCGGGGTACCGCACCAGGGTGGAGTACGGCGCATGCCGTGCAGCCTGGTGCTGCGGGAGTCGACCCGCGTCTGAGTCAGCCGTCGCCGTCTTGCGGGCCCCGCGTTTCGAAGCCGGCGTTTCGAAGCTGACGTTTCGGAGCTGATCTGGGCGCGTCCGGGCAACGTCGGACGCCGGCTGCGCCACCGGTCCCCTCGCCTGGACCGGCGGGCCGTACGGGCCTCGAAGGCAGCCGGCCGACTCTGATCGTCATCCTCCCGATATCGCTCCGGCGGCGATGCCGCGGAACCTGCCGCGAACCCGCCATCGCGGCGGCCAAAGGCCGGTGGGCGGGCCGCATTTCGAATTCAGGAGGTGACGGTCATTATCGCCGTGATGATTGCCGGAGCGGCAATCTCAGTGGGCCGCCTCGTACTGCTCCACGATGGTCGCGGCGATACGGCCGCGCTCGCTCACGGGTAGTCCCGCCTGCTTCGCCCACTGGCGAATTTCGGTGGACTTGTCGCGGCTCACCGAGCGCGCCGAGCCCACTCCGCGACGGACCTTGCCACCGCGCTCCTTGCGGACCTGGCGGGCCTTGACCAGGAACGGGGCAAGCGCTTTGCGCAACTTCTCCTCGTTCTTATCCGACAGGTCGATCTCGTAGGCAAAGCCGTCGAGCCCGAACCTGATTGTGTTCTCGGACGACAAGGCGCTTCCGTCGAGGTCGTCAAGGAAGATCTCTTGAATTTGCTTGGCCATGCTGGTGCTCCGAATTCAGAGGCGAGAAGACAATCAGTACTGTAGCGTATGGCGTCGTTGTTCGGCGCACCTCCGGGACGGCGGGTGGCCAGGACAAAGAAAGCTCTGCTATTTGTTAGCGGGGCTATTTCATTCCCGCTATCCGGGACGCTCGCGGCGCGAGCGCGTCACGGGTCCACGAGCCCAGCACCAACAGCGTCTTGGTGCCCGTGACGTTCCCGGCATGGCGCAGATGATCGATGACCTGCTGGAGATGTCCGAGGTCGCGGACGCGGACGTGGATCAGCGCGTCGGGGTCGCCGGCGATGGTGAACACCGTCTGGACCTCCGCCACGTCGGTGGCCGTGCGGACGATCTCACTCACCGGTGTCGCACCCGCGTAATGCAGCTCGGTGAACGCCTCGATGCCCCATCCGAGCTTCGCGTAGTCGATCTGCACGGTGAAACCGGTGATGACGCCGAGCTCTTTGAGCCGGTCCACCCGCCGCTTGACCGCGGCCACGGAAAGGCCGATCGTGCCCGCCATCTCCGAGAAGGTCCGGCGCCCGTCCTCGCGCAGCAACCGCAACAGCCGATGATCAATCTCGTCTATTTCCGGCATGCGGGCACTCCTTGGCTTTTGGTGGAAAGAACCTTAGCGAATGAGGCCGAAGCCGCAAAGGTTTTGCGTCTTTCTCGCGCCTTCTTGGGTGATACTTGCGCGATGCCCGCCCGCGTTGCTGTGCTGGGGTTCCCCACGAACCTCAGGGAGGCCCGCGTGAGCGTCGCTCTCGACGACAAGTACACGGCCACGGACGGCCGCGTGCTCATCTCCGGCCTCCAGGCCCTCGTCCGGCTGACGCTCGAACAGCGCCGCCTGGACCGGGAGCGCGGGCTGGACACGCGCGTGTTCGTCTCCGGCTACCCGGGCTCGCCCCTGGCCGGCGTCGACCTGGAGATGGGCCGGGCCGCCCGGCTGCTCGAACCGGCGGGCGTGGTCTTCCAGCCGGCGCTCAACGAGGAACTGGCGGCCACCGCCGTGGCGGGCACGCAGCTCCTCGGCCGCCTGCCCGGCCGGCGACACGACGGCGTTGCCGGCTTCTGGTACGGCAAGAGCCCCGGCCTCGACCGGGCCGCCGACGCCATCCGGCACGGCAACCTGGCCGGCACCGCCGCGCTCGGCGGCGCGGTGGCCTGGATCGGCGACGACCCCGGCAGCAAGTCCTCGACCGTGCCCAGCTCCTGCGAGCCGATGTGCCAGAGCCTGAGCGTGCCGCTGCTCGCGCCGGGCTCGGTGGCGGAGATCATCGAGTTCGGGCTGCACGCGGTCGCCCTCTCGCGCGTCACCGGCCTGTGGACCGGACTGAAGATCGTCGCGGACCTCGCCGACGCGTCGGCCACCGTCGACCTCGGCTCGCTGCGCGACGGCATCCCGGCCCCGGACCACGCGGCCCGCGCCACGCCGGCCGCCCTGGTCGGCCCGGCCGCGCTGGACGCCGAGCACGACATGCTGACCCGGCGCCTCGACCTGGCCCGCGACTACGCCCGCGCGCACGGCCTGAACCGGGTGATGTCCGGCTCACCGCGGGCCCGCCTCGGCATCCTCGCCTCCGGCGCCTCCTTCGCGGTGGTCCGGCGGGCGCTGGCCGACCTCGGGCTGGACGAGACCGCGATCGAGGACCTGGGCCTGCGGCTCATCCGGCTCGGCATGCCGTACCCGCTGGCGCCCGGCGACCTGGCCGCCATGACCGCGGACCTCGACCGGGTGCTCGTGGTGGAGGACAAGGTCCCGTTCCTGGAGGGCCAGCTGAAGCAGGCGCTCTACGGCGGCGAGCGCACCCCCGCCGTCGTCGGCCGCGAGCTGCTCACCGCCCGTGGCACGCTCGGCGCGGAGGACGTGGCCAAGGCGCTCACCACCTTCGCCGACACGCTCCCACGGACCGCCGTCACCCTGGCGTCCTCCACCTTTGCCGGCACGCTCCCGCAGACCGCGGTCACCTTGGCGTCCTCCACCTTCGCCGGCACGCTCCCGCAGACCGCGGATGCCTTGGCGGCTGCCCCGAAGGCGCGCCGCCTGCTGCCGATGGTCGCCGCGCGCACGCCGTACTTCTGCTCGGGCTGCCCGCACAACATCTCCACCCGTACGTCGGACAGCACGCTGGTCGGCGTCGGCATCGGCTGCCACGCCATGATCGCCCTGGACGGCAACGGGCGCGGCAACCAGATCGGCATCACCCAGATGGGCGGCGAGGGCGCCCAGTGGATCGGCCTGGCCCCCTTCACCGGCGACCGGCACTTCGTGCAGAACCTCGGCGACGGCACCTTCCACCACTCCGGCTCGCTGGCCGTCCGCGCCGCCGTCGCGGCCGGGGTGTCGATCACGTACAAGCTGCTCTACAACGACGCCGTCGCCATGACGGGCGGCCAGCGCGCGGAGGGCCGCCTCGACGTGCCCGCGCTGACGCGGTCGCTGGCCGCCGAGGGGGTCCGCCGGATCGTGATCACCACACCCGAACCGGAGACCTACCGGGGCGTCCGGCTCGCGCCGATCGCCACCGTACGTCACCGCGACGGGCTGGCGGCGGCCGAGCAGGAGCTGGCCGCGCTCGGCGGGGTGACCGTGCTGATCCACGACGACCGGTGCGCGGCCGAGGAACGCCGCCTGCGCAAGCGCGGCAAACTACCCGTCCCGGTGGAGAAGGTCGTGGTCAACGAGCGGGTGTGCGAGGGCTGCGGCGACTGCGGCGAGGCGTCGACCTGCCTGTCCGTGCAGCCCGTCGAGACCGTGTACGGCCGCAAGACCCGGATCCACCAGCCCTCGTGCAACTCCGACCTGAGCTGCCTCAAGGGCGACTGCCCGTCGTTCCTGCTGATCAAGCCTGGGACGCGGCGGGCGCGGCCGGTGCCGTCGCCGGTGGAGCTCGCCGAGCCGGTTAGCAGGTTCCCCGGCCGGGAGGTGCTGCTGCGGATGCCCGGCATCGGTGGCACGGGCGTCGTCACCGTCTCACAGATCCTGCAGATGGCCGCCCACCTCGACGGCCTGCACGCGGCCGGCCTCGAACAGACCGGGCTGGCCCAGAAGGGCGGACCCGTCGTCAGCGACGTCCGCATCTCCCCGCACCCGGTCACCGGCTCCCCGAAGGCGTCGCGCGGCACCGCCGATGTCCTGATCGGATTCGACCTGCTCGGCGCGGCGGCCGACGCCAACCTGGCCGCCGCCGCGCCGGACCGTACCATCGCCGTGGTCAGCACCGCCGTCGTACCGACCGCCGCCATGGTGACCGGCCGCGTCACCGTGCCGGACTCGCCCGGCGACGCGATCACCCGCGTCGAGTCGGCCACCCGCAGCGCCGACAACCTCTACCTCGACGCCCACGCCCTCGCCGAGACGCTGTTCGGCGACCACATGCCCGCGAACATGCTGCTCATCGGCGCCGCGTTCCAGCACGGCTGCCTGCCGGTCTCGGCCGAAGCCGTCGAACGGGCCATCCGGCTCAACGGAGCCTCGGCCGAGCAGAACCTCGCGGCGTTCCGCTGGGGCCGAGCCGCCGTCGCCGACCGCCACGCGGTGCTGGCGGCCGTCGAGGCCTCGGCTTCGGAGGCCGAATCGTTCGACCCTTCAGCTCGGGAGGCCGAATCCTTCGACCCCTCGGCTCCGGAAGCCGAATCCTTCGAGCAGACCCTGGCCACGCGGGTCGCCGACCTGACCGGCTACCGTAACGCGGCCTACGCCGCCCAGTACGCCGAGGACGTGCGCCGCGTGGCCGCGCTCGCCGCCGACCGCGCGGGGGAGGAGGGCGCCCCGATCGCCCTCGCCTACGCCAAGGGGCTGCACAAGCTCATGGCCTACAAGGACGAGTACGAGGTCGCCCGGCTGCACCTGGACCCGGCCGAGCGGGCCAGGCGGGAACGCGAGTTCGGCACCGACGCCGTCGTGTCGGTGCTGCTGCACCCGCCGCTGCTGCGAGCGATGGGCATGAAGCGCAAGATCAGGCTGCGGCGCTCGGCGGGGGTCGTGTTCCGCGTGCTGCGCGCCGCCAGGTTCCTGCGGGGGACGCCGTTCGACGTGTTCGGGTACGCCGGAGTACGCCGGGTCGAGCGAGCGATCATCACCGAGTACCGTGACCTGATGCGTGACGCTCTCGCCCGGCTGAGCCCGGCCACCGCCGGCGCCGTGGCCGCGATCGCGGCGCTGCCGGAGGCGGTTCGCGGGTATGAGGACATCAAGCTCGCGTCGGTCGCGAAGTTCCGCGACCGAGCCAGAACCGCCCTTGCGGAGCTGAGCGAGTCCGCTGTCGCGAAGTCGGGCGAGCCTGTTCTCGCGGAGCTGAGCGAGCCCGCTCTCGCGAAGTCGAGCGAGTCCGCCCTCGCGGAGCCGAGCGAGCCGGCTCTCGCGGAGCCGAATGAGCCCACCGGAACCCTGGAGAGAATGTGACCGTCGATCGCCTGTTGCCCACCGAGGACGCCGAGGACCTCATCGCTCTCACCCGGGATATCGCCGACAAAGAGCTGGCGAGCCGGGTCGACGGGCACGAGCGCGCCGAGACCTACCCCGAGGGCCTGTTCGCCACGCTCGGCGCCGCCGGGCTGCTCGGCCTCCCGTACCCGGAGGAATTCGGCGGCGGCGGCCAGCCGTACGAGGTCTACCTACAGGTGCTGGAAGAACTGGCGGCCCGCTGGGCCGCCGTCGCGGTGGCCACCAGCGTGCACACGCTCGCCTGCTTCCCGGTGGCCACCTACGGCACGCCCGAGCAGCGCGAACGCTGGCTGCCCGACATGCTGGCCGGCCGGATCATCGGCGGCTACAGCTTGTCGGAACCGCAGGCCGGATCCGACGCCGCCGCCCTCACCTGCAAGGCGGAGAAGGTCGAGCACGGCTACCGGATCACCGGCAACAAGGCCTGGATCACCCACGGCGGCAAGGCCGACTTCTACGCCCTGTTCGCCCGCACGGGGGAGGGCAGCCGGGGCATCTCCTGCTTCCTGGCCCCCGGCGCCGCCGACGGCCTGACCTTCGGCCGCCCGGAGGAGAAGATGGGCCTGCACGCCATCCCCACGACCAGCGCCCACTGGGACGGCACCGTGATCGAGGCCGACCGGCTGCTCGGCGAGGAGGGACAGGGCCTGCCCATCGCCTTCAGCGCCCTCGACTCCGGCCGGCTCGGCATCGCCGCCTGCGCGACCGGCCTGGCACAGGCCGCGCTCGACGCCGCCGTCGCCTATGCCAAGGAGCGCAAAACGTTCGGCCGCAAGATCATCGACCATCAGGGGCTGGGCTTCCTGCTCGCGGACATGGCCGCCGCCGTGGACAGCGCCCGCGCCACATACCTGGACGCCGCCCGCCGCCGCGACGCCGGCCGTCCGTACGGACGACAGGCAAGCGTCGCGAAGCTGGTGGCCACTGATGCCGCGATGAAGGTCACCACGGACGCGGTACAGGTGCTCGGTGGGTACGGGTACACGCGGGAGTTCCGGGTCGAGCGGTACATGCGCGAGGCCAAGATCATGCAGATTTTCGAGGGCACGAACCAGATCCAACGCCTGGTGATCAGCAGACATCTGGCCCGCTGACCGACGCTTTCACCCGTTACCCGATCCGGTGATTGGCCGTCTTATGCCCGCCCTTACAAAGGCCTCCGCTTCCGCTCCGGGCACCCTTCTGAGGGCGCCTCCGGCGCACAACGGGCTTCGCTTTCTGGGCGCTTCGCGCTTGCACGGCTCAGGCGATGTCTCCAGTCGGGCCAAGCCCCGACCCCTGCAGGGCCTCGCTTCGCTCGGACGTCCTTCACAGGCGGGCTTCGCCTGCGAGGACCCTTGTTGACCTTGGCCGGCCCTGGATGGATGGCAGGTGCGAACTGGCGGTCCTGGGGCGGGGACCTGTCGTTGTCATGTGGTCCGCTGTCGTGCTCTCTGAGGAAGCGTCGTGGAGCCAGACGCCGCGCAGATCCCGGGCCGCGGCGGCGACCAAGGGCGGGTGGACCTGTGCTACTGGCAGGCGAGGCGGAACCAGGACGTCCAGCGTGCCGCTTTCCTCCTCGATCCGCTCTGCCGCGAGGCGGACGGTGGACTCGTCAGTGACATCGAGTTGGACGAACCGCCCGTCCAGGCCCGCCGCGCGCAGTTCGGCCTCAGCGGCCTGGCCACGTCCCTCGTGCCGGGCACCCAGATAGACGGTCATGCCAAGCTCGGATAGTTGCCGGGCGATGGCGTGACCGATGCCCTTGTTGGCCCCGGTGACTACAGCGACCTGGACAGGGCCGGCCGGTCGGCCGGTGACGGCGCTGGAAATCACAGACAACCTTTCATCGATGCTGCGCGCGGTCTGATCCTGTCGTCGTGATGACGAATGTCATGATGACGGCCTTTTCGAATCGCGCGGGGATGGCGATGAATTTAGCACCCGAAATCGGCAGCACATGACCGTGAAACTGCCTTATGCGATGTGGGGGCTTCTCGCCCTTGAGGGAATAGGCGCCATCTGTGTACTGGGAAACCCTTGATGACTTCCCCAAAAATCCGGCCATTCTGCTTGCATGCGGCAGTGAAGCGTGTGCAAGAGCGGCGGCCACGCGCCACCTTCGGCGATGGCCGCTTAAGACGCCACCAGCCGACTCCCGGCCAGGTCAAAGCGCTGTCGCGGGCAGCCGCCGACAATGGAACCCTCAGAAAATACGAATAACTTAATTAAGGATGCGGGTGCCAATCAGGAGCGATTGAAGGAAAAACCTCGTCTTCGCTCCATGGACGCAACTGAAAGGTTGGAGTCGTGTCCGTTGTGGAGCGTCCGAACTCCGGCTCGCCCTGGTCTCCTGTGGTGACGTCGATCTCCTTGAGTTCAGGTTGAACGCCGCCCGCCTGGCGCGGCAGGGCTGTGTCGGTGTGAAAGGACCGACGCCTGGTTATTGGCGCCGAGGGTTGATCCGCAGGTTGGCGAAGCGAAAACCCTTGGCGGTGTTTCCGGCCTGGTGACTGGCGGCCGGCCACCGGTCTTCGGAGTCCAGCCCGTCGCCGACCTGCGCCCGCTGCTGGAGCCCGGCCCAGACCTCGGCGAACTCCTCGAAGCGCTCGGTCCCGGCCGCCGTGGTGGTTCATGCCCGCGATTCGAGGTCAGGGGGCGTGACGTGCGCGTTGCCATCGGTCTGGTCGGATGGTGGAGTGTCTCGGAGAACGGCGAGGAAGTTGGCCGTCATCGGGTGGGCGCGGCCGCGGTTCCACGCTACGGCGATCCGCCACTCCGCAGCCGGGTGATCGATCGGGATGATGGCGACCGACGCGGGAGCGATGCGGCCGGCACGGGCGGGGACGAGAGCCGTACCCACTCCGGCCGCCACGAGCGCCAGTACGGTTTGCAGGTCGTGTGCCTCCTGGATGACGGTGGGCCGGACCGCGATGGCGGCGCACAGCCGCTCGATCTGCCAAGCCAGCCCGGGTCCTCTCTCCTTGGTCAGCTGGACGAACCTCTGACCGCCGATCCAGCGTGGCAGGCTTGCCACGTCCTGCGGCGGCGGGGCGTGCCGAGCGGATGAGGCGAAGGCGAGGCGATCGGTGTCCAGCGCCATGTGCCCCCAGGTGTCACCCTCGGGAAGGCGGACGAAGCCGACGTCAAGTTCCCCCGTTGCGAGCCGGTCGAGCTGTTCCTGGGAGGACATGTCGTCCAGGGAGACGTGCGCGTCGGGGTAGCGACGACGGAAGGCGGCCACGGCACACGGGGCCAGATCGATACTCGACAGCCCGAAGCCGACCGACAATCGTCCGATCTCGCCCCTCGCCGCCTTGGTCATACGCTGGGCCAGGGCATCCGCGCGCCGCACCAGATCTCGCGCCTCGGGCAGCAGGATCGCCCCCAAAGCGGTCGGCGTGGCGCCATGCCGCCCACGGTGGAACAGCCGGCCTCCGACCCGCGCTTCCAAGGACTGGATCTGCTTGGTCAACGTCGGCTGAGTCACCATCAGGTCCTGCGCGGCCCGGCTGTATCTTCCATGCTCGGCCACCGTCAGGAAGGCGCGGAGCAGCATCACATCCATTCCCAGATTCTATGGAATGCCACATGAGATTCATTGGACGCATGAAAGGCGGGTGCGATCTGCTGGTGCTCAACGCACGCTCAGGAGGTTAGTGATGAAGAACGATGACGTGGTGTTGCGGTGCGCGACCGTTCAGTTCGAGCCACGGCCCGACGACAAGGACTACAACAGGGCCAGGATCGAGCACCATGTGCGGGAGGCGGCCGCCGCAGGGGTGCGGGTCGTCGCCTTCCCGGAGATGTGCCTGCTGGGATACTGGCATCTGCGCCGGCAGTCCGCCGAGCGGCTGCGCACGCTCGCCGAACCGGTGACCGGGCCTTCGATCTCGTTCATCCGGCGACTGGCCGTCGAGCACGGCATGGCGGTGGGGGTGGGCTACCTGGAGATCGACGAGCAGGAGCGGTTGTTCAACAGCTACGCCGTGTGCTTGCCGGACGGGCGCGTCCACTGTCACCGCAAGCTGCACGCCTTCGAACACGAGGCGATCAGCAGCGGCAACTCCTACACGGTCTTCGACACTCCCTGGGGGGTGCGCCTGGGAGTGCTCATCTGCTGGGACAACAACCTCGTCGAGAACGTCCGGGCAACCGCACTGCTGGGGGCCTCCGTACTGCTGGCACCGCATCAGACGGGCGGCACCGCCTCACGCAGCCCGCACGGAATGCGGCCGATCCCCGCGCAGCTCTGGCATGATCGTCACCGCGACCCGGAGGCGATCGAGGCAGAGCTACGCGGCCCCAACGGGCGCCAGTGGCTGATGCGGTGGCTCCCCGCCCGCGCTCACGACAACGGCCTGTTCATCCTGTTCAGCAACGGCGTCGGCCAGGACGACGACGAGATTCGCACGGGCAACGCGATGATCATCGATCCCTACGGAAGGATCATCGAGGAGACTTGGGCCGCTGCCGACGCCACGGTCGTGGCCGATCTTGACCTCTCCCTGCTGCCCCTGTCGACCGGACGGCGCTGGCTGCAGGGACGCCGCCCGGAGCTCTATGACGTCCTCACCCAGCGGTTCGGCGACGAGCGCGCCCCCCGCGCCGCCCGTTTCGCCGCCGATCCCGTCCCCCTGCTGCGCACGCCAAGGTGATCAGCCCTCGCGGCCTCAAGATCGGCCGCTCAACCGCCTATGAGGTGCTGGCTCAACGCTGAGCAGCGGCTCTGCCGTTCCGCAGCCCGTTTCTGCCGTATCGCCGGTGTGGCACCCGCTCCAGGGCGTTCAGCTGGGACTGGAGTTGGTCTGCCAGTAGGAGAGGAACGGCGAACCGCCACATCTTTTGACGCTGCGCGGGATGATGATCGACGGGGGGCGGGCCTGTCCAGTGGTGTAAACGGTGTAGCTCGATCTTGAATTAGTTCTATCGGGTGGTCGGGTTCAGGGGGCCTTCGAAGGTGATGGCGAAGGCGTTGAGAGCGGCTTTCCAGCGGGTGATCCAGCGTTTGCGGCCCTTGCCGGTCGGGTCGAGGCTCATGATCGCCATGTAGACGCACTTGAGCGCGGCCTGTTCGTTGGGGAAGTGGCCGCGGGCCTTGACCGCCCTCCTGATGCGGGCGTTGACCGACTCGATGGCGTTGGTGGAGCAGATCACCCGGCGGATCTCGGTGTCGAAGTTGAGGAAGGGCACGAACTCGGCCCAGGCGTCCTCCCACAGCTTCACGATCGCCGGGTACTCGCCGCGGCAGCACCCCGCAGGCCTCCGGCATCCGGGCCGGGCCCAGATTCGTGGACATCGCAATGAGCACGGCGAGGATGTTGCGCTTGGTCTCCACGGACGTGCTGAGCTTGCGGCCGCCGGCGTGGTGAAGCAGTCCAGGAAGTGCGCGTGCGCGCGTCCAGCTCGATCAGCAGCGAGGCGATCGGCGCGAACGGCAGCATCGCTCCTTCGGCTGAATGGAGTCCTCGATCACCCGGCTCTGGAGCGTGGCAACCAACCATGGGGCCTCAGGCCACCTCGTCAGAGTCCGTCAGGTCATAAGGGTCGGCTCCCGCCTCTCCCTCGAACCAGTCATAGGTGAGAGTCTCCCCGGCGCCGCGCCAGATCGCCGGCGTGGAGTTACGCAGCCAGTCCACCGGCTCCACTCCGCCGAGACCGCCACCGTCGAGGGCAAGTCGAAGGGCAGCTGAAAGATCCGCTTCCACAGCGTCGGTCCGGGTCGCCGGATCGACCGAAACAAATAGGGAAGTACCGGATCGGGCCACCAGGTCGAGGAACTGGCGATTCTTCGCCCAGTCGGTCTCGGTGGTGCTGGCCACACAGTCGGCGTCCACGGTGAAGAACCGGCGGTGCTGAGCTAGGCGGAAGGCAAGAGTGTTCACACCCATTCTCCGGGTCCGCTCCCACACCCGGCCCGAGGTGTCATCTCCGGTTCGTTGGGCCTGGACCAGGCTGGCAGCCAGGTGCCCGACGACGTTGCAGCCGAGCACGATGCCGTCGCCGGCGGCCTCGTGGACCACGCGGTAGAAGTCGACCAGCACCTCGGCGCTCGTGCGGGAGCGGTCGAAGAAGTGGACGTCGTCGGCGGCCGGCCGGGGTCCCATCTGGAAGCCCCACCGACCGAGTGCGTCGAAGGTGGAGAAGTCGTGCTTGATCAGTTCGAAGCCCCAGTCCCGGATCCGGCGGACGTCCGCAGCGACCGATTCCAGCGTCGCCGGATGGCTCGGGTCCAGCGCCCAGCCGTACTCCCACGGACGCAGCGAGCCGGCCGCCGGTTCGAGCCGGGCCTGTAGCGGCCGGAACCAAATGCCGGGCCGCACGTTCTCCGCGGCGATCCGGTCGGCCACCTCGGCCATGTCTGCGAAGCTGCCCGCGCGGCCCCGGTCCCACGGGCCGCCGGAGCTCCTGCGGCCATCGGCGGTGCCGTCGATGCTCCAGCCGTCGTCGACCACACCGAACGGCCGGACGGGATGGTCACCTACCAGCTCTGCGATCAGCTGCGCGTCCCGGACGACGGCATCGGCGTCGAAGTCCCGGCCGTAGGCGTAGTACCAGTTGTTGCAGCCCACCAGCGGGCCAGTTGGCAATGGATCTGCGCACAAGGCTGCGGCCAGTGCACACTGGGCGGCGAAAGGGCCGTCGTCCCCGCCGACCCAGCGGACGGTCGCCGCAGCCAGCTCCCGGTCGCCGAGCACCACCGGGTCGGCCCCGGCCCGGACGTCCAGCCACAGCGAGACGCCCGCGGCGTCAACCGTCCAGCCGGCGAAGGCGCTGGCGCGCACGTCCACCCCGGCACCCCAGGTTCCCGACCCGCCGTGGGTGAGCACCATCCAGGGGTGGAGCTGCTCTGCCCGTGGGCTGGACTGCCAGGCCAGCTCGCCGTAGCTGCGCTCCCAGGCATCCCCGAGCAGCAGCGAGCCGGGCACCAGGGCGCGCCGCCAGCGCAGGTGCACCCGGGCCAGCGCCCCGGTGGCGGCAACGGCAACCCGCAAGCCGGTGCCCGATGGCTGGCAGGTCACGCTAGCTCCGCCAGCGGTTGGAAGTTGCCATGCTCCCTTTGGTTCAAGCTGTACACGCACCAGGTCGGGTTGGGGAACCTGTTGGGCGGTGGTCGTCATTGGTCTCTCGATTCAGGTGAAAGGACATTCAGATTTCGGATCAGGAGGAAGGCTGCCGTGGTCCCCGCCAGGAGGGCCGTGCCGGCCATCAGCTTCAGCGGCAGCACCTCGCGGTTGGCGAAGTAGCTGAGGTAGGTGCTGATCGTGGCCAGCTGGATGCCGGCTGCGGGCAGGGCGAAGCGCCAGTCCACGAACGCGGCCAGTGTGCATCTGCCCGCAGCCCTGTTGCCCAACCAGACGTTTCGGCTGCGGGTACCGTCAGCGGGTCGGGATCCGGGGCCGGTTCCACCAGAGGGAGAGGGACAGGGCCGCGGTGATGAGGATGGCGCCGCCGGCGGCGAAGGCGGCGGCGGTGTCGACCCGCTGGCGGATGACGGTGAAGCTGCCGGGCAGGGCGTCGAGGGCGCTTTGGAGCTGGTCGGCGTTCTCGGCGCGGTGGTAGGAGCCGCCGGTGGTCTGGGCGATCTGCTTGAGCGCGGGCTCGTCGATGGTACGAGGGTTGCGGCCCCTGTCGAATCCGCCGCGGCCACCGAAGCCGCCGCCCCAGCCGCCGTCGAACTGTGAGTTGTCGCAGACCATCGGGGCCGGGTTCGTGGTGCCGAAGCCGATGGGGAAGACCCGGACGCGGCGCAGGGCCGCCTCCTGGGCGGCGATCTGCGGGTCGACGCCCTGGGTGTTGGCGCCGTCGGTGAGCACGACGATCGCGGCACCGGCGTACCCGCTCCCGCCGCTGCCAGGGTTCGCCCCGGTGGGGGCGACCGACGGGTCGACCTCCGCGATCGCGTCGATCGAGGCGAGCATGGCCTGCCCGATCGCGGTGCCGCGGGACACGGTGAGGCCGTCCAGCGCCTTGATCAGCGAGTCGGTGTCGTCGGTGGGAGGGACGAGCAGACCCGCGGTGCCCGCGAAGGTGACCAGGCCGATGCGCGGCCCGCCCCGCTGCGACTCGATGAAGTCGGCGGCGGCCTTCTTCGCGGCGGTGATGCGGTTGGGGTCGACGTCGGTGGAACACATGGAGCCGGAGGTGTCGAGCGCGAGCAGGATCGTCGCCGATGTCTGTGGCACCGGCACCGAGGCCTGCGGTCGCGCGGCGCCGACCACGAGCAGGGTGAGCCCGGCGATGAACAGCGCCGGGGGGATCTTCCGGGTCCAGCGCGTACGGCCGGGCAGGGCACTCCGTACGAGCGCGATCGAGGTGACGCGCACGGCGGCCCGCCGGCGGCGACGCCGTGCCCACTCACGGATGGCGAAGATCAGCGGGATGATCAGGACTGACAGCAGCGCCCACGGCCATGAGAACGACATTCAGATCACCCGTCCAGACCGGAGCACGGTGAACGCCGCTCCCCCGGTGAGCAGCGCGAGGGCGAGCCCGATCAGCCCGCCGGCGAGGGGCAGCGGCTCGTCGGAGACGGTGAGCCGCAGATCGATCGTGTCGGCGATCCCGTCGAGCCGCGCGGCGTCGGCGGCGGGGTGGTAGGCGCCGCCGGTGGTCCGCGCGATCAAGGTGAGGGTGTCCTCCTCGAGCGAGCTCTGCAAGAGGTAGCCGTCGACCTTCACCGTCGCCCCGGCTGTGGTGCCGACGCCGACGGTATGGATGTGTACGCCCGCCTTCTGGGCCACGGCCGCGGCCTGTTCGACGTTCGCGCCCTGGTTCTGGCCGTCGGAGAGCATCACGATCGTCGCCGACGGCCAGTAGCCGATGTCGGGCGCGGTGCCGTCACGGGCGATGGCCACCGGCTTGCCGGTGATCGCGGTCAGCGAGGCCGTGATGGCCGTCCCCAGCGAGGTGCCGCCGGTGATCTTCAGCCGGTCGATGGCCTTGAGCGCGATGGAGTGGTCGGCGTCGGGCCGTGCCGTGGTGAGCGCGCCCCGTTCGAACGCGACGACTCCGATGTCGACGCTGGCGGGCTGCGCCGCCACGAACGCGCGGGCCGCCCGCTGCGCGGCCGCCAGCCGGGTGGGCGCGACGTCGTCGGCACCCATACTGTTGGAGACGTCGATGGCGAGGATGACGGTGCCCGCGGTCCGCGGGACCGGCACCATGGCCGCCGGTCCGGCGGTGGCGATCGCGAGTACGGCGACGCCCGCGATCGTCAGGCCGATTCCGAGGTACGCCCGGCGGCCGCCCGGCACAGCGACGCCGGCCGCGGCGAGCGCGGCCGTCCGGCGGCGCGCCGAGACGACGGCCGCCCAGGCGAGCGCCGCCGTGACGAGCAGTCCGACGGCCAGCAGCAGCGGGGAGGACAGGGTCATGGCGACCGGTCCCAGGTACGGGCGACGAACTCGGTCATGGCGACCGGTCCCGGGTCCGGGCGACGACTTCGACGAGCGCCTCGGCCAGATCGCGGTCGGTGTCGATGCGGTGAACGGGCACCCCGGCCCGGCGCATGCCCGCCTCGAGCCGGGCGTCGCGGGCGTCGACGGCCTCGCGGAAGTGGACCCGCAACAGCGGGTCGGCGGAGTCGACGACGAGCTGCTCGCCGGTCTCGGCGTCCTCGACCACGATCAGCCCGGCTTCGGGCAGCACGTCGTCGGCCGTGTCCACGATCCGCAGGGCGACCACCTCGTGCCGCCGGGCCAGGCGCTGGAGCGAGCGTTCCCAGTCGCCGTCGCCGATGAAGTCCGACAGCACGACGACGAGTGCGCGGCGGCGCGCGAGCCGTCCGGCCGCGTCGAGCATCTCCGCCAGGTCGGTGGTGGTGCCGCCGCGTACCGTGGAGGTGCGTTCCAGCTCGGCGCCGATCCGCAGCGCGTGCCGCCGGGAGGTGCCGGGCGGCACGACACGCAGCATCCCGGTGTCGAACAGCAGGGCGCCGACGCGGTTGCCGCCCCGGCCGAACAGCCGGGCGAGGACGAGCGCGAGCTCGGCGAGCACGTCGTGCTTGCCGCGCCCCGGCCGGCCTGCCGCCATCGACGCCGACCGGTCGAGCACGAGCCACACCGTCAGCTCGCGATCCTCGGTGAACACCCGCAGGTGCGGCTCGTCCAGCCGTGCGGTCACGTTCCAGTCGATGTGCCGGGCGTCGTCGCCGTCGCTGTAGGCGCGCAACCCGGTGAAGTCGATCCCGGCGCCGCGGTGCGCGGTACGGTGGGCGCCCTGGAGCCGGCCGTCGAGCCTGCGGACGACCTTCCACTCCAGGCGGAGCAGGAGCCTGTCGGGGGCGGTGGCCATGGCTCAGCGATTCTGCAGGACGACGTCGGGCGCCCGGACGGCCCCGAGCACCCTGGTGATGATCGTGTCGGCGTCGACATCGTCCGCGAGGGCCTCGTACGACAGCACGAGGCGGTGGCGCAGCACGTCGAGCGCGAGCTCGGACAGGTCGTGCGGCAGGGCGTAGTCGCGGCCGCGCAGGAACGCCAGCGCCCGGGCGCCCTTGACGAGCGCGATGGACGCCCGTGGGCTCGCCCCGTAGGTGAGGTACCGTTCCAGCTCGCCGAGCCCGGCCGTCGCGGGGGAGCGCGTCACGGCGACCAGCCGTACCGCGTAGTCGACGATCGCCGGATCGACGTACACCTCCTGAGCCCGGGCCCGCATCGCGATCAGGTCCTCGGCCGTCACCATCGGCTGCGGCGGCTCCGGCGGACGCAGCGCCCGGTCGACGATCGCCTGCTCCTCGGCCTGCGTCGGATAGTCGACGACCACCTTCATCATGAAACGGTCGACCTGCGCTTCGGGCAGCGGGTAGGTGCCCTCCGACTCGATCGGGTTCTCCGTCGCCATGACCAGGAACGGCTCGGGCACCCGGAACGTCTCCCGGCCGATCGTCACCTGGTGCTCCTGCATCACCTCCAGCAGGGCGCTCTGCACCTTGGCGGGGGCGCGGTTGATCTCGTCGGCCAGCAGCAGGTTCGCGAACACCGGGCCGAGCTCGGTCCGGAACTCCCCGGAGTGCTGGTGGTAGACCCGCGTACCCACGAGGTCGGCGGGCACCAGGTCGGGGGTGAACTGGACGCGCTGGAAACTCCCGGCGATCGCGGCGGCCAGCGACCTCACCGCGAGCGTCTTGGCCAGCCCCGGCACGCCCTCGACGAGCAGATGGCCGTCGGCGATCAGCGCGACGGCCATGCGCTCCAGCAGGACGTCCTGCCCGACGATCGTATGTTTGACCTCGAACAGCACATGTTCGAGCGGATGGGCCGACTCGGGGGACTTGGTCGAGGTCATATGGTGTTCCTTCTCGTGACGCTTCGGTCGTGGCGCTTCGGTCAGATCTGTGGCCCGTCACCCGGCGGGCCGTCGCCTTCGCTGCCCAGGGCCAGGCCGATCGGCACCGCGAACGCGATGCCGGCGAACGCGTCGTCGCCTCCCGGGTCGGCGATCGAGACAACGATCCCGATGACCAGGCCGCGAGCGTTCAGGAGGGGACCGCCGGAGCTGCCCGGGTTGACAGAGGCGTCGAACTGAATGAGCCCGCCCAGATCTTTGGTGGTCCGGTTCAGGCCCGACACAACGCCGGTGGAGACGCTGTAGGTCAGGCCCAGCGGATTGCCGATCGCCACGACGGGCGCCCCCACGGCCACGGCGCCGCCGAGCGTCGCCGGCACGACGATCTCCGGCAGCTTGGCGGGCTTGAGGGTCGCGACGTCGCGCTTGGGATTCGACGACACGACAACGGCCTTCGCCTTGGTACCGTCAGCGAACCCCAGATTGATGTTCTTCGTGCCCTTGATGACGTGGTACGCCGTCAGAATCGTCCCATCCTCGGCCGCGATCACCCCGGTACCGAGCGACTTCCCGGCCTGGATGACCACCACCGACGGCCCGACCCTGTTGTAGACGTCGGGCACCGTGAGCGTCGCACTGGGCGTCGGCGTCGCGCTCGGCCTGGGCGCGGCCGCTTCGCCGTTCCCACCGCTGCTTCCCAGCCAGTACGCCAGCACCGCCACGACGACAAGTGCGCCACCCCCGGCGACGAACCGCCGAGCCCTCCCGGCCACGGCTCCCTGAGCCTCGGCCGCACCGGTCTCCTGCGGCACGCGCTCCATTGCCCCATATTCATCAATCTCAGTCGAAAGTGCTACAAACGCCGCCTGTGAACTCCCTGGGAACGGTTCCCGCAGCTCAACGCGCGCAGCGCGGAGACGAGGACGGCGGCGCCAACTGCTCTGTCTGAGCTGGTGGAACTCGCGGCGCACCTCGGGGCGACATCATCATCGACGCGCACGACCCGGGCGACGACGACGCGATCTGGTACACCCTGAAACCCGACCTCGCGGCACCTGCAAGCAAGGATCAGCCCTCGCTCTCCTGACCCGGGTGTCGGTTGGTCGGGGCCGGGACGATCGGGCTCTGCTGCATGCCCAGGACGAAGGCGATCCCCTTGCGGACACGGTCGAAAACCTGCTGTTCCATGGCGTGTGCACCTGTAGCGCTACCTGCACCAACCTCTTGACCGCCCCGCCGAGTTCGTCGGGTTCTTGGATGGTGCAGTTGGAGCGTCATGGTGAGGGCGTCATCTGGCTGAGCTTGGATCCGAGCGCGACGGCCATCACCGACATCGAGGTCCTCGACGGACGTGACCTCGGGCCCTGCGGGCCGCACGCACAGCCGGGGTAGTCACGCTCTCCGACGATCTTGCCAACACGAACGCTGACAACGGTCATGGACGACTACGGACAACGCCGGCTTGATCTCCTACTCGGCGTACTCCCTCCTTCGGTCATCACCCCTCGGTGGCCGCCTCTGGAGAGAACATCAGGCAGCACATTGGACCTTCGGGCCGGGCGTGGGCGATAACGCCGGCGGGCCTGTCCAGTAAACGGTGTAACTCGATCTTGAATTAGTTCTATCGGGTGGTCGGGTTCAGGGGGCCTTCGAAGGTGATGGCGAAGGCGTTGAGAGCGGCTTTCCAGCGGGTGATCCAGCGTTTGCGGCCCTTGCCGGTCGGGTCGAGGCTCATGATC